>QMXD01000065.1 GCA_003661965.1 Candidatus Hecatellales archaeon
AAAATATTCTAAAGACCAAAGCTTTGTCCCTCCAACCCAGCCTTTCTGTGTTGTTCAACCAAAAAACGTTGAGGAGATTCAAAGAATCCTAAAAATTGCAAACCACTACAAGATACCTGTTGTCCCCTACAGTACAGGGGAAAACAATCAGGGAGCAGCTATCCCAACCTACCCTGGAATCATCATAGACCTTGGAAAGATGAACAGGATAATCTTTATTGATGACCTGCAAAGAAACGCTATGATTCAGCCTGGTGTAACCTTCTCCCAGCTTCAAGATGAGGCAAAAAAGCATGGGTTAAGGGTTTTAACCCCCCTAGAACTTCCAGCCTCAGCCTCAGTCTTAGTTACTTATCTTGAAATGGTTCCCCTGTATGCTTGGCCTAAACATGGAACTGAAACCTTGTTAACGATGAGACTTGTTCTTCCAACAGGAGAAATAATGGGAACAGGTCAGGCTGCACTTCTTCACGAGGAAAAACCATACGACCCAATGTACGGGGTAAACTGTTTCCTAAACAGGATATTTTTTGCTGCTCAGGGAACCTTTGGTATTGTCTATGAGGGTGTGGTTAAACTTAAAAACCTATGTGAGGCAAACGAGGTTGTCTTTATCTCCTTAGAAAAGGTTGAGGATGGCTTTAAAATCATTAAAGAGCTTAAATTCTGGAACCTTGGAGAAGAAGTTTTTATGATGAATAACATGGATTTAGCACTTATGCTTGCAGATAATCCCTCCAAGGATCTTCCAGAGCTTAGAAATATTCTTCCAAAATGGACTCTTATAGTAGTTTTTCGTGGCACAAGCGAGTATGTTGAAGTTCAGGAGGCAGATTTAAAAGATCTTGCCTCAAACCTAGGTTTTAAGTTTCAGAAAGATTTGTCTGGTGTGAAGAAGGCTGATGAGAAGGTGTTAGCTGAGATTGATTATCCGAAGGGATGGAGAAAATGGTCTGAGTATAAGGGTGCACGAAACACTATTCCCTTCATAACCTTGATAAAGTCTGTTCCAAGCTACAATAACGAGGTTTATAAGCTTGCAGAATCTCACAACTATCCGAAAGAAGATATTGGATGTACACTCCTACCAGCAGAAGTTTTTCGTGTACACTACCAGTTTAGTTTCCACCGTAACCCAAACGACTCTGAGGAAACTGAAAGGGTAAAAAGCTTGTACATGCAGACTGTCCAGAAACTTTTTGGTATGGGAGCCTATTTTAGTAGACCTTATCCTTTATGGGCTGAGATAGCATACTCCAGAGCTAAAACTTACCATATGTATCTTAAGAAGCTTAAGCAGATAGTCGACCCGAACAACATAATGAATCCTGGTAAGTTAGCTTTTTAGGAGGTGGTGGTTTATGCCTATAGAATTTTGTTGGCCTATGGAAAGGAGGTCTCTAGAAGACTATTATGAAATGATTCTACGTTGTGCCAAATGTGAATTCTGTAAAAACGTTTTTATCTCAAACACAGAACATTGGCAGTTTGCAAAACAGTGTCCTCCAGGTGAAAGATTTGGGTTTGCAGCCTACTATGCCACAGGAAGAATAGAGATTGCTAGAGGTCTTTTAGAGGGAGAGTTGAAATGGACAGACAAACTACTACACATTCTGTATACATGTACAACCTGTGGGGCATGTGAACACTGGTGCTCAATTTTCCGTGAGGTATATCCGCTAAAAATAATTATGGAGATGAGAATTAAGGCTGTAAAAGAGGTAGGACCCCTACCAGCCCATAAAAGGCTTATGGAAAACATCGTAAAATACCATAACCCCTATGGAGAGTCTCATGAACAACGTTTTGAGTGGCTACCCAGCACTGTAAAAACTTCTGGTGAAAGTTCTCTTGTATATTTTGCTGGTTGCAGCTCCTCCTATAGACAGCAGCAGATAGCACGTTCAACCGTTAACATTCTTTCAAAGCTTGGGGTTAAGTTTAATGTTTTAGGTGGAGAGGAATGGTGTTGTGGTGCTCCACTGTTTGAGGTTGGATTGGTTGATGAGGCTAAAAAAACCTTGGAGCACAACATAAAAACCCTTAACAAAATGAAGGTTGAAAAGGTTGTTTTTACATGTCCAGCATGCATGTACACATTTAAAGAGGCTTCAAAATATGAGATTGAGGAGCCAAAGTTTGAGCTTCAACATATCACAGACTTTCTACTACCAAAACTAGAAAAAATTAAGATGAAGGGGTTGAACGAGAAGCTAACCTATCATGACCCATGTAGGCTTGGTAGGGGTCTTGGAATCTATGAACAACCCAGAAAGATACTTAAACTGATACCTGGACTTGAGCTTGTTGAAATGCCTAGACATATGGAGGATTCTTGGTGTTGTGGTGGTGGAGGTGGAGTTTTAGCTCAGTATCCAGACTTTGCTCTATGGACTGCATCCCAACGTTTAGAGGAGATGAAGTTTGTGGGTGTAAAAAAGCTTGTTACCTCATGTCCAGCATGTAAAACAACTCTCAGTCTAGCTATACCTCCACGGTTAAGAAGAGCAAGAGAAATTCAGGTTGTGGATGTTATGGAGCTGCTTTCAAAAGTTATACCATAATGGGGGTTGAAAAGTTGGGTGAAAAAGACCCTGTTTATGAGGAGCTTGTCAACATTTTAGGTGACAGAGTTTCTAAAGACCCTGAAATAAGGTGGACTTATACCAGAGACCTGGAAGGCCCTCTAACTACAGACCTAAAACGTCTTAGACGTCTACCAGACTATGTTGTTTTACCTGAAACAACAGAGGAGGTTCAAAAAATAGTTTTAATCGCTAGAAACTATAAGGTTCCGATAACTCTAGAATCAACTAGGATTAGTGTTAAAGGTCTTGCTGTGGCTATTCGTGGAGGAATCTTTATCGACCTAAGAAGGATGAACCGTATCCTTGAAATTGACGAGGAAAATATGACTGCAACAGTTCAACCTGGAGTTACAATAGCTCAGCTTTCATGTGAACTTCAAAAAAGAAATATGCTTATTCCTGTCCCAGGAACACCAGCAACAGTATCAGTCGTATCCAACTATCTTGGATGTGGTTGGCCTGGAGGTAAAGCTAGAATGCTTTCTATTGGTTTAGGGTATAGAAGTGTTGTTGGTGTTGAAATGGTTCTTCCAGACGGAACTATCCTTAACACAGGCTCAAAATCTGATGTTTTCATAGGTAAAGATTTTTGGCCTCATGGGATGGGTCCAGACTTATTCCTTCTACCCTATAAGGCTTATGGTGCTTTTGGTATAATCACAAAAATGACTGTGAAATGTACACCCATAGAAAAAGAGTTAAAGGTTTTCTGGATTGCCTATGACAACATAGACTCTGCTATGGAGGCTCACAATAGGATTGTACGTTTAGATTTGGTTCCAAACCTTCATCTTTATGCTGGTGATAAGTATGCTGGTTATGCGAACGACACTTTAGAGTCTCATGACCGTATGAATAGGGCTCAACCAGAATTTCAAATCATTTTAACTTTGGCTGGAACTAAAAGGCAAGTTGAATATCAGGAGAAGGTTATTAGAAAGATTGCAAAGGAGACTGGTGGGAGAATAATTGTGGATAAGCTTCCAATATATCAAAGCTTTATAGACAGCCATCTAGGTATGGCTGGAAGCTTTGGAGCAGTATGGTCTATGAGATACTATACTAGTAGAGGTGGAAGTTGGACTTCAACACCAACACTCCCAGTAGACAAAATACCTGACAACTGGAAAGCCTTCTCAAGGGCTATTTTAAAAGACCCTGACTATGGAGACCCAAACTTTGGTCGTGGAGAGTTTTGGAGGTCTATTATAGTTTATCCTGTTGAAGGTGGACACTACGTATGGGGAGTAGAAAAGGGGGTTGACCTATTCATCCAAGACCCAAAATGTAGGGAAATGTTGCTACGTCTACATAAGGCTAACCTTGAGGAGCAGGCAAAAGTTGGTATTTCTGATCCAGGCTTTATTAAAGACTGGTATACAGGTTCTCTTGGTAAACCTTTTGGGGTGCATTTTGAAGTTTCTAAAAAGTTTAAGAAGACTCTTGACCCTGACAATGTTATGCAGCCTGGATATATCTATCCATAGGTGGTGAAAAGGGTTGGGTGAGGATTTTCGTGTGTGGATGGATGAGTGGAGGGAGGAGCTTTACGAAAAAAAGCCTAGAACAAAGTCTTATAGGCAAATTTATCTTGAGATTGCGAAAAGAGTGAATGAGGAGCTTGAAAAGATTCGTGCCGAGAAGAGGGTGAAACAAGTGTCTGTCAGTTAAGACCCCTTAAAATTTTTCAAAACTATTCTTTTTTCTTTTTATTTCTTTATTTATTTCTTCTTTTTTAAGGATGAGGTTAAAATTTTAGAGACATCTTTGACTATGCCAGCTAATCCTCTTGGTGTTATGTTTACCACAACAATAAGCACAATTGCATAAATTATTATTTGGAGTGCTGCAACATAGGCTTCAGCAAACGGAAAAGCCAATATTTCAGGTACTATAACCATAAAGATAGCTCCAAGGATTGAACCTGTAAATGTTCCGATGCCTCCAACAACCACACCAATTAGCACATCCATCGAGGTTAAAAATGTGAATGTGTCTGGTACAACCGTAATCATGTAGTGGGCGTAGAGGCTTCCAGCTATACCAGCAAAAAAACATCCAACTGTGAATGCTAAAAACTTGTATTTTGCAACATCTAAACCCATAGCCTCAGCCAACTCCTCATCTTCACGGATAGCTGTAAAAGCTCTTCCTATAGGTGAATTAACTAACCTATAGATTATAAAAAGACTGATTAGAGTGATAATGTAGGTTAGGTAGTAGTAGCCAAAATCTGATTTGAAAAAGGCAGGTTCAGGTCTTGGAACACCCTCAACAAACCCAGGTCCTCCAGGTAGTCCTGTTGGTGAGTAGGTTAAAGCTTTCCAGTTACAGAAAACCATGTTCATTATTACGGCGAAAGCTAGAGTTGCTATTCCAAGGTAGTGTCCTCTAAGTCTTAGGGATGGGTAGCCTATAAGGGTGCTTGTTAAGGCTGCAACAACACCTGCAAGTGGTAAGGCAGTCCAAAAAGACCATCCATATTTGGCTACAAGTATGGCTGAGGTGTAAGCACCAATACCATAAAATATTGTGTGGCAGAGGGATACTTGACCTGTATAACCAACTATAAGGTTTAGACTGCTAACCAAGATTATCCATATTCCCATCATTATTAGTATATGTAGGTAGTATGGGTTTTTCACCCATAAGGGTAGAAGGAAAACAACGATTAAACCTACGATTACACCTAATATTTTAGGCTTCATCATCTCAACTTTCTCCCGAAAAGTCCTGTAGGTCTAATTAACAATATTATCACGAATATTATGAGAGCATAAACCTCAGCGTAACCCTTACCGATAAACGGTAAATATCCACCAGTTAAACCTATACTAAAACTTCTTATCAAACCTAGAACATATCCTCCAACAATCGCCCCACTAATACTTCCTAAACCACCAAGAATAACAGCCACAAAAGCATAAATAAGTGGTATAAACCCCATCTCAGGGTCAACACTCTGACCTGGTATACCACTTATAAGCACTCCTGCAGCAGCTGCTAATGCTGAACTTATCCCAAAGGTTAGTAGATATACCCTATCAAT
>QMXD01000066.1 GCA_003661965.1 Candidatus Hecatellales archaeon
CTCCAAGGTATAGGGTTGAAAACATTTTTGAAAGCTTTTTTTCACCTCTACTATAGATTTCGTGGATGTTGGATGTGGTTTGGCTTAAAATTTTTTTTAGGGTTTCAATTCTAACTTTAATTTCTGGAGGCTCATCTTGGCTTCTTAAAAGTATAACCGATAAAATTTTTGCTAGGTTTGGTTGAAGGTTTTCCCATCCAACAATCTCGTTATGGTTTAACTCTGGTAAAACATCAAACTTGCAAAACATTTTACTGTTTTCGTTTAACTGGGTTTTAATTCTGTAGGCTACACTTGAATATTCCCTAAAACCGTAAATTACTGGTAGGGTATCCTTAATTTTTAGTGCAAGCTTTTTGGCAGGGTTTTTTTCTGTTGGAACAGAAACTTTAACTTCATCCCTAACCTCCCCCAAAACCTTTACAACATCAAAAATTTCTTTGCTTATCCCTTCAACAACACCAACTTTTTCAAGGATTATAGCTGGAACTGTGAAAAGGTAGGGTAATGCAAGTCTAGGCTGAAAACCTTCAGGAACCTTAACATGTAAAACACCGTTTTTTTCACAGTATTCTTTAAGCATTCCACCAGAGCTTACCCCAACAATTAAACACTCTTTTTTTAAGGCTTCCATAAAGGCATCTAAGGTTTCTTTTGTGTTTCCTGAGTAGCTTACAGCAAAAACTAGGGTTTCTCTGTCCAAGTGTATGGGAACTATAGAGTCTCTACAAATTTCTATTGGTATAGGTATGGAGTTATAACCCCAGTCTTTGATTAGACTTCCACCTATGGAGGAGCCACCCATCCCAAGAAAAGCAACCTTCAAAATTCTCTTTTCTGAAAACCTTTCAACCTCAACCTTTTCAGCTAGTTTTAGGGCGTCTGTAAAATGTTTTGGTGTGGATTCAAGAGCAGAAGCCATATTGCTTTTATCTATTGAAGCCAGAAACTTTTGGTTGTCAAGATTTTCCTCAACCATCACCTATCATCCCTAAAATGGAATTTTCCCAGTCTAACACAAAAACATATTTGTATTAAGTAGCCCCTTAACCTAGGTGTAGCCTAAAATGTATCCTAGAAAAAGAAAAACCAGTATAGTTGTGGCTTTACCAGCCTCAACCACAGCGGATATCCCCCATCTAAGAGAAAAAACTTTTAGGCTTGGGTTCATCGGTAGAACCCTAGCAATTTTTAGGGTTGACAAAGTCCTAATCTATAGGGATAAACCAGAAAACCAAGACTTTAAAGTTATGGGTAAAATTTTGGAGTATATGGCTACACCCCAATACCTAAGAAAAAAGATTTTTAGGCTTACCCCAGAGTTAAGGTATGCTGGGGTTCTTCCACCCTTAAGAACCCCAGACCATCCAACAAGAAGACTTTCAAGCCAACTTTTTGATGGTGAAATTAGGAAGGGTTTAGTTTTAAAGTCTTCAAAGAAGGGTTCTTTTGTTGATGTTGGTGTTGAAAAACCTGTTTTTGTCAGGGAGAGGGTTAAGGCTGGAAAAATTGTAAACCTAAAAATTTTTAGGGTTAATGGGGAGATTAAAGGTGAAATTGTTAGTTTGGATGAAATACCTTACTATTGGGGTTTTAGTGTTGAGTTGGTGAAACAGAGTATAGGTGAAATTGTTAAAAGTGGAAAATTTAACCTAAAAATTTCAACCTCAAAATATGGGAAACCCGTTGAGGAGGTTGTGGATGGGCTTAGGGAAAAATGGTTAAACTCAAAAAACGTTCTTGTGGTTTTTGGCTCATCAACAGAGGGGATAAAAGAGATTTTGGCTAGGGAAAATCTAAAACCAGAGGATGTTTTCGATTTTAACCTAAACATGATAAAAAGTCAGGGGACTGAAACTGTTAGGGTTGAGGAGGCTTTAGAGGCTACACTAGCAATCTTCAACTTTCTTTTTGAAGACTAACATTAATATCTTCTCAAACAAAAATCAAACATAAAAACCTACACGGTTGTGAGGCTTAAACTTTGGGTAAAAAAGGGGTACTTATAGCTGTTGAGGGAATTGATGGTGCTGGAAAAACAACCCAAGCCTACCTTCTAGTTGAAAAACTTAGAAAGCTTGGTGTTAAAGCCGAATATACTACAGAGCCAACCTATGGTAGGGTTGGAGACATTTTAAGGCTTCATGTTGCAAAAATGAAAAAAAGAGAACCTATCTACGAGGCTTTACTCTACACGGCAGACAGGTTTGAACATGTTAAAAAGGTTATTCAGCCAAAAATTAGGAAAGGAATAGTTTTAGTCTCAGACAGGTATCTTTATTCAACCCTAGCCTATCAAGGTGCAGCTGGGTTAGATGAAGATTGGCTTAGAAAAATAAACTTTTTTGCTCCAAAACCAAACCTAACAATCTACATTGACATAGCCCCAGAAAAAAGTTTAAGGAGAATAGCCAAAAAAAGAAGAACAGTTTTTGAAAGGTTGGGTTATGCAAGAAAGGTTCGAGAATTTTATTTAAAGCTTGCCAGGAAGGAGGGTTTCCTTGTTTTTGATGGAACAAAAAGGGTTGAGGTTTTGCATGAGGAGATAGTTTCCGCTATTGTTAAACGTCTTAAAAGGCTTGGAATAGAAGCTCGTGGAAGCTTGGTTAGTGTCCAACAATCCTAATTGGGTGGAGGGGTTTTAAGCCTTCAACCAAAATCTTCTCGTTTATCCTATCCACAATTTTTCTAATCAAAACATTGAGTGGAAGTTTTCTTGTACCCTTAAAATGGTGAACCTTAACCTCCAAGGTTTTAGACCCTTCTAGGTTGAATCTTACATGGTGGAAGTCAGACCAGAGGGAAACCTCTTTCCCATCCTCACGTTTATACCTATAAAAAATGCATACAAGAAAGTCTAAAATTTTACATATCCTGTTTTTCATCAGTTTTTTAAACCTTTTTAGCTCATCTTCGCTTAGAAAGTTGAAGATTTTACCTTCAGCAATTCCAACCTCAAACCTACATGTTATGGGTGTGGTTGTGGCGATTATGTCTGGGTCTACAACCTCAACATACCCATTCAAGTCTTTTAAAGCCTCAACAATAAAAAACTGAAGCCTTCTAGCTGGGAGAAGATGGGAAAACTCTGCACAAGCCTGCACCATATCTTCAGGAAAACCGTCAAACACACCTAGGTTTTGCTGCAGCCCCAACCTTCCTACCATCGGATTATAGATAACGTTAACCATATATGGTTTACCCTAACCCATAACTTTAGGAGAAGAATGCTAACCGAATATGTTAACCATCCGCTAGTTAAAGAGGAAACTGTTGAAAAAAGAGACTACCAGCTAAACATAGTTAAAACATGTCTTAAAGGAAACACCCTTGTCATCCTGCCAACAGGCTTAGGTAAAACCGTTATTGCTGCTTTGCTTACAGCTGAAAGGCTTTTTATGTATCCTGAGGGTAAATGTTTTGTTTTAGCACCAACCAAACCTTTAGCAGTTCAACACTATGAAACCTTTAAATCTATTTTAAGGCTGGACAATAGAAGTTTTGCCTTGTTTACAGGTGAAACACCACCCTCAAAAAGGGGTTTAGCAGAAGCAAAAATCGTTTTTTTAACTCCACAGGTTTTGCTTAACGACCTTATTGCTGGGAGAATAAGTCTTGAAAACGTTGTTCTTATGGTTTTTGATGAGGCTCATAGGGCTGTTGGAAACTATCCTTATGTGCTTATAGCTGAGCTTTACAGAAGGCAGGGAAAGAATAGGCTTATCGTAGGTTTAACAGCCTCACCAGGTTCAACAAAAGAAAAAATTGATGAGGTAAGAAGAAATCTTGATATTAGGTTTATTGAGGCTAGAACAGAGGAAAACCTTGACGTAAAACCCTATGTTCAACCTGTAAAGGTTGAATGGGTTGAGGTTGAACTTTCACCCCAATTTAAAAAAATAAAGGAAAACCTAAAATCCTTCCTTAAAGAAAAACTTCAAAACCTTCATGAGCTAGGCTTCCTAGAAAAAAAGACATCTAAAATTACGTTTAAAGAGTTTCTTAGCCTAAAAGAAAAAATAAAGTCTAAGGCTTTAGCGGAAACTCAACCCACGGTTGAAACCAAAAAAGCTATGGTTAACCTAATATGCGTAAGACATGCCTCCCATGCTCTTGAACTTCTTGAAACCCAAGGTTTAACCCAGCTAAAAGAATACTTTTTTAGGCTTAAAACTAAGGCTGAAAGACCTGGAACATCCTCAGCTAAAGAGTTTTTGTTTAACGAGAAAATTCAGGAGGTTTTTAACCTTGTTTTGGCTTATGAAAGTCAAGGTGTTGAACATCCAAAAACAGGTAGGCTTATAGAGGTTGTAAAGGAAAGTTTGGCTGAGGGTGCCCGCCGTCTAATAGTTTTTACAAACTACCGTGAAACCTCTAAAAGACTTACCGAAAAACTTAACATGGTTTCTGGTGTGAAAGCTGTAAGACTTGTTGGACAAGCCGATAAACAAGGTGATTTTGGTCTTTCCCAAAGGGAGCAGACTGAAATACTCTCAAGCTTTAAAGAGGGAAAATTTAACGTTCTTGTCGCCACCCAAGTGGCTGAAGAGGGGATTGATGTTGCCTCCTCAGATGTTGTTGTTTTCTATGATAATGTTCCAAGCGCCATAAGGTTTATTCAAAGACGTGGAAGAACAGGGAGAGTAGCACCTGGAAGGGTTATTGTTCTTATAGCTAAGGGTACAAGAGACTACGTTTACTATAGGCTTGCAAGATGGAAGGAGAGGCTAATGTTAAAAACTGTGAAAAAAATTCAGGTTGAGGGGGGTTTGGAGTTTAAACAGGAGTATCTTGAAAGGTTTATTAGGGATGATAAGCTTAGCAGGCTAACGGTTTTTGTTGATGGTAGGGAGGCTAATTCTGCTGTGGTTAGGGAGCTGGTTAGGCTTGGGGTTAACATTAAACTTCAAAACCTTCCAGTTGGAGACTACATAGTTTCAGATGAGGTTGTTGTTGAAAGAAAAAGTGTTTCAGACTTTATATCCTCAATTATAGATAAACGTTTATTCAGCCAAGCTAAAAGTCTTGCTTCAACCTACCCAAAACCAGTTTTTATAGTTGAAGGTGAAAACCTTTACACAGGCTCCTCAACAGTTTCAGCTAAAGCGGTTAGGGGGGCTGTTTTAAGCCTAAACCTAGACTATAAGATTCCTGTCCTACAAACAAAAAACCCAGCAGAAACAGCAGCCTACCTAGTCTTAATGGCTGAAAGAGAACAGCTTGAAAAAAAGTCTCATCCAACAATTCGTGGAGAAAAAAAGCCTCTAAGCCTAAAAGAACAACAAGA
>QMXD01000067.1 GCA_003661965.1 Candidatus Hecatellales archaeon
CTAAAACACCCTCAATACCTATATCAAGCCCAATAACCCTCCACGAGTTTCCAACTTGCTCGATTTTTACATCGTCAACCCTATCAACAAACCTACCATCAGCATCAACAATCTGCCTATCCAAAACATCCCTACACAAAAAAACCTTGTTTTTAAAGTCTAACCTAAAAGAGTTTGCTGAAGCCATCCTTAAAACTTTTTCTTGGTCAACCTTTAAAAGAATATTTTTCCGACCTACCTCTTTAACCTGACTCCAAGGAATGTAAACAAAAAATTTTTTGCTTCTCACACCAAGCATCTTTAAAAACTTTTTTCTAGGTTTTACTGTTACAGCAATAACCCTAGGGAAAACATGTCTAGAGTCAACTATTAAATCTTGAGCCTTCCCTATTTTTTCCCCATCAGAGGATACAACCGTTTTTTTAAGGATGTTTTCACAAAGTCTCATCGTTTAACCATCATGTTGATTACGTTAGGCTAAAGTAATCTCTACAGTTAAAGGTATATGTTTTTTTGTTGGAGTAAACGAAAAATCTATACATGGGTTAGAAGGGTTAAAGCTAATATTGTGGGTTAGTTGGCTGTTCAAAGATTTGATGTTCACAGTTTAGCTGTAATTTTACCAGTAGTAGTTTTGGTTACTTTAGGTTTAACCATGGCAGTTTTAAACCTAACCTACAACTCCTACCATGAAACAAAAGATAATGTTGAGGTAAAAGCTTGGTGGGATGGTGACCATGCAGACATCTACGTTAAAATAAACTCTAAAAAGCTTCTCCCAGCCACAATCAAAATAAAAGAGTATGTGGAAGAGAAAAAAGTTTATCAGCCAAGTAAGCATATTCTTTGCTCTTTAACAGTAGATTCTACAGATAAACCTTTACTTGTTACAGGTGCAGTAACCTCAAAAAACTTTGAGGTTGAGGTTTTAACCCCACAAAAAAATCTTGTTTTTAAAGTAAGGTTAAGGTAGGCTTTCAGATGAAAAACCGTATACCACGTAGAAGGGTGGGAGGAAAAAGAAAACTTACCTATCTAAGGAAGGTTAAACATTTTTTGTGGATTATTGGTCCTGGAATTATTGCTGGTGCTGCTGGAAACGATGCTGGAAGTATTGGAAGTTTAGCTTCTAGTGGTGCACTTTATGGTTGTTCTATACTTTGGGCTTTACTTCTTTCCCTTATATTCTCATATTTTATTCAGGATATGTGTGTTAGGATAGGTATTGTTTCAGGGAAGGGTTTGGTTGAACATGCAAGAGAAAGGTATGGGTTTAAGGTTGGATTCATTTTTTTATTAGCCTTTTTAGCTGTAAACTTTGCCACGATTGTTGCTGAAATTGCTGGCATGGCTGCAAGCCTAGAGCTTTTAGCGTGGGTTGCAGGTTTTTATGTTCCATACACGGTTCTTGCACCAATTTTAACGGTTTGTGTTTGGATTTTTCTTTTAAAGGAGGGTTATGGTCCTATTGAACGTGTTTTTTCCATTGTAAGCTTAACAATGTTTGTTTATGTTGCTGTCGCCTTCATGGTTAAACCTTCACCTGAAGAAGTTTTTTACGGCTCTTTTTGGATAACAAGAAAATTAACCTTTGACTATCTTGTTTATGTTTCAGCAATCATAGGTGCAACAATTTCCCCCTATATGCAGTTTTACCTAGTCTCAGCAATTATCGACAAAAAGGTTAGGGTTAAAGATATTCTTTCAGAGAGGATTGGCTCCGCCCTTGGAATAACAATTTCAGGTATTCAGGCTTTTGCCATCGTGATTGTTGCAGCCTACGTTCTTTTCCCAAGGGGGATAGCGGTTGAAACAGCTAGAGATGTTGCTTTAGCTCTTGTCCCATTTCTAGGATTTTCTGCTTTCACCCTTTTTTCCGTTGGGTTTTTTGCTTCTTCCCTTAATGGGACTGGTGTAATTATCAGCAGTTCAGGCTACTCTTTTAGCGAGTTTTTCGGTGTTGAAAGGGGTTTAAGTAAAAGGGTTCGTGAGGCTTTTACCTTTTACCTTATGTTTACCGTTTGTTTTATGATTGGTTATGGGGCTTTAATTTTTGGTGTAACACCAATCCAAGCAATGGTTTACTCTATGGTTATTTCCTTTATTTTAAGCCCTATGGTTGTATACCTAATTTTAAGGGTTTCAAACGACAGGGAAATTATGGGTGAACATGTAAACAGCCCCATCATAAAGCTTGTAGGATGGATAATTTTTGTTGTTCTTCTATTTCTTGATGCCATCCTTTTAGCTGACATGGTTACCGCATACATATGGCAACCATAAAAGTTAATTGTGAATTTTTAACAGTATTCTCAAGTGTAGCCTAAACGTCTTTAGGGTGAATAGCCATATCCAAAACACCAGCCTACATAAGAAAAATAGTTAAAAAACATCATGAGTGGAGAGGAAGCTGTATAAACCTTATTGCAAGCGAAAACGTTACAAGCCCAGCTGTAAGAGAAGTTTTAGCCTCAGATTTTGCTCATAGATATGCTGAAGGTGAACCATATAAAAGGCTTTATGGTGGAACAAAATATTTTGATGAGGTTGAATCTTTCACCGTAAACCTAGCAAAAAAAGTTTTTGGAGCTGAACATGTAAACCTTAAACCAGTTTCAGGCTGTCAGGCAAACCTTTCCGTTCTATATGCTTTAACAAAAATTGGAGACACTATTATGGCTTTGTCTTTGGTTCATGGTGGTCATATAAGCTATATGGGTTTTGGTGGTGCTGGTGTAAGAGGTTTAAAGGTTGAAAGTCTCCCCTTTAACCCGGAAGAAATGAATGTTGATGTTGATGCTGCAACAAAAAAGATAAAAGAGATAAAGCCAACCCTAGTTTTTCTAGGTGCAAGTGTAATTCTTTTTCCAGCTCCAGTAAAAGAGATAAAAAAGGTTTTGGAGGAGGTTAACGGTTTTCTTGTTTATGATGCCTCCCATGTTTTAGGTTTAATTGTAGGTAAACAGTTTCAAGACCCATTAGGAGAGGGAGCAGACATTCTTACAAGCAGCACCCATAAAACCTTTCCAGGACCCCAAGGAGGAATTGTATGCTGTAAAAAGGTTTTTGCTGAAAAAATTGATAAGGCTGTTTTTCCAGGTCTTGTAAGCAACCATCATTTACACCATATTGCTGGTTTTGCTATAGCCTTAATGGAGATGGAAAGGTTTGGAGTTGAATATGCTAAACAAACTGTGAGGAATGCTAGAGCTTTAGCTGAAAACCTTTATGATAAAGGTTTTGATGTTGTTTGTGCGGATAAAGGTTTTACTAAAAGCCACCAGGTTTTGGTTGATGTTTCAAGGTTTGGTGGGGGAGCGAAGGTTGCAAGCCTACTAGAGGAGGCAAACATAATATGTAATAAGAATCTTTTACCTAAGGATGATTTTAGAAGGGCTGAAAACCCAAGCGGTATTAGGCTTGGTGTAAACGAGGTTACAAGACTTGGGATGAAGGAGGGGGAGATGGAGGAAATATCGGGATTTATGAAAAATGTTGTTGTTGATGGGGTTAACCCTTTAAAGGTAGCTAGAAAGGTTAAAGCTTTTACAAAAAAATTTTCAACAGTAAAATACTGTTTCCAAAAAGGAAAACAAGCATACAAATACTTTGATTTTTACTAACCTATCCACAAAAATTTATACATCTAGAAAGGGTTATTATAAAAGAATTGTAGAGGTGAAAATTGTTGGCGGGTAAACCTTTAGCAGCAATAGTTTCAGCTGGGCTTTCAAAGTTTGGTAGACGTACAGGCTTAATGACAAGGGAGCTTTTTGCAGAGGCTGCAAAAGAAGCTTTTGAAAGATGTCCAAACCTTAACCCAAAAAAAGATATTCAAATGATATTTTTCGGTCAGGCTATCCCAGAATCTCTTGAACACCAGTCTCATGCAGCCCCAATGATAACAAACGTTATAGGCACAGTTCCTGTCCCATGTATTAGGACGGAAAACGCTTGTGCCTCTAGTGGTGCTGCCTTAAAATGTGGTGTTTATGCTATTGTGTCAGGTTTAGCTGATATTGTTATGGTTGGTGGAGCTGAAAAAATGTGTAATAGGACAACAAGCGAGGTTACTGAGGGTTTAGCAACAGCCCTAGACTTTTTTGTCTCCTCATGGAGTGGGTTAACTTTTCCAGGATATTTTGCCTTAATGGCAACAGCCCACATGCATAAATACGGTACAACAGAAGAACATCTAGCCAAAATTGCTGTAAAAAACCATAGGAATGGTGCATTAAACCCTAAGGCTCACATGCAAAAAGTTATTGATTTGGAGACAGCTTTAAAGTCAAGGATGATTGCTTGGCCCTTAAAGCTTTATGACTGTTCACTTATAACTGACGGAGCAAGTTGTGCTATTCTTACAAAACCAGAAATAGCTAAAAAGTTTACAGATACACCCATTTGGATTGTAGGTTCAGCTATGGCTTGTGACACTCTGGAGGTTTATGAGAGGGATGATTATACAAGGTCTATAGCCATAATTACGGCTGGACGTGAAGCCTACAAGATGGCTGGTTTAGAGCCTAAGGATATAGACTTAGCTGAGGTTCATGACTGTTTTACTATTGCTGAGCTTATAGCCTACGAGGATTTAGGTTTTTGTGAGAAGGGTAAAGGAGGAAAACTTATTGATGAGGGGGAAACAGAGATTGGTGGAAGAATACCTGTAAACACAAGTGGAGGCTTAAAATCTAAGGGGCATCCTGTAGGTGCAACAGGGGTAGCTCAACTCTACGAAATTTATCTTCAGCTTTTAGGTGAGGCTGGAAAAAGACAGGTTAAAGGTGCTGAAATAGGTTTATCTCAAAACCTTGGTGGAGCTGCAGCCTCATGTGTTGTCCATATTTATAGGAGGTGAAGGGTTTGAGTTCTGAGGAAATCACATCAATAATTTCTCCTCTTGTTCCAGCACCAACCATTGAACAGTTCTATAAGTATTGTGCTCAACATAAACTGATGGGTTCAAAATGTAAAAATTGTGGAGCAATATTTTTGCCTCCAAGGATAATGTGCAACAAATGTTATTCAACAGACCTTGAATGGGTTGAGCTTAAAGGTGAAGGTGAAATCGTAACCTACACTGTTATCCATGTTCCTCCAACCCTATTAAAGGGTCAGGAGCCATATGTTTTTGCTGTTGTTAGGCTTGATGAGGGAGTTCAAATAGGTGGACTTGTTAAGGATGTAAAAATGGAGGATTTAAAGATAGGATTAAGGGTTAAAGTGGACTTTGAGGAGGAAGCCCCACCTGGAGTTTGGCCTGAAAGACAATGGCC
>QMXD01000068.1 GCA_003661965.1 Candidatus Hecatellales archaeon
AACAACAATTTCAGGGTTTAAAGGCTCCTCGTAGGGGTCACTTATACCAGTCATGTTTTTAACTTCACCTTTAAGAGCCTTTTTATACAAGCCTTTAGGGTCTCTTTTTACAGCCTCTTCTAGGCTACATTTAACAAAAACCTCGATAAACGGTGTTTCCTCCTCAACTATCCTTCTTATCTCCTCTCTAACAGACCTATAGGGTGAAACAAAACTACATAAAACTATTACACCGTTTCTTGCAAGTAGACGAGCTATCCATGCAACCCTAAGAAGATGTCTACGTCTCTCCTCAAAAGTGAAGCCTGCACCAACATTTATTGTTTTACGAACCCAGTCACCGTCTAAAAGTTCAACCTTAAACCCTTTACCCCTAAACTCTTCAGCAACCTTTTCAGCTATAGTTGTTTTTCCACTTCCAGGTAAACCTGTAAACCAAACCACAAAACCTTTATCCAAACCTAATCCTCCAAACCAACTATAACTTTACCTTCCATATCTTCTAGCTTTTGAAGACCTAACAGGTTTAAAATTGTTGGAGCAACATCAAAAATTTTTAGCCCCTCAACCTTTCCACCAGTAAACCTTCCATTTTTATCGTATAGGATAAATGTTCCATGCATGGCATGCATAGCATCATCAGGACCCTTATCGTTTTCAGCCAGATAGATTGTTTTATGTCCTGCTGTTCCAGCAGACCTCCAATATAGGTTGTCAAAATAAACCATAAGGTCTGGGGGGTCTCCGTTAAGCACAGGATAAACCTCTTCAGGCTTAAAAACCCTCATATCCATTCTTCTACCTTCAGGGTCTGTTATGGTTTTTAGTTTATCCGCAACCTCCTCCCTAAAACTCTCATAGTTTTCTTTTGGGATTTTTCCGTAGGCTTCTCTACCTTTAACGTTTAAAAAGATTCTTGCATAGTAGCCACCCCAACCCCAAACCCTTGTTTCAGTCCAATCTACTGGAGCCTTCTCCAAATCTACAACGTTTTCAGGTTTATGTTTAAACTTTAATAAGCCTTCTTCAGCAAGCCACTCGTTAACACAAAAAGCCCCCTTCATACGTTTAACTCCATGGTCTGAAACAACCATAACTACCGTGTCTTCACCAGCCAGCTTAATAAGTTCCCCAACCTTTTCATCTATAAACTTGTAATAGTTTGGAATTACATCTTCAAATTCGTTTCCAGCCACATATTTATGGTGTTCCCTGTCAAAAAACTTCCAGAAGGCATGATGAACCCTATCAACACCAATCTCAACAAATATGAAAAGGTTCCATGGTTTTTTGGCTATAAGATAATTTAAAACCTTAAACCTTTTCTCGGTCATGTCATAAAGCTCTTTTAAAAGCCTTTTTCTTTTCTCAGTTCTAAACTCAACATCAAAAACATATTTTCCAATAAGCTTTTCAACCTCATATTTAAGGTTTGAAGGGTAAGTATACTCTTTTGCTGTGTCTGGTGTTATAAAACATGAGATTAGGTTTCCGTTTAAAGGTTTTGGAGGGTAGGATGGTGGAACACTAACAACACAAGACCTTATACCGTTTTTTGAGGCTAAATCCCATACGGTAGGCTCCCTAACAAAGTTTGAGGTTGCAATATAAAAGTCTGTATAGGAGTTTCCCTTCCTATGTCTAAACCCGTAAAGACCAAGCCTACCAGGGCTTTTCCCAGTAAACATTACAGCCCATGCTGGTATGGTTATGGGTGGATGACAGCTTTCAAGCCTACCATAAACTCCCTCATCAACCATCATAGAAAGGTTTGGAAGCTCATCCCTAAACTTTTCAAAAATAAGCTCTGGACCAGCACAGTCAAGCCCAACAACCAAAACTTTTGTTTTCTTTCCCAAAATTTCTATTTCACCCTACAAAAGGATTTTTTCGGCTAAGAATAAGCTCTGAAATTTCAGGTCTCATAATTTCAGGTAAAGGTTTTTCACCTTTAAGGATTTTTCCTCTAATTAGGGTTCCACTAAACCTAAACCTAAACTCCTCACTGTGAGGACAAGTTTTTTCGTTAACAATTCCTCCACACTTTTTACAGTAGAAGAATTCTCGGAAGAACAGGGGGACTATACCTAGGTCAGGAAAATCTTTAAAGATTTCTTGAGCCTCGTATGGTTTATAGTAGTTTCCAACTCCAGCATGGTCTCTTCCAACGATAAAGTGGGTGCATCCAAAGTTTTTACGTATGATTGCATGGTGGATGGCTTCACGTGGACCAGCATACCGCATCTCATACCTTAAAATACTCATAACAACGGTATCTTTCTTGTAATAGTTTTTTATTAGGGTGTTGTAGGCTTCAAGTATTAGGTCATCAGTAAAATCTCCCTTTTTCTTCCTACCAATAACAGGGTTAATAAAAATTCCGTCAACAAAAGCTAAAGCAGTTTTTTGAACATACTCATGACCTACATGTGGAACATTACGTGTTTGAAAACCTGCTATGGTTCTCCAACCCTTCTCCCTAAAAAGAATGCGTGTTTCAGCAGGATAAAGTGTATACTGCTTATAGGGGTTTGGTGTTTCCCCTACAAGCCAAATTTTCCCTCCAACCAAAAAATCACCCAAACCATAAACCTTGGCAACACCAGGATGCTCTAAACTTTTTGTTTTAAAAACTTTTAAAGCATATTCTTCCTTACTATACCTATAAACTTCTTCAACCCTAAGAAAACCTATAGGGTTGTCGGCTGGATAAAACAGTGCAACCTCATCCCCCTCCTTAAAAAGTGAAACCTTTTTTTCATCTACACTAAAAACTATTGGGAGTGTCCATGGTAGGTCGTTTGGAAGCCTCATATTATCCAGAACACTAAAAAACTCTTCTCCTAACATGAAGCCTTCAAGTGGACTATAAACACCATAAGCCAAATTTTCTAGGTCTACAGCGGTATCGGAATCGACAAGGATTTTAGGCATTTCTTTGGCTTCATCCAGCTTTTTCTCTTTATTTTTTAACACTCTATTAACAAGTTTTCCTCCATGAGGTTTAGAAACCGTTTTAACTCACCCCTATAGGTATCCTAAAGCCTTAAGCTTACGTTTAATATGTTCAACATCCTCCTCGGTTAAAGGCTCATGACCTTTTTCTTCATCCTTTCTCGACAAAACTTCTCTTAACATGAAGGTAACATATTCTGAAACTGAGTTAAATCCTGTATCCTTAATTAGTTCACCAATTTTTTTGTAGAGGGTTGAAGGTATGGAGACAGTCGTATGTTTTGCGTTTCCAAATTCGCCTATAACCTTTTTAGCAGATTCAGGTTTTAGGAGGGAAATTACAGGAACTCCACCTATACTATCTACAGTAGAAAACAATGAAACTATACAATCAACTTTTGATAGGTCATGTTTATGTCTTTCAAAGTCTTTTGCAAAAAGCTCAAACCCAACGTTTTTTCTTTTTCCCTCAATATCCTCAACAATGTAGGTTGGGGAGGACCCAAACCTTTTTTCTATTATCCTTTTAAACCCAAACTTTTCTAGGTTTTCCTCAAAAAAGTTTGCAAAATCTTTTTCGGTTTTAAATGGGATAAGTGTCTCAAAAACGTCTATAAGGCTGTCAAGCAAATCTTCGTAGGGTATATCCCTAAGGGAGGCAAGAACCTTAATCCTTCTTCTTAGGGATTCTGAGATTTGGATTGTTGTTCTCTCTTCCATAGTTAAAATAGAATTATGTATTCTATATATAAGCTTTAGCAGAAAAAGACCCTAACAACTTTTAAGTCCTAGGAAACGTTAACTATTGTTGGTGTTTAGGTTGGGTGAGGAAAAGGTTCCAATATACATCCCTAAACAACTCTACGATAAAATTAAGGCTCATATTGAGGGAAGCCATAGCGAATTTAAAAGTGTAGAGGAGGATGTTGAGTTTGTTCTTCAAGAGATAGTTAAAGAGGAGGAGCCTGAAGAGGTTTACACACCTGAGGAGGAGGAAATTAAAAGAAGGCTTAGAAGCCTAAGATACCTTTAACATAAAACTTTAACTATATTCTCCACTTGAAATCTTCAGTATGGAGGAAAAAGATAAAAACCGTTTTAAATTCCTCTCCCAAACGTTTTTTCTAGGTTGGGGTTTTTCATGCTTCTTCCTTTTAACAACCCTTATTAACACACTTAACATCCACTTTTCAACAATTGCTTCTGGAGCCATAAGAGAATTCAAAGTTAACATAGTGTTTTTTAACCCAGTCCTCGACAAAATAATAGGGTTTACGTTTCCAATTTTCCTAGTAATCCTCCTCCTTAAAAAAAGAAGCCTCTCCACCGAAAAAAGTCTTCAAACATTTTTTACCTACCTTATGCTACCCATGGTCTTTGTAGAGGCGTCTTCGCTTTTTGGATGGATTTTGGACGGCTTTATCCACAGGTTTACAGTTCTCCACCCAAAAATAGGCTGGTATCCCTCCTTTATCGAGGTTCAATTTTTTAATGTTTTTTATCCCATCCTAGCTCCACTAACTCTACTTGCACTTTTTAGCTTCATCCTAAAGCTAGGTTTTAGTTTTCTCTCGGAGAAAGTTAGCCAAGAAAACTTTTTCTTTTCAAACCTAACCTCAAAATTTTTGTTGTTCATTTCTGTTTTGGCTGGATTTTTTGTTTGTTTTTATCCTCTTCTCCCAGCTGTTAACCCAAAACAAATAGTTTTTGGTGCTGATATTCCACCCTATAGGGATGTTATAGAAAAACTTTTTAGCTTAGGCTATCTAGACATGCTAAAAACTCCTAATGCTTTTTTCCGTGAAAGAATAGTTTACCATACATTCCAATATCTGATTATACTTTTAACACCAGCCTCAATCACCCAAACACTCCAATTTACATCAACAATTTTGGCTGTGTTGCTTGTTTTAGCCGTATACTTTTTTGTTAGGGTTGGAGCTAAATCAGACTTTACGGCTGGATGTTCAGCCTTTTTTACAGCTTTTTCTTTTAACGTTTTAGCTGGACTAATTTCAGCTATCTACTCAAACTGGTTTGCATTGGTGGAAGTCTACATTTTTTTAGGCTTATACTTGTTGGCTGTAGAAAAAAGAAAAAACTTTTTTGGTTTTATCAGCATTTGTCTCCGTCTTAATACTTTATACTCACTCATGGACTTGGAGTTTTATCATGGTTGTTTTAGGCTTATATTTTCTTCTAAACATATGG
>QMXD01000069.1 GCA_003661965.1 Candidatus Hecatellales archaeon
ATGATATACTGATAGACGTATATGAATCCCTTATTTCCTAATTTTTTGTGTATTTTTTAATTAAATTTTTCATAAATCGAGATTATTTTCGAGTTTCGAGTCGAGTTTTTTGTTTTTGTTGATAGTTGTGTATCGATAGGTTTATATAGATTGTGATAGCTATGTATCGTGGGGAAGGAAAAACTGAGTGAGCGAAAGTTTGAGATAGAGCTTGAAGTGGAGAAGCATTTGGTGTTCGACGAGAGACATAATGTGATCTATCCGCTAGCTACAGTAAACATAAAGGCTGAGTCTACTAGTGAACCAGAGGATTACAGAGATGTCTATAGAGTGCGATGTGATATTGTAGAGGGAGTTAATATTAATGAAGATGCTGATCTAACACAGTTTACTGAGGCACTAAGAAAGTCTACTGAAGAGGCTGAGAAGACTTTGATGATCGTTAGAAAACTTCAAAGTGAAGGATATAGAATAATAGACGATCAAAGAGCATACTATCTTAAAGAAGACTGTTAGAGCCTCCCAGTTTTTTTTGATTTTTTAATTGTTTTGTGATTGGGGGGGTTTTTCGAGCTTTTAGTTGAGGGTTGAGGTTGAAGGTGTGTTGAGCTATTTTTTTCGAGGTTTCGAGCAGTTAGATTTATATAGTTTGGGATAGTAGTGTATCATGGGGATAGGCATGGCGGCTGAGGTCAAGGTTGTAACTATCCCTAAGCCTACCCCTAAGATTAAGGGGGCTGAGGTTAACCTCCCTCTCAGAGAGGTTGAGACTGAACGCCCCCTTAATCAGCCCTTGAGAGGTGATTAGGGGAATGGAGATTAAGCCTTTAACCCCCAATTTTTCTGATTCCCCACTTAAAGAGTTTGTTGGGTTGGTTAAAACTTATGCTCAACTTGATAGGAGGAGTAAGAGGAGAAAGTATATTATGGAGAGGATTAAGGAGTTGTTCACTAATAGTGTGGATTTTGAGGTTTTTAGAGTTGTGCCTTTAAATAAGAAGACTTTTATTTTTCATAATGATGAGTATTGTTTAATTGTTTATGAGAAGAAGGTTCCGTCGAGTAGAAGTTGGTGGAGAGAAGATGATTATATGATTGTTTATCAAGTTGTTTTGGTTGGTGTTAATGATGATGGGAAACTATTTGCTAATTATCTTGATCCAAGTGTTTATGGTCTTGATCCCAATTGGGATTGGGTTTTTAAACATATTAAGACTATGTTGAGTTATGATGAGGATTATGATGGAGATTATGTGTTTATAAGGGAAGGGCGTAAAATCTTTAGGGTTCAAGGGGATTTAGTGTTTGCTGTTAGACCTATCCATATTGATTTGGTTAGGGGATTATATAGAGATAGATTAATCGCTGAATTATCAGCCAGGTTGTGTAATTCTGTTGTTAACTTTTTTGCTGATAAGGTTTTAAAGTATTTTAGTGATATGAGACTGAGTGTTAGTAGGATTGAGGTTAATTTAGGTGGAGTTAGGTATAGGATTAGAGTTAATAAGCTTACTTTTGAGGATAGAGAGAGAATTAAAAGGAGGCTTGAGGCTTACCTTGAGCATGTTGTTAATGATGTGTTGGATTTGTATAGTGATAAGCTTAGGTTTATTAAGTTGAGTGAAGGTTCAGCATATTATGATAGAAAATTCTATGTGAGTTTTGAGAGTGAGTTTGGGGTTGGATTTGAGGAGTGTGTGATAGAGATAAGGTTTGATAGGGTTGAGGTTGAGAAGAGGGTTTATGAGTTTGTTAAGGAGTATTATAGGGATTTGGTTGATGAGGTTGTTGATGGTTTGGATTTTGTTGATTACGTATATGTTAGGGGGAACCATATTGTGAAGTGTAGGAGTCTACCCCATAGGGTTGAGGTTAGGTTTAGGAATTATATTACTGGAAATTTTGATACTGTTGTTGTTGAGATAGATAGGAATAGGCTTTATGTTAAGGATAATGTCTTGATTGAGCATG
Organism: Candidatus Hecatellales archaeon; assembly: GCA_003661965.1. Taxonomy (GTDB): domain Archaea; phylum Thermoproteota; class Bathyarchaeia; order Hecatellales; family Hecatellaceae; genus EX4484-218. The sequence continues at coordinate 1,972 of QMXD01000069.1, forward strand.
ATGAGCATAAGCCAGTTGTCTTTAGGGTTTTACCCTTTGATGATTACATTTATGAAATTGATGTGAGAAACACCAATATCGGTGAAAGGGATCAGTTGATTAGGAATAAGATTATCTTGAAGAGGTTAGCTAAATAGCTGTTTTTTTGTTTTTCCGAGGAGGGAGGGCGATTTATGTCCTATGTCGAGTCTTTACCCTTTTATTCGAGGTATCCGAGTTTTCTTAATGTTTCTATGGCTTCTTTTGTGGGTTTATACATTCCCCTTCCGCCTTTTTCGAGCAATCCATCTTCGAGAAGTCTCCTGAGCATCATACATACTACATCGAGTTTTTTCCCCATTTTGTTTACGATTTCCTTTGGGGAAGCCCAGATTGATGTGTCGCATATCTCCTTTATTGCGAGGAGGTATTGGACTCTTACCTTGTTGATTCTCATCTCTACTATTTTAAGCTAAGTGGAAATATTTAAATATATCTCTTACTCTATTGTTGTTGTTAGGTGAGGGGGTTTGAGGAGGAGAAGGAAGAGTGCGAGGTGTCAAATCTGTGGAGAGAAAACGAGGGATTTTATCAAGATTGGTTTTAGGGAGGTTAAGATTTGTGGCCTTTGTAGGAAAGCTTTGGGAATCGAGTTTAATAACCTATTTTATTATGCTTGGAGGGGGGTATACATGCCTAGGAGGTGTTACCTAGCTCGACATCCAGAGACTGGTGAGCTTAAGAAGGCTTCCTGGGAGGAGATAGTTAATCACGAATTAATTATAGATAGTATGAGGTGAGGTGGGGGTGAAGATCGAGTTATATCTGGGTAAGTATCTTAGGGAGAGTCGCCTTGGGGAGACGATGGACTTGGAGAAGGGGAAGCTCTTTGTCGTCTATCCGTATATTGGTGTTTCGAGTGAGGAGAAGGTTATTGATGAGGGTGATGGCTATACGATCTTGAGGATTAACTATAAGGAGGCGGCGGAGCCTGATAAAATTATACTGGGTGTTCAGGATTGGGATTTCTGGCCTGTGATTATTAGGCTTACTCCTGATGAGGCTAAGAGGCTGTGCGAGGCTTTGATTAAGGCTTTGAAACTATGTGAGAAGGGGGTTGAGGAGTTAGAGGGTCAGCTATATGAGGAGGTAGGTTAGTTTTTTGGTTTTGGGGTTTTTATACCAAAAGGTTTATATATGCTTTTGATACTTAAGTATCTTGGTGGTAGGTGTGAGTCTCCCAAGGAAGCTTATCCACGAGTTGGCTTCTGGATTCGTGGGTAGGGAGGAGGAGGCTAGAGTTGCGGTTCTAGCTCTGCTTACTAGACAGCACGCCGTCTTCATCGGTGAGCCTGGAGTTGCTAAGTCTGCGTTAATCCACCGCCTTGCGAGGCTGGTGAATTGCCGCTATTTCTACTATCTCCTCAGCAAGTATACGGTTCCCGATGAGTTGATTGGAGCCATAGACCCTGTGGCGTATAAGCAGGGTAGATTCGTGAGGAATATCAAGGGGAAACTCCCAGATGTTGAGCTTGCCTTCATCGATGAGATTTTCAAGGGTAGCAGTGAGACGTTGAACACCCTGCTTAACGTGATGAATGAGAGGATTTTCGTGGATTGCGATGGAACGGTGTATCAGTGTCCCCTCTGGAGTCTTTATGGTGCGTCTAATGAGCTTCCAACTGATAGTGAACTAGCGGCGTTCTATGATCGATTCCTTCTTAGACACTTCGTTAAGAGGATAAGTTCAACGCTTCTGGAGAATGCCATCATACATAATGTAAACTTGAATCCGAATGTCCAGCCACTCTGTAGTTTATCCGATATTTCTAGGATATATGATGAGATAACCGCCTACATGCGACAAAATATAAACGCCATAGCTAAGGCCACTAGCCAGTTGGTGATAGTGCTTCGCCAGCATGGTATCTTCGTGTCTGATAGGACTGCTGTGAGTCCCCATCATCTACCGAGACTGGTGGCTACCTACAGCTATGTCTTTGGTGTTGATGTGAGGAAGTCTGCGATAGCTGTGAGTAAGTATGTGTTGCCTAATGAGGAGGCTCTTGAGAGCTATAGGAAGGCTTTGGATGAGCTTCAGCCCCCAGAGATCAGGGAGGCTAGCGAGAAGTTGGAGAAGGCTAGGGATTTCGCTGTGGGAGGCGATTTGAAGACCGCTAAGCGTCTAGCCGCAGAAGCTATCCAAGTGGCTCAGTCCTTGTTCAATAAGCCCGAGAAGGTTGAGTTGTTCAAGGAGGAGATTAAGCAGATTATAGGGGATGCTGAGAATCTGATTAAGGATATTAGTGAGATACAGAGAAGGCTGAAGAAGTTTAAGAGGGGGTGAGCCTATGCGACCTGCCTTAATCGAGGATTACAATAATCCTACTTATAGGGCGTTGGCTAGAAGTGTCTTAACTAATTTTCTTTTGGAGGATAAGAGGATTCCCTTTGTCGCAGGGATGGATAGTAGCATCATCCACTATAAGCCTTGGAGTAGCATAGTCTTTAACCCAAAGTTGGAGGATGGATGGAAGGCTATACTGGAGAAATACTACAACTCTGATGAGTATAGGATTCTGAATGAGAGTGTTGCTGGAGACCCGCTTCTGAGTAAGTATGCCACCATCCAGTTTCTCAACACTTTATTCGCTAAGAGTGAGGTGGAGTTGAAGAGGTTAAAGCCTGTTGTTTCAAGGGAGGAGTTGAAGAATCCCATCGATGCCATAGGGCGTATTTTGGATGATGAGGAGGTTTCTAAGAGAGTTAAGGATGTGATTACTGATGCTCTGGTATTGGAGTTGAAGAAGGAGGCTGAGAGGATTAGGAGAGATGTTGAGGTGGCTGAGAGTTTCAGCCTTATAGGTGTTCCAGTTGCGGAGTTCTTGGAGAAGCCTGATGAGTTTAGGGAGATGGCTAGAAATAAGATAGTTGTGTATCTTGTTAAGCTTCTTAGGAGGGCGGTAAGGGAGGCTCCAAGTCTAAAGCAGACTAAGATGCCTACGCTTATAGGGGGTAGACCTCTGGGGGTTAAGAGGATTCAGAGGTGGAGTGAGCTTTCAAGGGTTCTCCCTTTGGAGTATCTTGATGATGATCTCCTCGCCTATAAGATTGCCTCAAGGACTTTGAGGGTTTCAGA
>QMXD01000070.1 GCA_003661965.1 Candidatus Hecatellales archaeon
CTTTAGTTTTTATTTATGCTTCAAAAGCAGAGAAAGTCTTACAGAAGAAGGGATAAAAAGGCGTTGAGTTGCTTGGTCGTGGGAATTGTGTTGATGAGCGCGGTGCCGTGGATGGTCGCGGCGTTAGGAGATGAAAATTTTTCAAAAACAAATAGCAATTTAAAAGTGGGCATCATGCCGGCTGAATCTGCAAGTTCCGTAACGATTTCTAATGAATATTTAACAATGACTGTTTATCCTGATGGAAATTTTAAAGGTACTAATGCTGCTGGAGAATGGATATTCTACCCTCGAGATACCTCTGACTTGACGATAAAAGTTGGTTCTAATGAATACAGTGTTGTTCATGGTTCTTTGGATAATTACAGAACAAAAGACACATACATAAATCCAAGTAATGATAAAGAAGCGATTACAGAATGGGATATTGAGACAACAGAGCATTCCTCTAAAGTAAAATATGGCTTCTGGCCCTACTGGATAGATTCTCAATCATACCAGCCAGATTGGAGCGGTTTGACCCATGTGTCTTATTTCTCTATGGACGCAAATTCTGATGGAACATTGGATACCTGCCATATTGGAGCAGATTACTATAATGTTAGAGATATTGCTCATTCTCATAATGTGAAGGTTACATTAACTGTTACAACACATGATCATAATAAACAAGATTATGATCATATACTGGCTTATCATAGGAATGATCTGGCAAACAATATATCTCAAAAGTTACAGTATTATGGTGCGGATGGTGTATCTATAGATTTTGAGGGTGTTAGTAGCACCAATTCCTATACTGGCGAATCGAATAAAGAGTTGATGGAACAATTTATGCAAACTTTACACGATACGCTAAAAAATGCAAATCCTAACTACCACCTTTCTTTCTGCGTTATGGGTAGCGTAGAAACGGTATATCGTAATGCTGATTTGTCACAATACATAGATGCCGTGTTTTTAATGGGCTATGATTACCACTGGTCGAGTGCCCCTACAACAGGAGCTCTCTCTCCTTACGATGATCCAAACCAATTAGATGTAGTTGACTCTGTGAACTCCCTCAAAAATTATTATTTGCCAAATAAAATAATATTGGGATTGCCTTTTTATGGCTATGACTGGCCTTGCTCATCTAATCAGCCAGGGGCAAGTACTACTGGAAATGGCACAGCAGTTCGAATGAAGGATGCAATCGCTAATGCACAGACCTATGGAAGAATTTGGGATTCTAACTCACACACGCCTTGGTATAGATATCAATCAGGCGATACATGGCACCAATGTTGGTACGATGATGATGAATCTCTTGGCTTAAAATTTGATTATGTTAACGATGCAAATCTTGGGGGCACAGGTTTCTGGGCTTTAGGCTATGAAGGAAATAATGCGAATATATGGAACGTAGTAAAAGAGAAATTTGGCAGCTCAGAAGGAATCTATGTAGAACAGCATATAAAACTTGAAGGCGACCATGTTGCGTTTACTGTAAAAATAAGGAATAATGAAAATTCGGACCAGGATGTTTCTGTAAGATACCTATGGGATACACAACTATGCGATAATGATGGCTCTCCATTGAAGGCAAAAGGAACGCTCTACACGAAAGAGATGTGCTTTGAACCAGTTGATTTTGATCATTGGAGTGCATACAGCAGACCAGAAGAATCTGAAGCAAAACTCGTAACCTATGGCTGGTGGGCTAACATCCCAGACAAAATGATATTCGCACATTGGCCAGAGGCAATTGATACAGTTTATTCTTACGATTGGAACCCAAACAGGCAATTTTATACACCAGGATATGTGAGTAGCCCTAAAAGCGATAGCTGTGTTTTGATGTATTGGGAGAATATAAATGTTCCTGCAAATGGTGAGAAGTCTGTAACTTCTTTTTATGGAACTTCAGTACAAGCAGGATTGACACTTTCGATGAGGTTGGACAAAACAGAGTACCGTCCAAACGAGATGATGAAAATATATGTGAAACTCATTGATGCAGACGGAAACAGCAACTTTCCACTCACGAAAGATAATACAAAAGTTAAAATTGATGAAAATGATGTAAAAATTGAGGATATAATTCCACAACCGAATAAAGAATATTTAGTAAAAGTAAAAGCGCCGTCTGAGGTAGGAGAGCATACTGTTTGGATGCAAGTTGTGACAGACCAGGGTTCTGCAATTGATTCAAAAGATTTTAGCGTGAGTGGAGAAAAATTTACTGGAACCGTTGCTGTTGATTTAAATGGAAATGTTGACGCTGCAACAGAAACTTGGGAGTATAATACGAAATACAATGCTCCTGTTTTCAGGAGAGGAACGGACAACCCAACTTTTATTTTAACATTAGACGGACAATTACCAGCTGGTTATAAATCTCTATTTGAGGTTTACAGTCCCGGAGAAGACAAGAGGATTAGTAAGGCTATTGAATGGGGAAAAAATAAACTTGGATCACATGATTATGATGGGCTTTGCTATAGTTTTGTTAGGGTTGCGTATGAAAGCGGTGCTGATTCACCACTTACTAAATCTTTTGGATCTGCAAAAGAAGCAGCCGAGGGCTTAGCGCCACTGAGAACAGGTCTTCCACCTCGCGGGGCTTATGTATTTTATGAATATGGAACAGACGGTCATGTAGGGCTGTCGTTAGGGAATAGTAAAATCATTCATGCGTGCGCTGGTAAAGGTGTTATAATTTCTGACGATTATGACAATATTGGAGGATGCACTTACATTGGATGGGCATGGCCACCTGTTAATCCTCCTATAGGCTATATTGGAACAGAGAGTTCAAGTTTTTGGGACAGCGATAGCAACTCTTTAAAGGGAACATGGAAATGGACAGATAAAAATGGCAATCCATTAAACAAAGCTCAAATACCTGTAGGAATATACCGAGTGAATGGGTCTTTGGTGAATGTAGATGATCAGAGTGATAAACACTATATTGGTTCTGCTGAGTTTTATGTGATTTTTGATTTTGATAAAAATAATCAGTCGTTTGTAACTTGGAGCAGGGAGCCAAGCTACTTAAATATTCGCCTACCCATCCTTAATTACTATGTTCATTGCAATCATAGCCTTCACATCTATGATCATCCAGAAATCTGGAAGAATGCAATTAAAGCAGCAGATGGAGCAATAACAACAGGAGAAGCAGTAGAAAATATTAGCGAGTTAGCAAGAAGAATAGATGGAAAAATGATTTATCATCATGCAATGAAGAATGAAACACGAGATTTTGAGGACGATGAGTATGACAATGATTTTGATGGAGAAATTGACAGGGCTGACGATATTGGTTTGCCAGAAAATTGGAACTATAATTATGAGCCTTTTAACTCAGAATATGGTTATGCGTGTGTCGGGTTAGACATAGGATATGCGTATAATGCTTCTGCAAGTGGGATATATATTTTCAATAAACCGATTTACCAACTAATAAGTTTACATAAACAATGGATAGATGGTGAAGGCGGTAGACACTTTTTCGCAAGAGATGCAGATAAGATAGCATGGTATCTTGATGCTGTAGATATGCTTAAAGAAGATTTTGACCCAGAACACAGAATACCAGATCCAGAAGGACCAACAGCATCAGAAACGCATCAGCATTCGTTAGGAGTCTGTGATGACTATGCAATGATAACAATCGCATACTTAAGAGCAACAGGAATACCCTCAAGATTTGCTACTGGTTGGGCAACACCTTTTCCGGCACCTTATAGTGGTCATGCATGGGTTAGGTGGGCCAATGTTACAGGAGATGAAAAATGGCATAATTTAGATACAGACTCTGTATGCAATCATTCAAAATGGGAAGCTGAGAAATATAATTCCAAATATTATCCACTGATACTTGTACGAAACAGCGAAGACATCAATGATGTAATAAATATTGCGGAACGATATGGGAATCCGTCAATGAGATCTTTAGAAACATCAGAAAACCTAACATGTAGCTATGAGATTATCGGTGTACCACTATTTAAGCCAGGGGAAGAGACATCAATCACGGTAGAAATTACAAATCCGACTGCTGAAAGTAAAAATATAAACGTTACAGCATTTTTAATATCCTCCTATTCATTACCACTTACGGGAGCAACAAAACAAGTAGCAATTCCAGCAAATTCAGAAATTACGGAAACATTGAATTTAACTCTTCCGGGTGATACTCCTGCTGGCGATTATAACATTGAAATTTATGAAGAGGAAAATTTAGCACTCACAAAAGCAACAAAAGTAGTGGTAGAATTTATAGTTACAACAAAAATGCCCGATGATATTGTTTACAACGAACCATTTATATTTAGTACAATGATAAAAAATAATGCAACAAAAGCAATTCATAATCTATCCGTCGAGTTAGATACGCATTATTACTTTAACACGACAGAGCTATTGGAAAAAGAAATTCCTGTATTAGATGCTGGTGAAAACCATACATTTACATGGACATTTACACCGATTTGGTACGGAAATCTACAAATTGATATTGGCGTATATACTTCAGACGCGGGTAGTGAGACCAAAAAGGTTAGTGTTCCAGTTCTTCAAACCCCGAAACTCTCAATCACACCAACCGTCCCAGAGAAAGTGAAAAAGGGTGACGATTTCTTTCTCAACGCTACGGTCTTTAATTCAGGCGATCTTCCATCGGACGCGGTCAATCTTTCCATCACAACACCACCAAACGTGACAGCAGCAGACAACAAAACAAGCGAGATTCTTGGAACAATCGGCGCACACGAGAATAAGACCTGCACATTCAAAATATCGCAGAACGAGAGTGAGGACTTTGCGATATTGCTAAACGCGACTTCAACGAATGCAACCACCGAAAATTACGCATTCGTCAACATAATACAGCCGAATATGTTTGTTGACATTTTAAATTTAAAAGAAGGTGAAACTCCGGGAACTGAGCAGCACACAGAAGTGGTAGAGACTTTGGCTGACGAGCCCTGCAACTTGACGATTTACATAAAGAACACCGGTGACGAAGACCTGAGCAATGTTCAGATACTCACAAATGTAGGTGTTACTGAAAATGTAAGCGAC
>QMXD01000071.1 GCA_003661965.1 Candidatus Hecatellales archaeon
CTTTTTCACCCCATAAACAGAAAACCTTATCCTTAATCTACCTTCCAACAATAAAAATATTTTAAATTATTGTTGAAGCCCTATACTCACCAAAAACTTCTCTAAGCACATCGGAGGTTTCACCTATGGTTGCATAAGCCCTAATAGCCTCAAAGGTTGCTGGAATAATGTTTTCACCTTTTTCAGCAGACCTACGTAGGTTTGCTAGTGCATCCTTAACTTTTACATTATCCCTTTCACTTTTAACCTTCTTCAACCTTTCAATCTGTCTTTTTCTAACCTCAGGGTCAACCTTTAAAATTGTGACAGGTATTTCCTCACCAGTAACAAACTCGTTTACACCAACAACAATCTCCCTTTTACTTTCAACATCCTTCTGGTATTGGTAGGCAGCATCAGCAATTTCTCTCTGATAAAATCCTTTTTCGATGGCTTGTGGAGCACCACCCATATCATCAATTTTATGGATGTATTCCATAGCCTTCTCCTCTATCTGGTCTGTTAACCATTCAACATAATAGGAGCCACCCAACGGGTCTACTGTTGCTGTAACCTTACTTTCATAGGCTATAATCTGCTGGGTTCTAACTGAAAGTGTAACAGCAAACTCTGTTGGGGTAGCATAAGCCTCATCAAAAGAGTTTACATGTAAAGATTGAGCACCACCTAAAACAGCAGCCAAAGCCTCCAAAGTGTTTCTTAGAAGGTTAACATAGGGTTGTTGGGCTGTTAACGTAACACCTGCTGTTTGAACATGAAACCTTAAAAGCATTGAACGTGGATTTTTAGCTCCGAACCTTTCCTTCATAATTTTAGCCCACATTCTACGCATCGCCCTAAACTTTGCAACCTCCTCAAAAAGGTCCCTTTGAGCAGCAAAAAAGAAGGATACTCTAGGTGCAAAATTGTCTACAGGTATTCCTCTTTTAACAACATGGTCTATGTAGGCAATACCGTTTGCAAGGGTGAATGCCGCCTCCTGTACAGCTGTACATCCAGCCTCCCTCATATGGTATCCGCTAACACTTATAGAGTTAAATCTTGGAGCATTTTTATAGCACCATTCAATAACATCTCCAACAAGCCTCATAGATGGTTCAGGCGGATAAATATAGGTTCCTCTTGCAACATACTCTTTTAAAATGTCGTTTTGAACCGTTCCTCCAACTTGGTTGTCTGGTACACCTTGACTTGAGGCTACACAAAAATACATGGCTAAAACCTGGGGGCATGTAGAGTTAATAGTCATCGAGGTTGTGATTTTTCCAAGGTTTATCCCATCAAAAAGTATTTCCATATCCTTTAAACTGTCAATCGCAACTCCAACCTTACCAATCTCAGCAAAAGCCATAGGATGGTCTGAATCATATCCACATTGGGTTGGTAAATGGAAAGCAACACTTAAACCAGTTTGACCTTGACTAATCAGATACTTATACCTTTTATTTGTATCTTCAGCGGTTCCAAAACCAGCATACTGTCTAATAGTCCATAAACGTCCACGATACATTGTAGGATAAACTCCACGTGTAAACGGATATTCACCAGGAAAACTTAGGTCTTTAAGATAGTCTAAATCTTTCACATCTAAAGGTGTATAAACTATTTTTATGGGGATACCTGAACGGTTAATATATTCTCCTACACGTTGAAGATCCTTAGCATTTTTTACCTCCCAGTTTTTAAGCTCCTCAGAAACCTTTTCAAGGTCAACCATAGGTTAACTCACCCTCCCCAAGTTTTTAACATTCTCCTCTATGTATTTGATTATTTCTGTGGTTGGAGTTCCAGGACCAAAAACCTCGTTAACACCAGCTTTTTTAAGCTCTGGAACATCCTCCTTAGGAATTATTCCTCCAACAATCAAAAGTATGTTTTTTCCTGGCTCTAAACCGTTTTCTTTTAGCTTTTCAACTATTTGTGGGATAAGCACATCATGAGCACCTGAAAGAATACTTAAACCTATAACATCAACATCCTCTTGGATTGCTGTTTGAACAATTTGTTCTGGTGTTTGCCTTAACCCAGTATATATGACTTCCATTCCATGGTCTCTTAAAGCTCTTGCAATAACTTTTGCTCCACGGTCATGACCGTCAAGCCCAGGTTTAGCTATAAGAACCCTAATTTTCTTCTTAACGGTTTCCTGTAAACCCAAAATTCTCACCCAGAAGGTGAAGGAATGATTCTTCAATGAGAATAGATTAACCTTTAAGGAATATAACTTTTTTATAAGGGTAGTTTAAAAGAGGAAACTTAACTACTACTTCTCCATAGTCTATGGTGTAGGTTTAACCTTGTAAACCGTGTCTTGAAAGCAAACGTTTAACCCCCAGAAAAAGTTCCATCCTTCCCTAACTTGACATTAGTATTCAATACCCATTCTTGGTTTTGCTCCTTTACTACGGTATGGATGTTTAATTTCAACAACCTCAGAAACAAGCTCAGCCAAATCTATAACTTCTTTTGGTGCATATCTACCTGTAAAGATTAATTCTACGTTTTTAGGTTTAACCTTTAAAAGCTCTAAAACCTCGTCTAGGCTTAGAAGCCCAAAGTTTAAGGCTACATTAACCTCGTCAAGGATAACTATATCCCATTCTCCACTCTCCAAAACTTTTTTAGCTTTTAATAATGCCTTTTTAGCTAACCCATAATCGATTTTTTCAGGTTTTTCTTTGTTCACATGCTTTGTTCTACCAAACTGTTCTATGACAAGGTTTGGGTAAAGCCTTTTAGCAGCCTCAACCTCACCATACCCATAACTCTTCATAAACTGAGCCATGTAAACCTTAAACCCATGACCTACAGCCCTTAAGGCTTGACCTAAGGCTGCTGTGGTTTTTCCCTTACCGTTTCCAGTGTAAACTTGAAGTATACCTTCCTTAAGCCTACCCATAACCTAAAATTCGTCTAAAAATACTTAAATCTATTCAAAACAACAAAAAATAACATACAAGAGTGTTTGGAGGGATATGGATGAAAGCTGCTGTTTTTTATGGTCCACCAGGTTCTTGGCCTCAAAAACCTTTAAAAATTGAGGATGTTCCTGTTCCAAAAATTGGTCCTAAAGATGTTTTGGTTAGGATTGCTGCATGTGGTCTTTGCCATACGGATCTTCTCTACATGAAGATGGGTATGCGTCCACCTAAGGAGCCTCCGCTAATTCTTGGGCATGAGCCTTCAGGTGTTGTTGAGGAGGTTGGTGAGGAGGTTACTAACCTAAAAAAGGGTCAAAAAGTTATTGTTTCCTACACTATTCCATGTGGGGAGTGTGATGTTTGTAGGGCTGGACGTGAAAACATATGTATTAGTGGTGATGTTATTGGTGCAACTAGGGATGGTGCTTTTGCAGAATATTTGGCTGTTCCAGCGAAGGTTGTTATACCCATACCTGACAGTATTCCTCTTCAAGATGCAGCTATAATTACTGATGCTGTTGCAACACCCTACCATGCTGTTGTAAATGTGGCTCAGGTTAAACCAGGTGATACTGTTGCTGTTTTTGGTGCTTCTGGAGGTTTAGGTTTAAACGTTGTTCAGATTGCAAAAGCTTTTGGGGCTAATGTTATAGGTGTGGCTAGGAGAAAATGGAAGCTTGAAAAGGCTAAAGAGTTTGGAGCCTCTGAGATTATTAGCACCATGGAGATTGAAAAACCTGAGCTTGAGATTAGAAAGATGACTAATGGTGGGGTTAACATAGCTATTGATGCTACTGGAAGTCCTCAGGCTGTGGAGATGGCTTGTAGAAGTGTTAGAAACGGTGGAAAGGTTGTTGTTGTCGGTTATGGGATGCAAAACTTTGCTGTGCCTTTTATGCGTTTTCTATGGTATGAGTTAAAGGTTATGGGTTCATGCCGCTATAAGCCTTCAGACCTTTTTAGGGTTGTTGAGATGGTGCATAAAGGTATGATTAAAATTGAGGGGTTGGTTTCCCATAGGTTTCCTCTTGAGGAGATAAATAAGGGTTATGAGATGCTTGATAAGGGGGAGGTTTTAAGAGCAATAGCAATCCCATAAACACCAATTTTTCCACATTTTTTTGGGAAAAATTATGGGAACCCATAAAATTGCTGTTCTCCATGGGGATGGTATAGGTCCGGAGGTTGTAGATGCAGCCTTAAATGTGCTTAATGCTGTTCAGGACTCTGTTAAAGGTTTAAGGTTAGAATATGTTTTTGGTGAGGCTGGAGCCTACTGTATAAAAAAGTATGGCACAAACCTCCCAGAGGAAACTATTAAAATTTTGAGGCAGACGGATGCATGTTTAAAGGGTCCTATGACAACCTTAGAAGACCCTAAAGCTCCACCGAGTGTTGCGGTAACGATTAGAAGACTTTTTGAGCTTTATGCAAACGTTAGACCATGTAAGTCTCTTCCAAACGTTCCATCCCTAAAACCAAACATAGACCTAGTGGTTTTAAGGGAGAATACTGAGGGATTCTATTTTGCAAAAGAGTTTGAAATTCAAAAGGGGATAGGAATCTCTATAAGGCTTATCACTAGGAAGGCTTCAGAAAGAATAGCAAAGTTTGCTTTTAGACTGGCTGCTCAAAGAAAAAAACGTTTAACTTTTGTTCATAAAGCAAACATTTTAAGGTTGACAGACGGAATTTTTAGGGAAGCAGTTTTAGATGTTGCAAAAGAATATTCGGATGTGGATGTTGAAGAGCTTCATGTTGATGCTATGGCTATGCAGCTAATACGTAGACCTGAAACCTTTGATGTTATCGTTACAACAAACATGTTTGGAGATATTCTCTCAGATGAGGCTGCAGCGTTAGTTGGTGGGTTAGGTTTTGCTGCAGGAGCAAACATAGGTGACAATTATGGGATGTTTGAGCCTGTTCATGGTTCAGCACCAAAATATGCTAGAAAAAATAAGGTAAATCCTATAGCTACAATTCTAGCATCAAAAATGATGTTAGAGTATCTTGGAGAAAATGAGGCTGCAAAAAAAATTGAAAAAGCTGTTTTTAAAGTTTTAGAGGAAGGAAAAGTAAGA
>QMXD01000072.1 GCA_003661965.1 Candidatus Hecatellales archaeon
CAGCAGTTCCAAGATAGTTAGCAGGATTCAAAACCTCCTCAAGCTCCTTTTTATCCAAAAATTTTCTTATAGTTTCATCCTCCTCTAAAACATCCTTAAAATCCCTGTTTTTTGTTAAGCTTTCTAGGGCAAGTTCTCTAACCTTTTTGTAGGCTTGTTGTCGTGGTAAACCTTTTTTTGTTAGGGTTAGGGTTACAGCCTCAGCCATAATCCTCCCCCTTGTAAGGTAAAGGTTTTCCAGCATTTTTTCCTCGTTTATTTTTAGGTTTGCTAAAACATTGTTGATTAGGTTTAACATGTAGTCGATAAGGATAAAAACTGAAGGTAAAACTATTCTTTCAGCTGAAGAGTTTGTAAGGTCTCTTTCATGCCAGCTTGGAATGTTTTCTAAGGCTGGAACAACAAACCCACGTAAAACCTTAGCCAAACCACAAATCCTCTCACATATTATCGGATTCATTTTATGGGGCATGGTTGAGCTTCCAACCTGCCTTTTAACATCAAAAGGCTCTGAAACCTCCGCAACCTCAGTTCTTTGAAGAAGCCTAACCTCTGTTGCAAACTTGTCTAGGGTTGATGCCAGCATGGCAAAAAGACATACAAGCTCAGCATAACGGTCTCTTTGAACTATCTGGGTTGAAACCTCAACAGGTTGAAGTCCAAGCCTCTCCATAACAAGCTTTTGAATTTTTAATCCAGCCTCACCAAAACCAGCCTGAGTTCCAACAGCACCAGTAAGCTTCCCAACCAAAACCCTTTTTCTACATTCTCTTAACCTTTGAATATACCTTGAAATTTCCCTCATCCAAACAGCAAATTTTAAGCCTAAAGTTATGGGGAGAGCATGTTGACCGTGGGTTCTACCAACCATAATAGTTTTTTTATGTTTTTCAGCCAAACCCATCAAAATTTCTTCAAGCCTCCAAAGCTTTAACTCAACAATTTGAAGAGCCTCCTTAAACTGGAGGGCTGTTGCTGTGTCAAGTATATCGTTGCTTGTTGCTCCAAAATGGATTAGGGCACCCTCCTCACCACAAACCTCGGCTAAAGCTTCAACAACAGCCATAACATCATGTCTAATAGCCTTCTCAATCTCCTTAACCCTTTCAAGCTCAACATATTTTGTTGAGGCTTTCTCCAAAACCTTCCCCACTTTTTCCCTTGGAAAAAGACCAACCTCCCCCAAACTCCAAACCAAGGCAGCCTCAACATCCAAAAGTTTTTGAAGCCTATACTCCTCCTCAAAAATCCTTCTCATCTCAGGTGTTCCATATCTTCCAGAGTCTATTGGTAGGATAGGCAAAACAACCACCATTAAACCTTAATTCTTAGAATAGATTTCTGGTTTACCCCTAAAAAGGATTAGGCTTAAAAATGTAGACGGAAAGTTTTCAACCCTTATATAGGTATTACTTTCCACCTAAATAGTAAGGAAAAGTTGCCTACTTTAGACTTTTCTGGGATTGCAACCCTAACAAACAGCTATGTTACCCTAACCTGTGGAGTTTACCTACTTCACGTTTACGCTATGCATGGTAGAAGAAACTTTTTCCATCTTTTATGGGCTTTAGGCTTCCTCCTATATGGTGCTGAGATTTTGCTTAACCTATGGCTTCCAACAACCCACATCGCTAGAATAACCCTTTTTATTCTTTCCATGATAGGATGGTTTGTAGGTGTAGGTTTTCTGCTACCTAAACTTAGAAAATCCTTTATTGTTATAGCCATCCTCACACTTTTACTGTTTTTAATCGTAAGTTTTGGGTTTGAAAAGTATCCTTTAACCCTAGCCCTAACCCCATACATCATGGTTACCGTAGGAATAATTCTTTTAATGAAACGTTACGGAAAATTTCTTTACAGTCTTTTCTTAGGATGGGTTTTTCTTCTAGCCGTAAACCTACTATTCCTTATAGGGTTTTTATCCCCCTATCAAGCAGACCTCCTAGCTATCCCAGCAAAAATAATCATTCTTTATGGTGCTGTTAACCCAGCGTTTGCTATGGTTGATATTGAGATGCAAAGATGGCTTTTAAAAACAAGTCAAACACCACCAGCTCAACACTCACATTTTACCCTAGTTAAATGTATAAGAACATCCCATCTAAGAGAGTTAAGCTGGATAAAACAAAAGGTTACAGATAACTCAAAAAGGGGAATAAAAACCTTCCTCCTAATCCTATACGACCTAATCTCTCTAGATGAGCTTAAAGGGTTAGACCTTCTAAACCATAAAGACATCCATATAGTAAGAGTTCTACGTGAAACAGAAAAACCAAAATATGGTGAAGAATACGGTGTTAACGTTTTTGATGAGGAATCATCCTCACTTATAAACGACGACCTAACCTCCCTAGGCTTTCTAATCTCAAGAATAGTAAAGTATGGTAGGGAGAAAAAAATCGAATGTAACATTATACTTTACTCGCTTTCATGGCTTATCCACACCCACGGATGGAGAAACGTTTATCTTCTCCTAACCTACAAAATGCCTGAAATAAAAAACAGTCAAACCTATCTTCACGCCTTCTACTATCCTGAAACCCATGAGGAAAGAACAGTCCTAAAAACGTTTGAAAAGCTTGCGGAACAAATAATGACAATCTCTAGCCTTAAGCTTACCTTAGAGAAGGGAAAATTTTTTGGGTAAAGAAGAAAAAAGCAAAAAAGGTTTTAGACCTTAAAAAGGTAGGTCAGCTAAAGACCTCCCCCAAAAAACCTTTGGCTCCTCAAAATTCCACCCATGTTTTTCCATCCCATACCTTTGAATAGGCTTTGTTAAATGTCTGTGGCTTCTTGGGGGAGGTAAATATAAGCCTTCTTTAAGGCTTCTGGGAACCTCAACCTCAACCTTCTTGGCTTTAGAATCCCTAAAACCACATTTTTCACACCTAAAACCTTTCCCTTTCCCCATCGAAACCATACGTTTACCACACCTTGGACATAAAGGATTTTTTAACTCAACCTTTCTAGTCAACTCTAAAACCTCAATCTTTTCCAAGTTAATTGTTTTAGGTGTTCTTGGTTTTGCCTTACGTAAACCACCATAAACCCTAACCCTATCACCAACAACCAAACCCTTAACAACCTTTCTAAGCTCCCCTGTAGGCTCATAAGCCGCACAAAAAATTTCTCCAGTCCCATCTGAAACACTAAATATAACATGTCTACCAGGTATTGTTTTTGGAGGTTTTGAAACCCAACCCTCAACAACCACAGCCATATGAGGTTTAACCTCAGCAACCCTACACCTACATCTTAAATGGTTGTCTGTCCCATGGTTTGTCCTAAAAACAGTCCAACGTTCAATGGGTTCATCAACACTAACCATTTTTAAGGCTTTTAAAACAGCCTCCACAGTTTCACCTCTAACACCAAACAAAACAGGGTCAGGTCCACGTGGCATAATCAAAATTCTTCCTGTTTCAGGGTCTAGGTTGTTAAAGGTTTGAGGATAGGTTTCCCTATCCATCCTTAAAACAGATTCAGGGTCTATTTTTCTAGGTTTACCCCAAAACCTTCTAGTCCTATAGGCTATAACCTCAAAAGTATAATCATCCTCTAAGGTTTCACCACAAGCAGCAAGAGCCCCAATAATCCCCCTACAATTGTTAAACCCATAAGCCTCCCCACCAACCACCCTTATAAGCCTTAAAGCCCTAGATAAGCTTACAACCCTCCATAAAGCCTCAAAACTAAAACCCTTAACCTGCTCAGAAACATCACCCTTTAAAAAAACAATTCCAGGGTTTGTTTCAGCCTCCCCCCTAAAACTTCTCTCAACAAAACCCACAACTCGTTCTCTAACCTCCAGATAAGCCCACTCAGGTATTTCAAGCCTTAAACATACAGCCCCATTCCCACGAGTTTTCCATGGAATGTTAGGGTTTAACCTAACAAGGTTTGGGTAATCCAAAAACCTAACAAATTTTAGCTTATAAAGCAGCTCGATAAGACATGAAGCCAGATAGGTTGTACATCCACCCTTAAGTGAATCTGTGTCATCAAAGCCTATATGAAGCTTCAACCCTAAAAAACAAAAACATTAAAGGCATTTAACATTTTTAGTGGAAAAAATTTTGATTGGAGGCTATATTCTCCTTTTAAAAGTGGAAAAACAGTGTAGGGTTAGGGTTGGAAGCCTAGGAGTTTTAAGGTTTGATAAAGGTTACTATGCCTATGTTGGTTCTGCTGTTGGCGGAAACATCACCATAGAAAAACGTTTAAACCGCTACAAAAAAATAGCCTCAAACAAGAATGGAAACCTAAGATGGCATATAGACTACCTTCTAGCATCAAAAAACACAAGCCTTCTAGGCTTTATACCAGTAAAATCAAAAGAAAAAATCGAATGTAAAATTTCAAAAGTTTTGGGTGAGATTGCTGACAATGTTGTAGTTGGCTTCGGCTCCTCAGACTGTAAAAACGGATGTAAAGGTCACCTATACCGTTTTAAAGCTAACCCTAAAAAGCTTATCCTAAAAACCCTTAAAAGAAAAGGCTTAGTCAAAAATAAAGGGTGAGGAAAATTTTTTGGGTTAGGTTGACGGTTTTTCCACAGTAATCTCTATGGTGCTTACGTTAGACTTTCTAGACTCCCTTTCAACAACCTCAGTCCCTATACTAATATCCTTAACAACCAAGTCTTTCACAAAAGCCCTTCTTAAAAGCTCAACAACATCAACAGCCTTACTTATAGATGCACCCCTAGCCTTTAAAACTATGCTTGTTACCCCCTGATTAAAAAAGGTTACACATGCTATCACATAGTTCATCACAGGCTTTTTACCCACCAAAACAACGTTAGACTTAGCTTCCTGCTGCTCAGCCATATTCTTCAACTCCTACCAAAACTACTCCCGATTTTCCCCCGAAACCTTACCTATTAATCAGCTAATTCTTAGTTTTATGTGACTTAAAAGGTTTTAGGATAAGCCAGAAAAGCCAAACCAAGCCTATTTTAAAGCCATATCTTAGAGTGCATTACACA
>QMXD01000073.1 GCA_003661965.1 Candidatus Hecatellales archaeon
AATCCTTCCAAGCTTGAAGACCTCCTAATCTGCTCGATAAGATCCATTACCGTATCCAATCCAACGCCGCCAATATCACTTACGACTTTTTGGAGTTCATGAAGAAAATTTAGGAGAATTCTAATGCCACCTGACTCGGGTATCCTAACCAGTATACTCATTATCGAGTCTAACTCTTTGGTGGAGATCTGGTCGGCGAAGTTTTTGAAAAGCTGTAAATCCTCATTAAGGAGCCTTACGGCTCTGGCGGTCTTAGGCGACTTCTCAAGTTCCAGAAGCCTTCCAACTACGTGTGAAACCATATTCAGCTGGTCTATATTTAAGGGTAAGATGAGAGGAGCGTAATCTTCTCCTTTAACCCGTTTGACGAGATCTTTTATGCCCTGCTTTTCTTTCTCCTCTTCCTCTACGAGATCATACCGCTCATATTTTAACCACATCACGCTCGCGAGAGCATCCTCATGTGAAAGCCTCCTACTTATACTCAGTCTATTCTCCAGCTCGGCTCTAAGAGCCTTATAGTCGTTAGAAAACACCCTCTTCAACCAAGAACCATATTGGCATAGTTTTTCTTCAGCTTCAGAAAGCTCTCTTTCATCCGGGAGGATTTCTAACCTTTCTCGGATCTTTCGTAGCCTTTTGATCGAAGATATGAGCTGCTGAATGACCTCATGAAGGCTCTGAAGTTGTGAGCAGTCGAGTTTTAAACAAAAGCCGAGAGCTTGAACGGCATCGGGTTCTCTCAAAACGTTATAGAGCTTATTTATTACCTCGAATAGCTCAATAACTTCTTGGTGGGAAATATCTCCAAACTTTTCTTCAATCTCCTCTAAGAATGATACCATCGGAGATACGACCCTCAACTCATTCCTCCTTGGAAGGAGGGGTAGCCTGAAGAACTCAATTACCTTATCCCAGTAGCTTCGAAGGCTTAATTCATCGATTTTCTCGTATTCCTGCCATACTCCACGCCCATAATACTTGTCGGCTAAGCCTATCAGCCCCCACTTCTCTAACTCCTCTTCTTTTAACGCAACATCTCCGATCAGTTTGTATAAATTCTTGGAATCCGTAGCTCTCGTTAATAACTCGAAGTATTCCCACTCGTAGTCATACTCATGTTCAGGAAAGCTAACGACGCCAGAGAGCGGCCGCGATTGGCTTTCGACAGCTCGTAAAGTATTAAGAAGGTCTTCTAGGACTTGGTCCCGCTCCCTTTTGGTTATTGTGAAGACTTTCAGAACGGGTAGCGTTAACCCTAATTCTCTGAGTCTGTCATATACAACATCTATCGCTTCCCTCCTCTCCGCCACGAAAAGAACTCTCCTCCCGTTTTTGATCGCTCTAGCTATCAGGTTGGCGATCGTCTGGCTCTTCCCGGTTCCAGGGGGCCCGTGAACGACTAGGTTCGAGCCTCTTTCGGCGTACCATAAGACCTCGCATTGAGACTTGTCAGCGGGAAGCGGGGTCTCTAGCAAATCTATCTCCCGTTCTTTCGGCGGTTCTGGATGGGGCAGGGGCGGCTCCTGCGCCTCTCCGCATAGCGCCCTAATGATCGGTGACTGACTAAGCTTCCCCGACTTCAGCAGATTCTTCGCATCATGGTAGATCCCCACGGTGCCGAAGTGGAGCCCCGCTATCCAGACCTCACGCTCAATCCTCCAACCCATGTCTAAGGCGACAGCCTCAAATTTGCTTAACACATTTTCAATCTCGTCTAGATTCTCAAACTCTACTGCAGTCTCACCATCTTCCACCAGACCTTCTCTTAGATCCAACTCGTATTGGAGTCGAAGAATCTCTGCCAGGGACTCGTTTATTCTGAAAGGAGACTCAAGCGATACTCTGTACACCACTTGACCACGCCGTCTATCGATCTTCTTTTCCAGATTCGCCTCCGCCACGAGTAAGGGGCTCTTCACCCAAAATCCCTCACCTGAAATTGGGCTCTCCTGCCATATCAGGAAACTATACACAATATAGCAGATGCTGACACCATAATCTTTCACGAACTCTCTATTCCTCGAGTAGAGCTTCCTAAGACGTTTCTCAACATCCCTCCAATCAGATTCGCCAAAGTCTATGCGGCTTACCCGAACCTCGTTCCGGGTTGTTGAAACTCTTAAGAGATCTACCAATCTTTGATCTAAGAGATCATATAGCGCCTCCTCAGAAAGTTTGAAGCCAAGCGTTTTTATCTTCCAGTCAGATTGTCCATCAGGTGAGGTCGCGAAGTAGATAGCCTTATTCTTCTGACCGAGGTCAAGTATCCTTTGAACATATTGCTTAAGCTTAGAATTTACGTCTACTCCACTCCCAGCCTCCTTTGTCATCTCCCGCTCTCGTATAGAGCTTGCCGCAAAAATTATATTTTTCACACTCATCCCTAAAACTTATCTCCCTCACCATTCTTCTCACTCACCATAATCATTGTAATAGTCATGATCAGAATAGTCGTCATAGACTTCCATCTCCTCGCGCGTGCGCCTCAATTCTTCCTGGATCTCCCTAATCTCCGCTTCTATCTCCCTCTTCTTCTCACGAATCTCTCTAAGCCTCTCTCAACTCTCTTAACGCGTCCTCCAGCTCCCTGAGCCGCTGAACGATCTCCAGCTCCTCATATCTCAACTCATGCAGCCTATTCCTTAACTCCTCCACCCTATACCTGAAGTATTCCATAACCTTCCCCCGCTAGAAGATGAAAGGCATGACGGTAGGTCTAGTCCTGTAAACTCTACCTCCACACTCCCTGACAGCAGTCCTAACCTCCATAGCGGCAGATGGGTCGTTGCACTCAATCTTCAGGAAGATCTTATCGAAGCCAACCGCCGCCTTCACCGAGCACACGAGCTCCTCAACATACTTCCTTATCTGCTGGGCTGCGAACCTCGTCTTGATATTGCCTATAATCGGCGTAGCGGGTATTGGGATAGACGCGTAAGACATGATCTTCTTCCTCTGAACCTCACGGTCTCCAGGTCTCCGAACACTTCTTAACGAATCGTAATGAAGCTTAGACCGCTTGAAGTATGAGGGTTGCGGCTCGATAGAGGCGTCTCTGTCCGTTCTATGATGGAGGGAGAGGAACGTTTGAAACGGCACCTATCCCTCTTATCCACTTCCTCCTCGAGCCTAGTGGTTTTGTCCATCAGGATGCTTGTAGCCCTCTTCAGCTGATCAATGTCTTGACTATGCTCTGATGTCTCTCGTTCAAGAGCCTTAACCTTCGCGGAGATGATCCTCACATCCTCCTCCAATCTCTGAACCCTATTTTCTAAGACCTCCGCCCTAGCAGAGATGAAATCCTTCACAGCATCCGGAATATCGGACTTAACCGCCTCCAAGACCAGCTTCCTAACCTCTACCTTCAACTCCTCGAGGGGCAGCCTTGTTACGGTTCGAGAACTCTTCATCTATCCGCTTCTCAAGCTCTCTGAACCTACGCTCAAACCCCTCAATAACGTCCTTAACGTCTCCACTCATAGCCTAGAACCCCTCAACATCTGCCTGAGAACGCGTCCATCGATAACCGTGATATTCCCGTATTGGCCTAACCTCCTCAGGAGCTTCCTCACTCAGGGAGGAGGTTGTAATGATGATTCCGCCATTATAGGCGTTGAGTATCAGAGCCCCAATAAACTCTCGAACTCCCTCGCGGTAACTTTCCCATCAGGAGAATATCTTTTACATTGAACTGCTATCCTCTCACCATCTCTTCCCCAGCAGATTATATCCACGCCCCTATCTCCTGGCCCCAACCCTCCTACATCCCTGTAACCCAACCTCCTCAACAACTCAACGCATAGATCTTTGAAGCTGTCTGGCTCGAGTGAAATCAGATCAACTCCTCTAACCCGTCCAACTCTCGTTTTACTTTAAACAAGCCTTAAACAAATAAGACATGAACGTGAATGTAAAATGAGAGAAAGAGAGGATGTTTATGTCAACAACCGTTGACCCTTGACTATATTTTTTGAGTATTATTCTTCAACCTTTATAGCGCTCACTGGACAGCCTTCTGCTGCAGATTTAACATCGTTTAATAACTCGTCTGGAACGTCCCCGGAAGCTGGGTCGCCCCCGGAACGGTATTTTTCAGTTACTTGCGCCTTCCCGTCGTCTGGGTTTTGTTCAAAGAAGCTCGGCACCAGGGCGGTGCACGCGCCGCATCCAATGCAGGTGTCTCTGTCTATTCGGACTTTCGCTCCCATGTCTTGTGAAAATCTGTTTCGGGTATTTAAATATATCAGGTTATTCAACGGATACTGGAGAAATTCTGAACGATCCTTCTAACCTCAGAAATCGAGAATTACCCCTAAAAAGATAGAACTTTCTAGACATAAAGGAGATCAGCCATAATAAAATCTAAATCTAAAATTTTTGCCTCTACAAATTCTTACAAGCTGTTTTTGAAAGTAATTTTCCAATACAATAGACCTAGGAACCCCTAAAGCCCAAAACTTGCTTTCAATCATCTTTTGAGGGCTGTCGAGCCTCACACGTGAGAATCTGTGTGAGATTCTGCGTGAGACTTTTCCAAGGCTTAATTACTCCGCCAAAGATCGGCAACCAACCCCCTCACGCCTCTCAACAAACCCGGACACATCCCTCGACTCCAACGCCCTAATAGCCTCATCAACCTCCCCGGCAATTTTCCTAAAGTCGAGCATCCTCAATATGGGATATTTGCAGCGCCTTATTTAAGCGACCTCCAATCCCTAACCCCTTACCCC
>QMXD01000074.1 GCA_003661965.1 Candidatus Hecatellales archaeon
GCCCTAAGAAGCCTGCACTTACGGTTACAGTCGTTTATGAGGTTGCACAGTATCACTGTGACCGAGCCTTCACGGTAGACCTTGGCATCCTCGGGCGAAGGCTGAAGGCGCTTAGCAGTCTTAGCTTCAGCTCTCCTTTTGGGCTTCCCGGCTTTTCTCTTTCTTCTCTTCTTTTGCCTTTTAGGCATAGACCTCCACCCAAGGAACCTCCAAGAGCTCTTTGCCCTTCCAATTGCACGGATGACCGACAACACGATATAAGCCTATTGAGTACGGAAGCCAAGCCTTTAGGAGCTTGATTGGATGCTTCCTGAGCAGCCACCTAAACGTCTTTAATGGCGCATATATTCCTAGAAGCTCTGAGTGGTCGCTCGTAAGCACGACCTTATATCCGAGCTTCAAGGCAAGTTGGATGAGTCTTCTAGCATTCTTGAGGGCATAGGCGAGGTTATCTTTGTACGCCTTGACAAACTCCCTTCTGGCTTTGCCGTCTCTGATAGCCTTTTCATAGATTGCTCTTCCTGCAAGCTCGGGAGGATCGTCGCCTTTAAGCCAAGTATTGGAGATGAAGGGCGGGTGTGGCTGCAAGTAGTGGACTATCACGTTCTCACCCTTCATCATGTATTTCAATGCTATCATATTGACGTGCTCAGCTCTAACCGTTCCAAGCCTTTCATCCCAAAACCTTGAAGATACATCATGTATCTTCTTCATGATGCCCTTATCCCTAAGCAACAACGGAACCCAAGGATTCGCCGTGACATATACGGCGTTTATCGGCTCGGTGAAGGTTTTCTCAAGCCACTTACTGGTGCAACATGCGGAGCTTAAGACCCCCGTAAGTCTATAAGCGAAATTGCCGAGGAGATCTATCTTCTCCATGAAGGCTCTATAGTTGCAGGCATCCAAGACTATCAGCAACCTCCTCCCACCATTAAAGAACCCGTATATCAAATCCCTTTGGCTCCGCATCAAAGCCCCCTCGTCCACTTCTCAAGTATCTTTACAGCATCATCATTTTTTCCTTGAGCCATGAGCATCAACGCCTTTGCCAGATCCCTAACCCAAGGCGAAGCCCTAGCCCCTATCGCAGCCTCGACGGGAACGGCAAACCGCTTGTAGTCGTACCAGCCTATCAGCGTCGCCAATGGAATGTAAATGAAGAAGAAGGCTATTGCGAACGCTATTAGGCTGGAGAAGAAGACCTTCATTACAGGTATGTACTCCACCAGAAGCCTATACTGTATCACTATGAAGTTGGCGAAGGAGAGAAGGAAGACTAGGTAGGTGTTATGGCCACGACGGAAATACGTCCACATCCTCAATATGCGCTCTTTAAGCACCCTCCACCACCTTTATGAGCTTCTGCTTGAAGGTTTCCTCGCTGAAAGCTGGTGCTCGGCTTAGGGATTTCTCGTGGTAGTGCCTCCACGTCTTCGGCGAAACCATTAGTTTGTCTATGTTTTCCGCCAGCTCTTCTACTGTTTCGTATGCCAATCCATAATTGCCGTAATCCGTTATGTCCTCGTATGGCCCTCCCCTCTTATGCACAATGACCGGGCACCCAGCAGCCATCCCTTCGACGACGGCAATCCCGAAGTGCTCACCTACGGTTGCATGAACAAAGACTTTGCTTGAAGCCGTTAACTTCACCAGTTCCTCCCTAGGTGCATTGATGTGGAACTCGATCTTTACGTTCCTTTCCTCGGCGAGCTTCTCAAGCTTCTCCTTGTATGGGATGTTTGACGGTATGAGCCCTCCAATGACCCTTAGGACGGGTTTGGTGTCGCTGAGGGCAATGGCTTCTACCACACTTTCAACCCTCTTCTCAGGAGATATTCTTCCCACCATCACTACGGCGTCATCCCTTTCTTCGAAGGGCTTTGTACAATAGGGCTGGAAGTCCACGATCTTAGCGGGGGGATGGACTACTATAGGTTCGCCATCCCAGAGCATCTTGGTTAGCTTGGCGATGTACTTAGAGTTGACCATTACGGCATCTGCAACTTCAAACGGATTGTCACGGGCAACCCTCCCATAGAACTTCAGGAAGACGCCAAAGTACATCTTCCAGAGCCCTTTCTCGTACTTTTTGTGGTAGTCCTTGATATCCGCAATGTACTGCTCGTATAACTCTTTGTTCTCCTCTGGCTCGAACTTTAGGAGTCTTATGGCGTGAAATGGAAAGTGTATGTACTCCAGCAGCCTAAATCCAAGGTTCTCCCTCATTTTTATAATGGGCTTATAGAGCTCGTTGTCAACGAACACCACACTTGGCTTCTCCTTCTTAATAGCCTTCCTGAGAGGTATGTAGAAGCCCAGCCTCTGATAGATGCCAAAGAGCGGTAGCGCTCTCGGCAGTAATGTATAGGTCTTAACGTTGCCTAGATCTAAGTTAAACCACTCCCTATACTTCTCCTTCTCAAACCCAAAGGTTGTTACAATAGCTACTTCATGCCCTGCATCTAGGAGAGACTTGACTACATAAGCGTTGACCAGCTCTCCACCGCCAACTCTACTCCATAAATGATGTCCTACAACCACCTTCATGCCTTCTCACCCATGACCGTGAGGTTATCCGATAGGAGGAGGAGAATTACCTTGAAGAGGCGCCTTAGACTTCGTGGGAATAGAGAGCCTATGTTTGGAGATGGGAAGTGCGGCTTCAGACCAATGCTTTTAACCATTTTCCAGAGCCTTACGAAGTTGAATACATGCTTATGGCTTGGGTCGAGATAAGCATTTTTGGATAGAAAGTTTGGTGTTGTAACTGTAACCATGCCTCCCTCCTTTAAAACCCTCTTGCATTCTTTTAGGAATTTGAGCGGGTCTTCTAGATGCTCTATCAGTTGCCCGGCGAAAACCTCCTCAAAAACGCAATCTCTAAAAGGAAAGTTATGGGCATCGGCAACTATCCAAGTGCTCCTATCGCACCTGAAGTCGGGCTTCCTGATGTCAAGGAATACCACATCGTAATCCGAGCAGAAATGAGGATTAAACATGTAGCCCCTACCCCTCTTTGAGTAGCCCGGGCCAACCTCAAGCTTCATCATAGCTCACCTTTGGCGATAGCTTTCCTCATAGCCTTCTCCCTTTTCATGCGTTTCTCCAAGACCTCGGGGTCGGTGGGAGGATACAAGCCGAGGGTGTTCTGGATGTACTGCCTGCTGCGCCTTATGCTCTCGAAGAGGCCCTCATACTTCCTTATGACCTCGTAGGGTATGTAGCCGATGTACCTAGCCAGCTCAGGTATAAAGCGCCTTATGTAGAGGATGGTCAAGTAGAAATCGCTGTTACGTGCATTAGGATACCTCTTTAGAATGTACTCGACACGATCCTTAACGGTCTGAAACCTATTAAGCAGTTGCTCCTCCTCGAAATCCTCCTCGTAGAAGCCCTCAGCCATCAAATCACCCCTCTATCTTCGTTATGACAACTTTAACCCAATCGCCCTCCTTCAACCCCAGCTTCTCAACCGTGCTCTTAGGGATGCTTATCCCCAATACACGGCCTAGATCCCTAACCTTGCGTGTGAACACGTCCTCCTTCATTTCCACTCCTCCCGAGCATATGAAATCATATACTCCCATATAAAGTTATATGAGGGATAGCGCATCTAAAAGGACGTGGTGCGCCTTGAGAACCTACAACATCGCTAAGATGTTTGTGCTTGCCTTCATGTTTGGAGTCTACATAGTCTTCCTAGCAACCATAGCAGCGGCATACCATGCCGGCGGCTGGGTCGTCGTCTTAGTGGACAAGTACCAAGAGGGATTAATGGAGCTGGTCCTCCTCAGCTCAGTATTACCCCTAGCCTCATACATAACCTTCAAGGAGATAGCAACGTCATATCGGGAGATCAGGAAAGCCAAAAAGCAACATTCTTAAAACCTAGCAGTCATCATATTCATACTCCACTATTGATGGTCCGCATAGGAACGCTAATGGGCATCCCTCGCATACGCCTTTCCTACTTTTATGCACGACGTATATTGCAGGGTAGGCGAAGATGAAGACCATCGGCATAAGCAGGTAGAAGAGCATCAACCCCACAAAACATAGGGATTCCCTTAGGCTCATAGGATCCTCATAAACAAGTAGGAAGACAGAACCAATAAAAATCTTCCGTGCCATAAGTATGAGAAAAACCTATTTTTCCTTTTGCGCTTAAGATGTTTAGCGGTGGCGTGCCTATGGAGTTCTGCATAAGGGTTCCCAAGTCCCTGCTGAAGAGAATCTATGGTGTCGGGCATTTGACTCACGAGGTTGCCCAAGACCTCTACCGAAGGCTCGCCAAAACCTTCAACATGTTCCGTGAAGGCTACACCCTCACAAGCGAATTGGAGTACCCCGGCAACTACTTCTCCATAAAGCAGTGGCTACCCGGACCTACAGGGCCATCCCTAAGGACTGTCGGCTCAGTAGAGGACCTAGATCAAAGCGTAATGGTCTGCATCAGAGAAGAGCAAACCTATTAAAATAAAAAACAAGACCAAACCCATTTTTTTATATATCGCATAAATTCTATGAAAAATTGCTATTCACCGTTTGTCCTTACCGCTTCATTTTGTTTAAAGCTGTAGCATACTGTATCTGCGGTAGGGACTTCCACCTCGCCCACAGGGATTTGGGTATCCCTATGAGGTCATGGGTGGCTTTCATTCCCAACGGCACGGGGGACACATCTACGTCATGCCCTACGGGGCTTGGAGCATAGCTCCCA
>QMXD01000075.1 GCA_003661965.1 Candidatus Hecatellales archaeon
AAAGCAAGCCCTAGCTCGGTTATTTTCCATAAAGAACCGTTTTTCTCAACTAATCCGTAGTTTCGGAGGTTGTAAAGGTATCTATTGACGTATTGGGGATATTTTCCGGTTATTTCGCATAGGTTTCTGGTGGTCATCATGCCTTCTTTCAACGCTTGAAGCAGCGTGATTGAGAAACCGTATATTTTTGAAATGTTAAAGGAAGTAGTAGTAGATAATATATATAGGGGATGATCAATCGGTTTTCTCAAAATTCTAAGCCTCCTTCAGCATGGCTTTTCGGAGGATTTTAGCGATTTCCCGGATGCTTATTTCAGAGAAGCATTTGCTGCAATACAGGGTTTCGACTTCAACGTGGCATCGTGGGCACGGGAAAACCTTTACGACTTTAGGTTTAGGCTCAGGTTTGGGATGCTGTTTAGGCTCAATAACAGTTGAACTAATCACTTCCCCCGTTTCAGGAATTATTTTTGAAGCAGCTGCTTCAGGTTTAGGCAGCTCAATTGGAACTGCACCGTAAGCTAGCTCCGCCAGATTCACCGTGATAACTTCTTCTTTTTCCCTCTCTTTCTCAAGATCAACTTTTCCTAAACCGGGGACATCCACAGTTGTTTTCTTTTTGCGTGCTTCGGCGCTTTTGATCCCTGCTTTCCGCCTTCCCTTAGACTTGTATTTTGCTGGGAGAAGATTTATTATGTAGCCTGGTGAAAGCTCTGGAACCAGCTTGACGATTTCCTGCGCGATTTTCTCCCTTGGAACCCCTTCTTCCTCAAGATGAAGCGCCAGCTCAAGCAATTGAGACGCTCGTTCTTTTCTGCTTACTTTTCTCCGCATTAAATTAGCGTGTATTCGGTAGAGGAGCTTCTCCTTCTCGCTTTTGAACTCGATTTTGACTTCTGGCCAATCTGGATCAGCCTTTTTTCTATGCTTTCCATCCACTATCTCTAGCGTTCTCTTATCAACCACTACGGGATAAATAGGCCCAACTACTTCTTCGGATGCTTTTAAAATATCCTCAAAATTCGCTTCTTTTTCGATTTCCGCCAATTTTTTGTTCACCTCAGTTTAACAAAATTTAAGGCTGATCTTCCAAGTCGGTTATGCCCGCCTCTGTGATCTGAAAGATGCATTCGCGTGGTGGCAGCCAGCTGCTGTCGATTATCCATGCGATCCTCACGTTGCGCTTGGATGCTTTCCGCAGAAATATCCGGGTTTCAGCGTTGTGGGCGAGAATGTTTCCGCCAGTAGGCTTCTTGGCTACCGTTGGATCTTGTGTGTAATAGATTTGCTGTGGATTATCAGAAACCTGATTTGTTACAATCGCCAGATTGAAGGCCTTAGCGTAGTTTAGCAACATCGCCTTCAAAATTTCTTGGAGGTCGCTGAAACTTGTCATAGCCGGAGTTTCAACGGTAGTGATGTTGTTCTTTCTCAGCTTGAAAGCTATTGCAGGTGTTATAGCATTTGTATCCTCAAATTTCAAATCCAACTCAAATTTACCTCCATCACATTTTAGGCGCAGGCGGCGCCTTCTGGGAGCTTGGGGCTTGCCCAAACTCTCTAGGCACTACAAAGGCGCTCTCCAGTAAACGGCACAATTTTAGCCAGATGTCGAGCTTGCAAAGGAATTCATTCACGGTAAGATGATCTTTTTCTGACAAGAGTACTTCTCTTAGGGAGGAGTGTGGAAGCTTGAGTGCGAATCTTTTCAGAGACTTAATATCTATCGTTTCTCGCAGCCTCCAACTATATCTATTATATTAGATAGATATAGTGGGATTTAAATATATCTATTCCCTAACATAGATATGTTTAGCGGAGGAATAGAAATGAAAAAGACTGACCTTCCGGAGAAGCAATTTTCCGTTATCAAGTGGCTAGTTGAAAATGGCGGGGGCTCAGAGTACGATATTGGGAAAAATGTTAATGTTAGTAGTTTTGTAGCGCATCAGGCGCCAAAAGCCTTATTAACAAAGGGGCTGCTGAAATTTGAGCCTAAAGGAAAGGCGAGGACAGGTAGAATAATCCGTGTTTATTATCCGACATTCAAAGGATTTCTAGTGTACTTTAGTCTGCATTTGCCATCGAGTCCAGATCTCCAGAGCATCCAAAAATATTACGAGGAAAATAGAGAGAATCTTCGAAGAGCGATTTCGAACGCTCAAAAATTTTATCCTGGGGAGCCGATCTTCACAGAATGGAATACTATAGAAGAGTGGTTGGGGGAAACGTTAAGTTATTATCATCTATGCTTTGCGGCAAAATATGCTTTAGAACATCCGCCAGCAACAATAGAAAATTATGAAAAAGTCCATACAATTTTAGCTCACATTAAAGACGATGAACTCGAAAACCTAGATGCATACAATAATGCTCTGGAGGAGGAAAACACCTTATGGAAGTTAGCGTTTGAGGAGGCCTTCGCGCTCCACTATTCAGAGCTAATCCTATCCAACAAAGTGCTAAGCGATTACATGAAGGGAGAAATTTCACCCACACCAAACAAAAAACTCTACCGGCTTTTCCAAGAAATAATAGACGTAAAAATTAAAGAAGCTGAAGAACGGATCCAAAGATTGAAACTTATGAAGAAAGCATTCAAAGCAAAATTCAAAGGATGAAACCTACGCGCAATAAAAATAAATTAAATACAAGAGGTGGTTTCTAATTTATTTCTCGCGTATTATTGCTTGTCTCTGTTTGTGATCTTCTGAGTTTATCCCAAAAAATTCGAGGGAATTCACAAATTTATTGGGAGATATCAATTTTTGGGAATAACGCAACGTTTATAAGATACAACATACAACATACAAATACTGTTGGTGAAATTTCTTGGAGGAATTACGTAATAAATTCATCATTAAAGAAAAGATAGATGAGCAAACAATAGCTAAGTATGTGGAACGGGTGCTCAAATTTGGCAAGGTGTCGATCGATGGTAGCGTCATTATTGAAAGAGATGACATGACAACCAAAGATCAAGTAGGTCTTGCATTAATTATGCGATTTTTGGCGAGCTTTCTAGAAAAAGAAATTGCCGCCGATGTACATGCGAAAGAGCTTTCTCAATCTTTAGGCATTCCAGAGAGCCAGGTTATTGCAAGATTAGCTGATTTGAGACGTGAAAAGATTGCTGTAAGAGTTGAAAAAGGCGTTTATAGAGCAAATTATCTTCAAATTAGGAAGTTTTTAGATTACTTAGAAAAGAAATACGGAAGTTGAGGTGGATTGATATTGACCGAAATGAGTTATAAAATTAGGTATAGAAAAGACAATTTTGAAATAGAACTTCAAGGAGATAAAGAGTGGGTTGAACAAAAATTCAGAGAATTTATGGAATATAAAAAAGCTGAGCCTAGAGTCATAGCTACTGGAGCAAAGACGCTTCCAGATTCCTTAGTGGAATTCCTCAAAAATAAAGGAAATCCAAGACATCATACAGATAGAGCAATAGTTTTTTCTTATTGGCTCTTTCACAAAGAAAATATGGAAACTTATAATGTAGACGATATTGCAAAATGCTACGATGAAGCCAGAATCACAAAGCCAAGAAATTTGACCGATGTTATGAATAAATTGCAAGCAAAGGGTTATGTAAAGCCTGCCGGAGAAAAAGAGAGCAAGAAATCTTGGGTAATTACGCAAAGTGGAGAGGAATATGTTGAACAGATGACAGGATGAGGATACCGTTGCTTACACTTGAAAAATTTGTTGAAGAAATAGTTAATTTAGGAATTAATGAAAAAATTGTTAATCGCTTAATCGAGGAATATAAAGAAATTAAAAAAGCACAGTTTCTTAATGACTATGAAAAAGTTATATCTCACGCAGCCAAGTTTTCTGAGATAATTCTTGCATTAATTGAGAACAAAGTGTCCGGGCAGTCTGTTAATTTAGACAAAATTCGTTTTGGCAGTCTTTTTGAGAAGATAAAACGATACCCCAAATCAAATGCCGAAGATGAAATATTAACTCTAGCTATACCTGAAGTCGCAAAATCCGTCTATACTCTTCGTAATAAAAAGGACGTTGCTCATGTTAAGACAATAGATCCTGATTTTGTTGATTCAATTTATTGCGTGACCGCTTGCGATTGGATGCTCTCTGAACTCATTTTACTATTTTTAAAAAAAGATGAGAAGGAATCTTACGAACTCATTTGCTCTGTGCTTGAGAAAAAGATCCCCCTAATAGAAGAATTTGAGAATGGAACTATTGTTATTCTAAGAGAGGGTTTGTCTAGATCTAATGAAATTTTATTAGCTTTATATCACCATTATCCCAAAAGGATATCCAACTCAGACTTAAAAAAGATGTTAAGAATACCTCCTAAAAGCCTATATGTTTACCTTAAACGCCTAGAAGAACAGAAATTAATTCATAGAACAGAAAATGGCAGCAAATTAACGCTGCTTGGAGTCAAATATATTGAAGAAAATCTTGGACATTTACTCCTCAAGGAGCGGTAATCTCCTTCTCATAGTTCTCACGGTGATAAGATATCTTTGTATTTGGAAATAAGAAAACAAGAATTCTAGATAAAACTAATTAGCAACCTTATTTATAAGAACTGTAGGGGAGAAGAAGCGTTGGAGGGTGATTTTATAAAACCGCCTTATGGAAGCGTATCTGCTTTCAAAAAATTTTTAGATCTCCTTGACAAAGTAACTATAGAAAAGGTAACTACAGAGATTGTAAGAAAATATAATCTTTGCTCTGA
>QMXD01000076.1 GCA_003661965.1 Candidatus Hecatellales archaeon
AACGTGAACAAGGTGAACAAAGTAAACAAGGTGACATCAAGGGTGTAAACGAGGTGAACAAAGTAGTTCAATAAAGTAAACAAGGTAAATGAAATGCTCCTGTCCTAAGACAGAACCCTATACGATATTTACAACACTAGGGGGAGGGGGGTACAATATACTATAGCCCCCCAATATACTCCTGTATTATAATTAGGCCCTGGCCACTCGCGGGTTGACACTACCCCCTAGGCGATACCCTCCCCAGGGGTAATACGGGTAATACTTAGTAAAGGGCCTTCCCTACACTAAACAACCCATGTAATACCCGACACAAACATAAGGCCGTTCCAGGGGGTTCCGAGCCCACAGGATCCTACTGAGGTTGCTCTATACTAGGCATGTCCCCCCAGGGGGTACCCCTTGAAGGACCCTCAAGGGGGCATAATACCCCTGCACCAGCCTGCACAGGGTAGTGTTTAGGGGGTTTACGTACCTATATGCATACCTATACTGGCCCGGTTTAGGCCGTGGTTTAGGCTCGATTTAGGTCATGTTTAGGTTCTATTTAGGTTGATTTAGGTGGGGATAGGGTGGCTTAAGGTGGCTTTGAAGGACCTTAAGGGAACCATATACCCGCGGCAACATGCACCAAAGAGCCACGATAGGGGTACCCCCCGGGCCGTGAGCGTAATCCCTAGTGAGGCCCTCACCATTGCTATGGTGTGTTCCTCACCAGGTCGTGTAGTGAGGCCCTCACCATCCAGGTAGTGAGGATCTCACTACAGCTTTTATAAGGCCAAAATACCATAAGAGGGATTATGAGCAAGAAGCACAAGAAGGGGATGAAACCTGTTCAAGTGTTCCTTCCCGAAGACCTTGTTGAAATAGCTAAAGAAAGGGCAAGGGAGTTCGGAATGAGCCTCTCTGAATACCTAAGAAGCATAATTGTTGCGGGAGTCAAGTACGGCCTCTATGTCCCTGGCGAGGAACTCCCAACGTTCAAGGTAAGGCTATCCGAGGAGGAGCTTGAGAAGATCACCGATGCCGTTAAGGAGGCTTTACAGGAAGAGAAGGAGAAAGAGAAAGCAAAGAAGAGCCTTTTGAGGAAACTCCTAGAATGGTTTAGATAACAACTCTATTTCTCTCTATGCTTTGTTTATATAACGCATAGAGAGAAGTTTGGCCCTTTATGGCTTTATTTTTTATGGGAAAATTGCAGGGCCAAGGTCATGAAATGGTTCTTTTTTGGTATATTTCTTGGGCCAAATTACAGAAGACATTCACATTTTGTAAACATTTTATGTGAATTGAATATGCACAAAGTATGCATGTTGTATGGATTTTTTGAACCAAAGAAGCCCCAATTTTGGCCATATTTTATACATACAATATAAAGGTCAAGCCTTTTTTGATCCCGGGATCTTATTCTGAGATACTATTCTCAAACATACCTATACACATCTATGCAAATCTTAGGTCAAGGTCTTCCGACGATGCAAAGATAAAAATACTCAAAAGGGGTTTTGATTTAAGGGGGTGCAGGTTATGGCGGAGGAAAAAAAGGTATTGACGCCATATGGGGTATACTATTACCTCAACTTGCTAGCATCAATTAAAAATAAAACAGAATTTGCATCACGCCAAATAATTTATGTAGCACCTAATGTTACAGACGAGCTGAAAGAGCTAATAACTCTTAAAAACGTTCTCGGGTTCGAAGAAATCGGAAAATGGGCAGAAGAATGGTTAAGTTTTATACGATCTCATGGATTACCATCTATGCAAGTATGTAGGAAATTATACGAGCAATCAGTCGCTATGTTCAACAAGTTCTACGAAATACTTGAGAGGGAATACACTCTAGTATACAGTAAGTTAGAGATTCTCAATCCTGAGAAATTACGGAAAGACGTCGAAGAGATTTTTGATAAGGAAACCATAGAATGGTTAAAGAATATTGGGGGTTTAACAGAGTTCGATTACGCTCGTTGGGCATTGCTAGCTGGATTACCCACCGCAAGTGGTTTTTATTTACTAAGGCTTTGTGAGAGGATTCTCAGGGAGCTCTACAAGAAAGAGAGCGGTAAAGACGTCAAAAAACTTACATGGGGAAAGATATTGGATGAGCTGGAAGACTATTACAAAGATAAAGAAAGGCCAAGAGTTCTCCACGTAATAAAATATCTAAAGGATGTCAGGGATTCTATTGCCCACCCTGATAAATACTTGGATCAAAAGAAGGCTGAGCAACTGTTTAACTTCGTCATAACCGTCATAGAGGAGCTCAGAAGCGAGTTACTATAGTTTATCTTGTTAGTAGAGCGTTTAACCATATTTATATGTCACGTGCACATTTCAATTTTTTCATTTTCTTCATATTTTTCGTGTCTTTCATATTATACACTTCACATGGAAGATATGCTCTCAGAAGTTTACATGGAGGGTCAAAGTATGTTTCCTGATCCTTTAAGTATATCTCAGGTATATTGAATGATCCAAAATTCAACAAGTTTTGGAGGGTTTTGGCCCAGATTTGGTCATAATAATGGTATAATGGCCAAACTCGGTAATTGGCCAATTTTGGCCCTATTTGGTATATTGATCAAGAACTTATAGTAATATTATATGTATTCCTGGAACTTGGAGCTCTATCGAATCCCCAAAATTTAGGTTTTGTTTTGTGACCGAACTCAAGAATTGGATCCTATATAAATTTTACCAAATAGGACTGACAGTCTTAAAATTAGACTTACAGTCCAATTTGAAAATTGAAGTCTAAAACCCTCTTTGAGGATTTTCTCCTATAATTTTAGTCCTCAGTTTTTAATACACTTACAGTTCTCAAATAGGACTGACAGTCCTTTTAAAAATATACAGTCCTTTTTTTCCAAGTTCCTTTAATGGCCAAACTCTCAGCTCCTTGGAGTTCTCGAAAAACAGACCAATATAAAACAAGGTTTTTATGCCTCCAATGACCAAAAAGAA
Source organism: Candidatus Hecatellales archaeon (assembly GCA_003661965.1). Lineage (GTDB taxonomy): Archaea > Thermoproteota > Bathyarchaeia > Hecatellales > Hecatellaceae > EX4484-218. Next base: position 2,968 of record QMXD01000076.1, read on the forward strand.
GGCCCTCAGCCCGTCTTGGCCTTGTAGATATTATATAGAACAGGTAGTATCCTGGCATTAGGGGATACTCCTGGTGCCAGAATATTATTTCTGATACTGTTATAATATCCTGTACTACTACAATATAATACTCCCCAAGCTGGGAGGCTGGAGACAGATAACCCCGTTTTTGAGCTCGACCAAATCATTAGTTTGGCCTTATTTTTCTCAATGAAAACATAAAAAACTTTATTTTAGCTTTATTTTTCAAGAGCCCTTTTAACTCTCCTTAGTCTTTTAACCCCCATTAGTACTAGTCCCACAACAACTAGTATTGCGCCAAAAAAGGCAGGACATAACTCAGCGTCTCTGGGAATACTACTTACGATCTCCGCGACTTCAACAAGACCATACATTTGACATGCTAATTCCCCTAAGTAGGGATCTCCTGTTTTGTTGGCATATTCTCTTACAATGGGGTAGTATTTTTGGAGTTCTACTAGTATGTGTGCTCCATAAGAGGCACTACCCTCAACGGCAAATGACGCCAAAAAACCTCCAAGAATAATGCCAACTCCTACCCCCACCAAGATCTTCCACATCTCGTCCCCCATACCCTTCACCTTATTTATTTGTAATAATGTGAAATATACTAAAGGGCCTATACTTTGTTTACCACTATTATGCTACTTTGTTCACCTCATAGCTATGAACATAAAGAAGCGATGATGAAAGGATTGGAGGGGGTATCGACTGGTAGGGCCTGGCCAAGATCCTTCAACTTGCGCCTCATCGTTAAACATTTTTCCTACAGAATTCTATAGCCCCTTTGACCCTGTGGCCGGTAATAACCCATGGCAAGTAGCGCAAATAACAATTCTGGGAGGACTACTCTGGTGGGAGGCACTTTCTTAGGTACTTATAGACAATGTCATAGATTTCCTTGGCGTTATCTGTGGTGGCTCTTTCCCCTAATTCAATTACGAGGAAACCGTCCGCCAAGGCGGTCTCTCTGGCGGAACTTGTTAGCCTCTTAGCTATGAATATTTTTTAAATGAGGCGCTTGAATTAACTGGAACCTTGCGCTCCCTATAGCCTCCGTCCCCTAGACGTCCTCTTCAGGCGTCCTCCTCCATCGCGCGAGCCAAGGGGCTAGTTTCTCTATGAACTCGTCCTCAAGGAACGGTGCGGGGATTATTGCCCCGAACCACAAAATTCTTGAGTCAACTAGCGGGTCGTAGCTCTTCTCCCACATCTCCTTAGCCACTCTCTTTATTTCTTCTCGCTTGTCCTTCCCTACCTCTCCCCAAAACCAAAAATTCAACTGCCCGGGATCATAAATTACCCTACCAGTTACCTTTCTAACTGCCATGCATAGAATACAGGAGTTGAAACCGGTAATGTATAGTGATCCTGAAGGTGTTCTATCACACATGTGTATGCAACCTAAGAGCTCCTCAGCCCTGGCATCATCAAGTGAGTCGAGAGCTTTCTTCCTAAAATATTTATAGCAGGCCTTTCTGAATTTATCATAGTATTTTTCTTCCATATAATCCAGTAGTGCTATGATTCTAGCTCCTTCTAACCCCCGATCTACTTGGGCCTCCTCAGAAGAGCCCGAGACCCTGGGAGCGTATAACCGAGCGTATGACCAATACTCCCGAAAGAAAAAGTTTTCCAGAAATGCCCTTGCAGATT
>QMXD01000077.1 GCA_003661965.1 Candidatus Hecatellales archaeon
CCGCCTAATCAGCTCCTCGGCCGAGCCGACTCTATAGACCTCCATAAGCTTCTTGGCCATCCTGGCGACCTCGCCATCCAAGACCACGGAATCTTCATCCCCAGCCAAGACCCGAGCCACCTACTCCCTGTATTGCAAGGGGGGAATAAAAATCCTCTAGGCCCTGCCACCTGAAGAGCAGAAGATGGCCATGGCCAAGGATATCGCTGGTATAAAATAAAACTGCGTTTAGACATATGTTTGAAGATAGCTAAATTAATTCCTCCCGCACGTTGGTAAGTTGAAGGCTGTGAGAAGAATCAGGATAGCGTCGCTGTTCTCTGGTGCAGGTGGCTTAGACTTAGGATTTCTTACAGCTGGTCAATTCGAAATAATCTTTGCAAATGATATCCTCCTTCCGGCGGCAGAAACCTATTCAAGGAACTTCGGCCTCAAACTGGAAATATTCAACGAGAAAAACGGAATGATTGAAGCGAGGCCAAGAACAGTTCTTGCATGCGATGTAGCCAAAGTAGATTTCTCAAGCCTTTCCGACGAGGAAATCGATGTAGTGGCAGGAGGTCCGCCGTGTCAAGACTTCTCCATTGTCCGAGGCCCTGCATGGGATAGGCGCGGAATCGAAGTTAAGAGGGGAAGGCTCTATGCCCACTTCGTAAGGGCCTTAGTGCAACTGCAACCGAAGCTGTTCGTCTTCGAAAACGTTCCAGGGCTGGTCAGCGCCAATAGAGGCGTGGCTTACAGAATCATCACAGAAGACTTTGCCAACCTCAGACTGCGGTGGAGGGACGTGAAGAAAGTAATCTCCGTCAACAACAACAGCAAAGAGATTCAGGGATACCACCTAATCTACTCCGAGGTCGCGGATTTCTCGAAGCTGGGAGTCCCGCAGAAACGTGAGCGCCTGATAATAATGGGAGTCCGGCAGGACTTGCTGGAAAACTCCTTCGAAAACATTTACGACCTCAAAGCCATCGTGCAGAAGAAGCTCAGCGGAAGCGAGCAACTCTTTCACAAATATCCGCTTACCCCGATCGAGGTTTTCGAAGGAAGGCCACTCAACGAGCTTAATGAGCGCTACAGACAGGTTATGATGAAGTGGGACAGGGTTTGGGAGGACGTTGATACAGAGCGCGCCCATCGGTGGAAAAAGCAGGTGTGGGGCGCTCTTACATTCGATGCCATCTCGGATTACCTCAAGGTTAACGGGATTAAGCCCATGAGCCAGAAGGAGCTGGAGCAGGCTTTAGAACAGCATGCCCGCCTGCTGGCAGAGCTGGAGTACCTCGGGAGGCCCGTAAGCTCCCTCCAGCCCCCCGATTCGACCAACAGCCTCCCCAGGGAATCCGAAGAAGTCGTTGAGCGCATGAAGAGAATCCCACCGGACGAGAACCACCTCTTCGTCGAGGGCACTAAGTGGAGGGTTGAAGGCAAGGGAATAAGCCTGGTTTACAGGAGGATTCACCCGCTGAAGCCATCGTACACGATCGTGGCATACGGCGGAGGAGGCACCCACGGCTATCACTACGACCGGGATCGGGCCACGCTGACCCTGCGGGAGAAGGCGAGGCTCCAAACCTTCCCTGATAGCTTCCTCTTCAGCGGGAAGAGAACCGAGGTCAGGGCGCAGATTGGAGAAGCTGTTCCCCCGCTCGCCGCGAAGAGGATCGCTGAAGCGGTTATCGAAATCTTCAAGCTCCTATCCTAGCTCCACCTATAGGGACTGGACGAGCATGTTCCAATCATCCTTAGTTCTCTTAAGGAACCCGGAATGCACGATGAAGTGAAGCGTAGGAGTAAAGTTGTCTATTCCTTCAAACTTCAATTCAGCACCGCTCCTCATACCCTTTGACTGCAGGAGCTGAATCACCTTCTCCCTATACTCTTTCTTCCTGGGGTGCCAGAAACCGACAAATCTGTTGATCACGAAATTCTTTCTCTTCATCTCTCCATCTACATGGAGAATCAAGGAGGGGTCTTCATCAAGCGTTCTGCCGTATTCTCGCTTATCCAGAAATCCGACAATATATGATGGGATGTTCTCAAACTCTGGAACTACCTCCCATATGCTTCTGGCCTCCTCCTCTGAGATTATTCCCAGCTCGATAGCTCTTTCGAGCATCTTCTCTCGTATCACGCTTATCTTCTTCAGGAACGCGAGGAAGTGCATCCTCGTAACTCCTACTCGGACGAGCACGAAAACATCGCTGTGTCTTACCTGCTCATACGGTATATCGAGCCAGACGCTCCTCAACTTCGTAGATTTTATGCTCAGCCTCAGCTTCGGAGCCCTGCCGCCGACGCTCTTCAAATCCGAGGGCAGAAACTGCTCGAGCGGGCCCTTCCGATAATCAAGCTCAGCCTCCACTCTGAATTTTTCTTTGAGCCACTTGACAAATGCTAGTTCTCCGAGGAAGCCTCTTATCGTGTCCGTCCAGAGCTGGCCGAGGTCCCTCATCCTCGAAGTGCCGTAATCTGTTCCAGCAAGCCTCGGAGCCAGGTCGAGCGCGTGAACCGCTACCGTGAAGTAGTCTTCCTCATCCAGCACGACGCTACTCCAGCTCAGCCAGTCTATCCACGCGTCAACATTATTTTTGAAGTACTCCAGGTCTCCCCCTCTCACCGCTCCATCGCATAGAGAGTCCAGATGCCTCCTCCTCGGCTTCGGCCTGCCCTTCCTATCTCTCCGCTCGACCTCCTCGTATAGCAGAAGCTCTCTTGGAAGCTTGCCTTCCTCAACAGCCCTCTCAACCTTCTGCTTAAGCATCTTCATGAAGCTTTTATCGACCAATTCTAGCTGGAGGAACGGCTCGGCGGGGATATATTAGTTACGAGCGCGTCTTCAGCAGTAGGAGCGCGGAGAATGAAGAGGACTCCAGCCATCGTCTTCAAGAAGCGGCTGTCGCCATCAGAAGTTCGGGAGCATTGGATTTACATACCGAAGAGGTACTGGAGCTGGCTCAAGCCCAACTCCATCGTTAAGGCCGCTGTCGGGGACTCGGTTGTGGAGATGAGGATCGACGGCTGGGGGCGGATGACACCCCTGCATCTGCTGTGGAGCGACTTCCTAGAAGCCCTTGGATGCGACCCGGAATCGGACTTGCTGACGTTCAGGATGCGCGAGGACGGACTTCTCGAAATCTCGGCGGAGAGGCCCCGGAAGCCGGACTCAACCTAAATCTACCCCCGCGTCCGACTCCAGCTGAGATGGACATGAAACAGGAGCCCTCCGACGAAGTGAAGAAGGAGTTCGTCCAGCGGATCGTCGAGTGGTACAGGCAGTACGGCCGCCACGACCTCCCATGGCGGAGAACCTCCAGCCCCTGGCAGGTCCTCCTCGCCGCAGTCCTCCTGCGCAAAACCACAGCCCAGCAGGTAGCATCAATCTACCCGCAACTCATCGAGAAGTTCCCGGATCCAGCAAGCATGGCAGATGCAGACGAGGAGGAGCTGAAGAAGATAATCCAGCCGCTGGGAATAGAACACCAAAGAGCAAGGCTTCTGAAAGAGCTGGCGAAAAAGCTCGTCGAGCAGTACGGCGGAAAAGTCCCGAAGAACCTAGACCAGCTGAAGACCCTCCCAGGAGTAGGAGACTACACGGCGAGGGAAGTCCTCTGCCTAGCATACCAGCAGGCCCAGCCCCTCCTAGACCGCAACATGATCCGAATACTCGAGAGAGCCTTAGGAATAAAATCGGAGAAGAAGCGGCCGCACACAGACAAAACCCTCTGGAAGAAGGCAGAAGAACTGACACCGAAGGACCCGGAGACAGCAAAAGCATTCAACCTCGGCATACTAGACCTAGCAAACAAAATCTGCACCCCAAGAAAACCCAACTGCCCAGCCTGCCCAATAAAAAGCATCTGCAAATACAGCCGGTCAAAATGATACTTGAGTATCAAGTGATTCAGCACCATCCTATTTCATAGCGACTCTAGCCTAACAAACATTATATACTGTGCCACTAGCCGGAAAGACGACATGAGGCGCGAGACCTGCATAGAATCAGCCGAAGCCCTCCTATCAGCTCTAGACAGCCTAGGGGAGAAGATGCTCAACCAGGGCCTCGACCTAGACCCGGATGAGATAGCAGGCCGCTGGAGCCAAGCCCTCGCAACCCTAGAAGAAAACTGCGAATGCCACGGCTACGGCCTACAGGAACTCGCATCCAGACCCATCAGAAGCGCACTCAACCACTACCAGAACGGATACATAGGAGAAGCCCTCCTAGAACTAGCAGAAGCAAAACACACGCTAAAAGCAATCCTAGAAAGATGCAACATCCTAAAACCCCGCCGGTAGATGATGCTCAACAGCGATGCTACTCTCTGGGCAGTAGCTCATCTACGAGCTTGAACACCTTGGTCACCCTGCCGAGGACGTAGTGGACTGGATTTTCCAGCTCATCGAGCAACTTGTGAATGTTCTGGTAGAGGCAGTCTGGCGCCGGCTCCTCACGCTCCTCCTCGACCAATATCCTGCAGGGCCCTATCGTTAGGTCTAGGCTGGGCGATTTAGGATCCAGATAGCCCTCCACGCAGACTATCGACTCACCCTCCCGCCTCGCCCTCATTTTTATGAGGAGCCTCTTCAGCCAGCGGCCATCAGGCAGAGG
>QMXD01000078.1 GCA_003661965.1 Candidatus Hecatellales archaeon
CTCAGCATAGTAACCTCAGCCCTTCTACAGATCCCGATGGGTAGACTGGCCGACAAGATCGGAAGAAAGAAGGTCTTCTTAATACTACGTCCCTTCTCATACCTAGGCAATATATTATTAATCTTAGCGCCAAGCCCGGAGGTTCTCATCCTCTTGGGAGTGCTTGGAGCAATAGGGTTGATGGGAGGCATAGGCGGCGTCAGCTTCATTCCTTTTATTACAATGTACTGGGAGAGCGTCTCAGCTGAGAAGAGGGGGAGGCTATTTGGATTCACAGGTATATTCAGCATTTTCGCAGTCTTCGCATCGATGCTCGGTGGTTTCCTATGGCAAGCTGGTCAGATGGAGCTGGTCCTGTTGTTACCTGTACTGATCGAAGTATTGGTCTCAATACCTATACTGATGCGCATTCCAGATACATTTATCACCCATACACTTTAGAAGGCATCTTACGAGCTTATAGAGTGATTGTTAAGAAAAGGTAGCAATATATTGGAGAGTCGAAGACCAAGATTTTTCACCTTTTCTGACCTATCAAGAATCAGCAGGTTCCAGTTGATTTCCAAGATAGAAGATAAACTCTTTCTCATGCAATCACGCTGAGATGAGTCTAACGCTTATCTTATCAATTAGCGGTTGTTTTTTAGACAGGTTAGTAAACAATATAAGTCGTTTTCTCGCAATGTGCACACGTTAGCATACAGTGAATTAGAGGGAAACCAGGTGGGCAGAGTGAACTCCGTAGTACTTTTCGTTGTGGATGGCCTTAGACCTGACGGACTACAGAAGGCCAAAACGCCGAGCATAGACAGCTTGGTAAATAACGGTGCTTATACGTTTGAAGCTAGAACGGTTATGCCTTCAGTAACTTTGCCCTGTATAGCATCAATGTTACTGGGAACAGACCCCAAACAACATGGAATAATAACGAATACGTGGAATGCATCCGATCGTTTGATTCCGAGCATCATAGATCTCGTCCACTCTGAGGGAATGACAACCGCCTCATTCTATAATTGGGAGCCTCTCCGCGATCTTTCGAAGCCTGGATCGCTGAATGCATCATTTTTTCTTGATAACGCCGAAGAACCTCAAGGAGATTTAGAGATCGCGAGGCTTGCTGCTGATTACCTTTCACGTAAGCCTACCTCCTTCACCTTTATTTATCTAGGCCACACAGACGCAGCTGGACATAAGTATGGATGGATGACGGACGGCTACCTCGAAGCGGTCGAAAACGCAGACGCCGCGATTGGAAAGATACTCGAGGCCATCGATAGATCCGATGCCGCCGGAAACACCGTCTTTATCGTCACCAGCGACCACGGAGGCCATGAAAAGACCCATGGAACGGAGATGCCGGAAGATCTGATCGTTCCGTGGATCATCAGCGGATCAGGGATTCCATCGAATCTTGAATTAAGAGAGCAAGTTAACATCATAGATACAGCGCCAACGATAGCTGCGCTTCTAGGCATAGAGAAGCCTATAGAATGGAGAGGTCGCGTCGTAAGCCAGATCTTACAAAGCATAATCGACCGTCCCTAAATCGTTTGATCTAGAATTATTTTATTTTTGGTTGAATCTCATATTCTAAGGCTATCTGGTCGTGGATGGAGGTGAGCTGATTTAAACTCTGCACAGAGACGCGTATTCCTAGTGACGTATATAGCCTATGCTTCATATTACTTGGCTAGACTTAACTTCTCCGTAGCTCTCCCTTCAATAAGTAGAGATCTAGAATACTCAAGATTCGCTTTGGGACTTATCGGTGGCGCGTTCTCAGCATCATACGCTATAGGTCAGTTTGTGAATGGTCAGCTAGTTGAGAGTTTAGGGGCGAAAAGAATAGCTGCTCTAGGACTGGTTCTATCAGCAGTTATGAGTCTGTTATTTGGCTATGCTGACTTGCTTATATTCTTCGTGGTAATATGGAGCATAAATGGATATGCTCAATCAACAGGATGGCCATCTGTAGTCAAGATCATAAGTAACTGGTTTAAATCAGGCTTAGGCACGGTTGGAGGAATCTTTGGCTCATGCTTCCTTGTAGGTAACATGATAGCATGGCCATTGCTAGGATACATCACAGCAAATTTTGGATGGCGAACTGCATTCTTAACACCATCTTTATTGCTGGTTTTGATGGCGATAATCTTCTATTTATGTGTGGATGAGAAACCTGAAGGAAGTAGACAAGTTAGAAAAACTGCTTTTTCCAAAATTAATTCCAGATTTAAACAGATCCTGCTCTCAAAGGAGCTCATAACGATATCCTTAGCATACATGTTGCTTCAATTCGTAAGAAGCGGATTCACTCTTTGGGCTCCATCATACCTCTTTGAAATGTACGGTCTATCATTGGATATAGCTGGATACATAGCCGCGATGATACCGATTGGGGGAATAGTGGGCTCAGCGATCTCCGGATGGCTCTCAGATCGAGCTAAGAGATTAGGGAGACAAACAGTAATATTTATGCTGATTCTCTCGCTCAGCCTCACACTACTCGCGTTCTATTATATGGCTCCTTACAGTTTTCAGATGGGTATAGCCCTACTATTTCTATCAGGCTTGACGCTTTACGGACCGCATAGCCTAATGGCTACCGTGATACCTATGGAGCATAAGGACACTTATGGCGCGGCAAGCGTAGCAGGATTTATTGACGGCATAGGATATATCGGCTCAACATTCGCCGATCCATTCATCGGATGGATAGTTGATGTTCAAGGCTGGAATGGAGCTGTAATCTTCTGGCTTATTAGCTCATTAGCTGCCGCCCTACTCATGGGAGGGCTAAGCTGGAGCAATATAAAGCGTGCGCTGAGTGATTAAAGGGAGGTTTTGGTAAAAGATTATTCCGCATCATCCTCTATCTTTCCAATTAGAGAGAAGCAATTTGAAAAAATAAAAATGAGGATTTTCTGGACGGGGCTCCTTTACAGTCTAGGGCCATCCTTCATTACTCATTTCTAAAACGATAACGTTATCTACGGGATCTAAAGGCTTCTCACCTAGATGCAGCTCTACCTCTTCATTTTCCTGCTTAAATTTCAAGGCTTCACGCGTTTGATCCGCTAGGAAGTACGCTTTATCTACTTCGCTCTTGATCCCAGTCAGTCTTAATTCTCCATTCCATGGCCATGCTAAAACATGAACGTATAGTTTACCAGGCTTGGCGGTAAACTTGTATGGGTCTTCTGGTCGGGTATCGATTGGACTAGCTCTAGCGCCGTAAATGCTCTCTCCGTTCTTCTTTAGCCATGCGCCTACTTCCCTTAGGATTCGTACTGATGGTTCCGGAATTACCCCCTCAGCTGTTGGACCGACATTGAGTAGATAATTGCCGCCCTTACTCACGATATCAACCATTTTTTGAATTATTACTCCTGAAGATTTCCAGTTATGATCGTAGCTTTTGAAGCCCCACGTATCATTTATCGTCCCAGGGGTTTCCCAGTCTTCCTCTATCCTTTTCTCAGGTATCTCGTTATCTCCCAGCTCCACGTAATCTCCGATTCCCCTATCCCACCTGCCGGGATCTATACGTCCGCTAACTATAGTATCGGGCTGAAATTTGTGAACCCATGCTCTTAGGTCCCTTGCTATCTCGGGTGTCGGGGAGTATATGTCGAACCATACAATGGCGATCGGTCCGTAATTTGTGAGCAATTCTCGAAGCTGGGGTTTAACGTACTCCTCCAAGTATCTGGTGAAGTTCTTCTTGTTTGGATCGTAATCCCAATCATTGCCAGCGCCGTCGGGATGATGCCAATCAAGTAGCTGTGAATAGTAGAATCCGAATTTCAATCCTTCTTTTCTGCAAGCTTCAGCTAGCTCCTTCATCGGATCGCGCTTGAATGGCGTCGCATCCACAATATTGTAATCAGTTAGCTCCGTATGGAACATGCAGAAGCCGTCATGATGCTTCGCAGTTATAACGATATATTTCATCCCAGCGTCCTTAGCAACTTTAACCCACTCCTCAGCATTAAACTTCACAGGATTAAAGTGTTTAGCGAGTTTTTCATATTCCTTAACGGGTATCCTTGCGCGAAACTGAATCCACTCGCCTATTCCGGGAATTAGCTTTCCCTTCCACATCCCTGCAGGTATCGCGTAAAGTCCCCAATGGATAAACATGCCGAATTTAGCTTCCCGCCACCAAGCTATTCTCCTCTCTCGTTCCCCTTTAGATACGCTTATTTCCGCCATTTTCTCATATCCCTCAAAAACTGAGATAAACCTCAATTTTTGCCTATTTAAGACTTACCGCTTTAGAATCTAGGCTATTGGCATGCAAGTGCAGCGATAAAAAGGGCTATTTATTCTTTACTAATATCTGTTACTTCAGCTTTATTCAGTCTCTTTATCTCTTCAGGACTTATCTCCAATAGGGCATTCACCGCTCCTCCGCCACCATAAACTTTATCGAAACTCATAACTTTAGAATCTATGAAGGTTCTAACGGGTTTCCGATGGATTATTGGTGGTAATGCTCCAACCTCGTATCCCGTTATCTCCTTTACAACGAAGGGACTAGC
>QMXD01000079.1 GCA_003661965.1 Candidatus Hecatellales archaeon
CCTCCAACCCCCACAGCCCCCCCTCCACCACCAAAACCTAAAGAACTACCTAAAGTTGAGTTTAAACCTCTCACAAGAAAATATCCAGGAAAAATTGTGGAAGTGACTATAGGGGCAACTAGGGCTGATGGGGGTACCCGAAGTAAAACAGTAACCATCGGCGGAGAAACAATGCCAACCTTCCACCTTTTTGAAGGTTCACAACCTCACCCACCTGTTATTGCTGGAGATGTTTTTGATATACCTATCCCTGTTCCAAGACCTGTTAGCGAATGTTTTGGTGGAAAAGAAACGTTTCAAGACCCGTTTAAATGGGCTAAAATGTGGGTTGAAAAGTTTGGAGCTGACCTTATAGACTTTGAGCTTATCAGTACAGACCCATATATTAAAGACACCCCTGTAAATGAGGCTGTAAGAATGGTTGAGGATATGCTTCAGGCTGTTGATGTTCCACTAATAATTGGTGGGTCTGGAAACCCTGAAAAAGATGCAAAACTTTTACCTAAGGTTGCTGAGGTTTGTGAGGGTGAAAGGGTTCTTTTAAGCTCTGCAACAATGGATATGTGGGAGCCTGTGGCTCAAGCTGCAAAAAAACATAATCAGGTTGTGCTTGCATGGACTTCTATCGAGGTAAACCAAGCAAAAGAGCTTAACAGAAAACTTTTCCAATATATACCTAAAGAACAGATAGTTATGGATCCAACCTCAGCAGCATTAGGCTACGGAATCGAATATGCGTTTACGGTTATGGAGAGGATACGTTTAGCAGCAGTTTTGGGTGATGAGGAGCTTCAATGTCCACAAGGTTCTGGTACAGCAAACTCTTGGGGTGCAAGGGAAGCTTGGAAAACCGACCCTGAACTTGGACCGAGAGCCTATAGAGGACCTTTATGGGAGACTGTTGGAGCCTTAACCTATCTGCTTGCAGGTATTGACTTGTTTATTATGTTGCATCCTGGTGCTGCTCGAACCTTAAAAGATGTTATTGGATGGTTGATGGGTGAAAAGAATCCTCCAACCTTTATGGAGCTTATAGGTATTGGAAAATAGAGAGGAAGGAGGGGGTTACAAGGGATGCCTAAAAAGAAACTTGGACCTATGGATATTTACCCGTTACTTCCAAAAACAAACTGTGGAAAATGTCCTCAAAAGGTTTGTATGGGTTTTGCTGTTCAGCTAGCTGAAAGAAACGTTAGTCTTGAAGATTGTCCTCCACTTTTTGAAGACCCAAAATATAAGGAGAATCTTGCTAAGTTACAGGAGCTTCTTGCACCACCAATAAGAGAGGTTGTGATAGGAACTCCTAAACGTCGTGTTAAGATAGGTGGGGAGCTTGTTCTTAGAAGACATGAGCTTCGCTACCTAAACCCAACAGCTTTTGCTATTGTTGTTGATGATGAGATGGCTGAGGATGAGCTTGTTAAAAAGGTTAAGGAAGTTGAAAACTTCAAGTATACCTATATAGGTATGGATTTAAAGCTTGACATGGTAGCCGTAAGGTCTAAATCAAACGACCCATCAAAATTTGAGAAAACAGTAAAAAAGGTTGCTGAAACAACAGATATGCCTTTAGTTTTATGGTCTTTTGACCCCTCAACAATGGAAAAAGGTTTGGAGGTTGTTAAGGATAGAAATCCCCTCCTATACGCAGCCACAAAAGATAATTGGCAGGATATGGGGGAATTAGCCCTAAAATATAAGTGTCCTTTAACCGTTTACTCTCCAAACGACCTTAACATGTTAAAATCTATAGTTACAGCGTTAAAAACATGGGGGATTCAAGACCTTACCATAGATGTTGGATGCGACTTTGGTGAGGGTATAAAAGACACAATCAACAGTCTAACGATGCTAAGAATAGCTGGTATTGAGGGTACAGATGAGGTTTTAGGTCTTCCGATTGTTGGAACACCTGTAACCCTATGGGATAAAGAACGTGAAGAAAAAAACCCTGAAATTATAAGATGGAAGGAAGCCTGTCTTGCAGCCATGATGATTGTAAGATACGTGGACCTTTTAATGTTAAGTAGTGCAACCATGTGGTCAACCCTACCCCTAGTAATCCTTAGAAACAACATCTACAACGACCCAAGAAAACCTGTTAGTGTAGAACCTGGACTAAGAGTCTTCGGAAACCCAGACCCAGAAAACGCACCAGTATTCGTTACAAGCAACTTTGCATTAACATATTATACAGTCTTAAGCGATATTGAAAAATTAGACTGTTATCTGTTGGTTGTAGATACTGAGGGTACTAGTGTAGAGTCTGCTGTTGCTGGACGTAAATTTACCGCGGATAAGGTTGCAGAGGTAATTCAATCCTCAAAAATTGAGGAGAAGATAAAACATAGAACAATAATTATCCCGGGTAAGGCTGCTAGACTAAAAGGAGATATTGAGGATGCAACCAAATGGGATGTTTTGGTTGGACCACAAGACTCCTCAGGGATACCTGCATTCCTAAAGGAGAATTGGGAGGGAAAAGACCATACACCAGGATGGAGCTACAAAACATAAAAAGCTAAACATTACCCTACTTTACTTAACAAAACTTTAACTAAACAAAAAACATGTTTTTTCAAAAAACTCTTCTTGTTCTAACCCAAGGCTGGTATGGTCAAAGAATAGCTCTAAACCTGAGAAAAAGGCTTTTAAACTGGAAAACCTTTGTTTATGGTTTTCCAAGAAACCTTCCGGATTTTGTTGAAGAACCTGAAATACTCCTACCTAGGGTGGTTCCCCAATCTAGCCTTATTCTTTCGTTGGCTGAGCATCCAGCTGTTGCGTTACTTCTACCAAGTCTAGCAAAAAAGGTTAAGGCTAAGGCTGTTATCACCCCCATAGATAACTCAAAATGGGTTCCTCCAGCTGTTAAAAAGGAGGTTTTAGAGGAGCTTACAAATCTGGGTGTTGCCTCAGTTTTCCCTAAACCGTTTTGCTCTTTAGAGGCAGACTCGGATAGTGAACTTATTAACGAGTTTGCTGAAAAGTTTGGAAGACCAAAACTAAAAATTAGTCTAAAAAACGGTTTAGTGGTTGGGGTCAAGGTTTTACGTGGTGCTCCCTGTGGCTCCACCCATTTTGTAGCTGAAAGGCTTTTAAATGTGGAGGCTTCTAAGGCTCCAACTAGGGCTAGTCTTTTAGCTCAAACCTACCCATGTTTAGCTTCAAGACAAAAGGATGTTGAGTATGGTGATTCTTTAATCCATGTGGCAGGCTATATTCTTAGAAGCTCAATTTTAGAGGCTCTTAGGGAGTCTTTTTCATCTCAGGTTTAGTCTTCTTTTTAAGGTAGCCTACAATAGTTATAGTTAAAGTTTAAGGTGAAAATTATGATTGTTTCCTATGATGTTGGAAGTTTACCTCTAGAAAAACCTTCAGAAACCTTATCTGAACATTTTAGAGAGAGGATTATTCAAGGCTTTATAGATAAGGTAAAAGCAGGAATCGAAATTTCAAACTATCCACAATATAGGGACATGAATGAAATGTTTTTAGAGATGATGGATGGTGTTGTTAAAACTAGGGATGGTTATAGGTTGGAGAAAAAACCAACCCTAAAACCATATTCTAAACGTATAGCTGAAATAGAAGTGTTAAGGTTAAACTCAAAAAAGGTTTCAGAAAAAATTGGTGGAAAAGCTAAGATAAAAATGTGTGTAACAGGACCATACACACTTTCATCCCTTTTCACCTATCCAGACAGCGACATCTTTCTTTTTCTTGCTGAGGTTATGGCGGAGGTTGTTCGTGAAAACGTGTTTAGGGAAAAAAATGCTGAGGTTTGTTTTTTAAGTCTAGATGAACCAGTGTTTGGGATGGTTGATGATCCAAGACTAGATTTTAGTTCTGAGGGTAGAGATATCTTGGTAAAGGCTTGGGAAACAATTTTTTATCAGGCTAAGAGTAGAGGTTTAACAACCTCCATCCACCTACACAACACAACCCTCAACCTTTTTTGGCATGTTTCCCCTCTAGATGTTGTAGAGTCCCATGTTGACGACCCCTTTTACAGTTCAAACCAAACCAAAAAAGCCTTAGAGGAAACAGATAAATTTGTGAAGGCAAGCATATCCATAACAAACTTTGACACTCTAATCAGAAAAAAGGTTATGGATAATCCTCCTACAAAGGTTCCAATAGAACAAAAGATTGGTGAAGTTTGGAAAAAAATAAAAAACGGTGAAATAGACCCTCACATTTTTATTGAGGAGGTTTCCTTAATGGAGGAGAGACTTACAAAAATTGTTAAAAGTTTTGGTGTTGAAAGGGTTACCTATGCAGGACCTGAATGTGGACTTGGAGGTTTTCCAAGCTATAATTGTGCAATTGAGTGTTTAAGAAGAACCTCCCAGGCAGTAAAAAACGTAAACAGACAGCTAACCTAAAAAATTACAAAAAACTTTTATAGAAGATTTTAGTCATTTTCTCAACTTCCCAGACTTTTATGGAAGTGGTAGAAG
>QMXD01000080.1 GCA_003661965.1 Candidatus Hecatellales archaeon
TCGTCCATGTGTCTGCGCAACTCGTCGGCGGTCCTGAACCCCCATGACGTTACGAGCTGCCTATTTCCTTCCGGGCCAATGAATACAGCATAATAAGGCAAGCCGAAGAACCTGACCGCACGCCTGAAGGCTTCCTTTATAAGATCGTTTAGTGCAACCTTCGGATCATCGAAATTTATGGAAGAAATCTCGTAAAGAACGGAGAGTTCAGCGGACTCCAAATTGGTCACATCAGGCCACCAGCATTCATCGGCCGCTTTTGCGTCACTGCCCGCAGCTATCACAGCTACAGTTTTGTTATGAAAGAGGGGGCCCTCTCCGAAACTTCCTATTTCGCCAAAGGTGAGAGCTCCTAACGTGGGAACTTCTGCTCCGGCAGCCCACTTAATGGCGCGCAATTCTTCTTTAAAGGTTTCGGCCATAAGGAGATATCGAGAAATGCAATCAAAGGTAAGCAGAAATTGAGGTTTGATTCCACGAAGGGCTTTTGCTGCGACACGTCCTGCCGTCTCGACCAATTCTGCAGGGTCAGAACTCATAATGTACCCTACAGCATCCTTCGGGACCTCAGTCACAAAATCGATGCTTTTATCCGGATTTACGGCTATTGGGTCCCTGATTAAATAATTGGCCCGTATGTCAGGGAACCCAAGGGGATGTCGCATTCCGTATTCCGCAAATTGCCCTTTGGGAATGCCCCTGAGACGGTTTGAGTAAGCTTCAAAGGCAGGCTTGCCGTCGATCTCAAAGACTCTTTTCCCCCTTGCTTCGGTTACTATAAGAGGTTCCCCTTGAGGCTTCCATCCATGTCCTATGGCTGTTCTAACAGCCATGCCATCAATCAGGGCTGCTGCTAAGGCCCTGCCCTCGATGCCTGCTTCAGTGAATTGAAAAGTCTGAAAAAATCTGAGATTGTCCCCTGCACCCCCTCCGATATATTTGAAATTGGCTCCCATTGTACTGTATAGGCCCCGAAGGGCTTCCGAAACGTCGGTGACAAAGGCGTCTGGAAATACAAAGACGGTCCCTTTTCTAATATTGCTAGCGAGGAGGTCTTCGCCTATTTGACAACCCACCCCAAAGGGGTCCTTGTCCAATCCACCTCGTAGGGAAGTAGCCGCTCGGAGCTCTTGGCCGCTAAGAGTAAGGACCCCTACACCTTGACGTATTACTGAGTCTCCTACGATCACACCCCCCGCACAGAAGCCGACCAGCTTTGAATCTTTCACTATCTTTTTGACGCCTTCCCATACTGCCTCTTGATCATATGAGTCAGTGGTAAAAAGAAAGGTCAGCATGGGGGAGCCCGAAGTCTTGACAGCTTCAGACGCTGCTGCCACACCAGCTCCGTAAGAGTTCCCTTTGGTACTATAGCCTAGTCCAACGCGCAGATTGCTTGACATGACTGTCTTCCCCAATTGTTAATGTGGAAAAAAGGTGTGCCCTGCTATGAGGGCCAAAGTTGCTGAAGGAATTGAAGCTGACCATAAACCACACAAATAACAGAATAGCTAGACCTAAAGAAGATGTCAAGCGTCGCCAAGTCAAAGCGAAAGCTGATAAGCTATATCTCCCTTCCCCAAGATCGAAATTCCTGCAAGCTCTTCCACTATTTTTAACATTCTTGGCATTGGCTTCGTCACTGTCTCTGTCAGCCCTACCACTTCGTCGACCAAGATGCCTTCCTCACGTTCCTTTAAAAGGACCACCTTCTTAGCGGCGGCTACATCGCTATCCCCGAGCCCAAAGATCGAGCCTAGAGGAACAACAGGGATGGCCTCATCTCTATGCACCATAAAGGGCCTATCAGCGATCCATTGGAACTCTGGGCGATTCACAACCTCCCTCAGCTGCTCAACAGGGAGGGAAAAGAGGAGTTCCCCACTTCTAACGATCAGGACCTTACGAACTGCTAAAGTCAAAGGCAGAATCAGCTTTACTAATGTTCCCTCCCCACGACGGGAGGAGATCTTCACTTTACCTCCCATGGCCTCGACCGAGGAACTCACTACATCCATACCTACACCCCTCCCCGAGAGTTCCGTCGCCTCCTCTTTAGTTGAGAACCCTGGCAACATGATGAGGGAGATAACCTCTTCATCACTTAGCTTCATAACTTCTTCTTCTGATCGTAGGCCCCTTTCCACGGCCTTGAGTCTTACCATATCCGGATCGATTCCCCTCCCATCGTCCTCGACTTCAATGGCAACGCCCTCTGTTGTGTAGAAGGCTCGCAGCACCAATCTGCCTGCTTCTGGTTTGCCTTGCGCGATTCTTTCCTCAGAGGGTTCTATTCCGTGGTCGAGACTGTTCCTTACAAGGTGGATGAGGGGATCCCCTAGACGGTCCAGCATTAGTTTGTCTATCTTCGTATCCTCACCAACGATCTCAAATTGGACCTTTTTCCCCAAGGCTTTTGATATATCCCTCACCACTTTTGGGAAACGCTGAAAAAGCATGTAAAGCGGGACCATACGCATCTCCATGGCTGTACGCTGCGCTTCAGCGACTAACCTGGAATATCTTTGAATCTGTTCTCGAAGCTGCTTCTGCTTTGCCCATGTTTCGTCTCCATGTCGTACAAACCACTTCAGCCATTCCCGAAATGCAGTTAGTTCCCCAACGAGATTCATCAATCTATCCATTTGTTCCTGAGTGACTCGTATAGATGATTCTAGTTGTATGGTGTCAGTCTTTGTGATTTTCTTCTGACTTTCATATGACTTTGCCTTTTCGAGCTCCTTAGAAATTTGAGTTATTATGTTTTTCAAATCAGAAGGAACCTTTACGGTTCGCAGCAGCTCCACTACTCTTTTTTGTTTCAAATTCTCGGCGGAGTTGCAGAGAGTCCTAATGGCTCTCTCAAAGAACTCTTCTTCCTCAGTCGATAATTCTTGTTTGTTTGCCAGCTCCTCTAGGAGAGATCCATATTGAAGGAATATCTCTCTGAATGCCCTCAGCTCTTCATCGCTTAGTTTGGGAGTTTTGGTATCTAACAATTCTCCCTCTAAGGGAGAAGCAGAAAGCCGTGCAGTCAACTCATCAAACCTATCCTCTAGAGCTTTGCGTTCTTTGAAACATCGGAAGCATTCCCTCAAGGCATCAAGAGCCTCAAATAAGGTCTCAACTTCCCCCTCTGAAAGTTGACTTTGGCCATCTCTTGCTTTTGCAAGTATTGTCTCCGAGCAATGAGCTATTCTTTTCAAGACCTCTAAAGCTGTATTGGGGCCAAAAGATAGAAGGAGGCCTGTGTTGCCTTTGACGGTGTGAAACTGTCGGAACAGCTCATTGAGTAACTCAGGTTCACCAGGCTGTTGCTCCAAGCGGACCAAATTGTTCTCTATTGAGTTGAGATGTTCCGCGGTTTCAGCTAGGTAGTCGTTGAGGACTTGTTCGGGCACCTCTTCTACTTCTGCCTTTTCTTCTAAATGCTCCTGTGAAGGATCTCTGGTAGAGATGGTTTCGATATGGACGCCATCGTCCAGGATAAATTCAAGTAATTCTTTAATGGTGCCTTCTGGCTCTTCACTAACCAAGAGCGCCTCTGCTACATAGCAACAGTCTTCAGCAACTTCGTCGCCGTCAGGAAGCTTTTCTTCTTGTACGTCAAGTATCAGTTCGCCCAAAGACTTGAGATCCTCAATGTACCACTCTATCCTTATGCCACGGCTGAAAACCTCTGGACCCAGGTTGAAGCGGATGAGATACAGGTTCTCGTTCTCTTTGAGAGGCCTGCGTAGTTTCTCCTGCCAATTCATCTCACAAATCTCCTCACCACATTCGATAGATCTTGAGGTCTAAAAGGCTTTACGATCCAGCCCGTAGCACCAAGTCTTTTAGCGACTTCTTTCTTCCCCGGATCAGACTCTGTAGTAAGAACAAGGAAAGGGGTCCTTCTATTAAAGGAACGAAAAGCTTTGAGGAAGTCAAGACCGTTCATCACTGGCATATTAATATCGGAGATGATGAGAGCGAAAGCCTCTCGCTTTACCACGTCGAGGGCTTCTTTGCCATTGGATGCTCCAAGTACTGTTATTCCCATAGCTTCCAGTGTTGTTTTGACTAGTGACCTTACCGTAGGAGCATCGTCTACAATTAGAACCTTCATCTTTATACCTCCCCTCAGAAAAGCTCTATGCTCGATTGCATTTGCTCTTCAGCCAAGACTCCCGTAAGAGAGAGGGTATTGAAACCCTTCAGGAACTCCTCCTCAGTGCGCACGTCCCATATGCGCTCTTGAAATTGCTGTTTTTGTCTCTCAAGTTCCTGAAGAATCAGCCTCGATCTCCACCTGAAACCTCTCTTGGCCTCTTCTATGTGTCTCATGCATCGCCGGGTTAGCTGCGAAAAGGTATTTCTAAGGCTAAGTAGCTCTTCTCGAGTTTTATTGAGAAATTCTGATATGCCTTTAAGGTGCGCGTCGAGCTTGTCAGAAAGCTCCCTGAGCTCCGTATCCA
>QMXD01000081.1 GCA_003661965.1 Candidatus Hecatellales archaeon
ATCTTAGACGTCGTTACATCGACGGAATACGAGGTTTACGGCGATAGATTCCTGGTCATGTGGGCTAGAACTGGCGATCGCTATGATGGATATGAGAAGATCGTCTTTACCCTTCCTTAGAAGCCTCTCCACTACCTCTGATCTTTGAGATTATTCGCTGGAGTCTATCAGGGCTGAGAGTCCTCGTAGGCTTCTCCGGGATAAGACCCTCAGGTCTATACATTAGGACGATTATTAATGCTAAGCCTAGGAAGAGGTATTCCAGCCAGACCACGTCAAAGGGGACGTAAGGCTCGAAGTAGCTTTTGTAGAAGGAGATTATCTTTCTTAGGGTTACGAATATTCCGGCGCCGACTAGTGCTCCGAAGTTGTTTGCCGCTCCTCCAACGATTACCATTACCCAGGGCCAGAAGGTATGGGTAACCCTGTGAAATCCTGCTGCGGTAACGCTTGCAGTCCAGAAGGTGTATAAGGCTCCTCCGATAGCTGCTATAGCCGATCCCACCATCAGCGTTTTCATTCTGAATTTTACGATGTCCTTTCCGTAGGTCTCGGCGGATAGCTCGTTATCTCGGATCGCTCTAAGAACCCTGCCTAGCGGAGATCTGCTTACCAGCTCCATATATGCTAGGACTGCTCCTAGGGTTGCTAGAATGGTAATTGTCGCCGCCAGAATCCTAAGCTCCCCACCAACCCATCTAAAGGGGTCTGGTATCGGAATCCCCTTGGTACCGCCTATTAGATCAGGCCAGTTATAGCCTATAGTCCTTAAGATCTCCGCCATGGCTAGGAGAGTTATAGTGAGATAGTCTTCTCGAAGCCGTATAGCTGGGTAAGATGCGATATATCCTAGGATCGCTCCTGCTAGGGCTGCGCCGATTAATGAGAGTATAAGGTAGGCTATTGAGAGTGCGGGGTTTGAGGAGAGTATCTGGTTTAGGCCGCTTACTATCTTTAGATTGTCCCTGATGTAGTCTAGACCGTTCATCGCTCCGAGGGTATATGCTAGGATTCTCCCTGGAATCGCTCCGACGAAGAATGCTCCCCCAGCGACGGCTAGAAGCTTCCCAAAGTTTGGAATTCCCATATACCCGAATTCGAGGTTTAGGCTAAGCGCTATTATCGCGAATATGCCGATGAATGCTAGGAGGTCTATCAGGAATACGGCGGCTATTGGAAGAGGCATGCACTACTCACCCCTCTTAAAGATCTCCCTCCAAGCTATCCCGGTCAGACCCTTAGGGGCGAATAGCAGGGTTAGAGACATCATCACGAGCGGTATTATCGGCCTATACGGTATGATCCACGAGCCAACTATAATCGAGAGATAGCCCGTCCCCAAGACTTCTGCAAAACCTATCAATAACCCGCCTATAAACGCTCCATAAATGTTAGTCAATCCGCCTACGATGCTCGCGGCGAAAATACTGACGATGAGACGCATGCCTAGATCCGGGTTACACATAAGCCATAAAGGCATAAGCGTTCCCGAAATTCCGGCAAGCCCACCTGAAATAAACCATGAGACAGCATAGGTTAGATTCACGTTTATCCCGACAACCCCAGCGAGCGATGGATTTTCTATCGCAGCTCTCATAGCTATCCCGAACTTCGTCTTATTCAGGAAGAGGTAAAGCGATATAACCATAGCCATAGCAATTAACGGCGCTATGAAGACTATACCCGGCTGATCAAATACTTGGAAATCATATGATTTGAGTATGAATAATCGGGTAACCACCTTATAAACGCCGGTTAAATAATCTGCGAGTATATTGATCGCCGAGATTAGGATCATATCATAGGCTATGGTGGCTATCATGAGGATCACGTAGCTCGCTCCTCTATCCAGTAAAGGCTTTAGGATGAGAAGATAGAGGATTAAAGCTGCTAAACCGCCGACCAGAAAGCCTGGCAAGATTCCTAAATACGGGTTTAAGCCTAGGATCTCAGCTAGGATAAGGCTTACATAGATGCTGACGACCGCAAAGTCTCCATGAGCGAAGTTAGGAACCTTCGTAGTCATATAGGTAAGGGTTAGCCCTGTGCTAAGCATCGAGAGTATCGACGCGAATACAACGGCGTCTCGCAGAATCGGCGGAAACAAAGGCAATCCCTCCAGCTTTCACTATCCCAGATTTTCCAAAGCTTTGAGAAGATTGCAAGATATGAATATTTACATAATTCGCGTCAAAGACTTATAAGTCTCTGGTCTTACTCATTCCAAAAAAGGTGAGGGGGACGATGAATAAGATTAGAGGAGTCTCTAAAGTAATTGCAATAGTCCTCGCCATCGTAATGCTTGTCGCGGGCATAGGCATAGGATTAGTGGCATCGCCATACCTCGCCGGAGCAGGAATCAGCCCAGCCGCAGGAGGATTAAGCGGAGAAATCCCGATCGGAGCACTACTACCACTAAGCGGACCGCTTGCCGCATTTGGAGAGAATGATAAAACGGTCATATAGATAGCTGTTCAAGAAGTCAATCAATTCCTTGAAAAGATAGGCGCGAACTGGAGGCTTAAATTATATGTCGAGGATACGGAGACCAATCCGAGTGTAGCATTAGAGAAGCTAACAAGCCTATACGCTAAAGGGGTTAGGGTCGTAATAGGGCCGATGGCGAGCTCAGAAGTCAGGAACCTAAAGGAGTACGCTGATGCAAACAAGATTTTGATTATCAGCCAGTCCTCGACAGCGCCAGAGCTATCCATAGCTGGAGACTACATCTATAGATTCGTTCCGAATGACCTCTATCAAGGACCTATAGGCCCCCGATTTGCGAAGATGCTCGGCGTAACCCATCTAATCCTAGTCTGGAGAGGTGATGCATGGGGCGATGGATTGGCCGAGGTTGCTAAGAAGACTGCCGGAGAACTGGGGTTAACTGTTGCTGGCGAGATAAGATATGCTCCGGAGGCAACTGAGTTCTCGGCAGAGGCAGCTAAGCTTGCCGAGATAGTTAATGGGCTAGTAGGTCAGGGAGTCCCGCCCGAAAAGATAATGGTTCAGATAATAGCGTTCGGAGAGGCGAGGGCCTTCCTCCTAACAGCAGCGGAATATGACGTGCTCTGGAAGGTTAGATGGTTTGGAAGCGATGGAACAGCTTATGAGGCTAGGCTCGCAAAAGAGCCTAAGGTAGCAGAGTTCTCATCCAAGGTGAGATTCGTTAATCCGATCTTCGCTCCAACCAAGACTCCGAAATACCAGGAGCTTCTAGAGAATATTAAGTCCAAGCTTGGACATCCGCCAGAATCCTATGCCTACAACTCCTATGATGCTGTCTGGGTTGTTGCCTTAGCACTTCTAGCGACGAACAAGTATGATGCGGATGCGATAATCTCCGCTTTACCAACGGTGCTCGAGCATTATTATGGAGCAAGCGGCCATATAATGCTCGACGAGACCGGAGATAGGATAGGAGCAGACTACGAGCTCGTAGAAATCGTTAAGACCGATGGAGAATATGCTTGGGAAGCTACCGGAGTATATCATAGCGCAACCGGCGAGATAGTCTGGGAGTAAGAAGGAAAACTTTTTACCCTACCCTTTTTTATGGTTTTCGGCAAAAATGGCGGAGAGAATATTGAGAGTGCGAGATCTAGTCAAGAGCTTCGGCGGGCTAAAAGCCGTAAATGGGGTTAGCCTGGATGTTCAAGAGCGGACTGTAACGATCCTGATAGGGCCTAATGGAAGCGGGAAGACGACGCTCATAAACCTGATAACGGGGGTCTATAAACCGGATCGAGGCAGAATCTTCTTTAATGGAAAGGATATCACCGGCTTACCATCCCACCTCATATTCAAACAGGGGATTGCTAGAACATTCCAAATACCTCAGCCCTTTAGAAAGCTTACAGTCTTAGAGAACCTGCTCGTAACCTATTCGAGAAACCCTGGCGAAGGATTCTTCTCAGCCTTAAGAAGAGATAGATGGTTAAAGGTTGAGGAAGGAGCTGTTGAGAAGGCTTTCAAGCTATTAAAGCTTCTAAATCTCGATCATCTATGGGATCAGGAGGCTGGGAAGCTTAGCGGAGGTCAGATGAAGCTCCTCGAGATCGGGAGAGCCTTAATGACGGACGCCAAGCTCCTAGTAATGGATGAGCCTGTCGCCGGAGTAAACCCAGTCCTAGCACATGAGATATTCAAGACGCTCGTGAGGCTGCGAGACCAGCTTGGAATAACATTATTCCTCGTCGAGCATAGACTCGACATAGCACTACAATACACCGACGAAGTATATGTAATGGCCTCTGGGTCGATAATCTCTAAAGGGAAGCCGGAGGTAGTTATAGCAGATCCGCAGGTAATAGACGCGTATCTAGGAGGCTGATAGGCTATGATAAGGCTTGAAAAGCTGAACGCTGGATATCGGAGGCTTCATGTCCTCTTCGACATCTCAGCCAGCTTTGATAAAAGTAAGATAAATGTTATAGTC
>QMXD01000082.1 GCA_003661965.1 Candidatus Hecatellales archaeon
AAACCTAATAATTTCTTCCCTTAACTCACCCTCAGACTTCCCATCAAAGCTTATTCCAAGCTCCTGAGCTATTTTTTCAAGTTTCTTTTTAGGGTTTCCAACAGCTTCTTGGATGGTTTCTGTGGCTGTTTCTGTAACCGTTTTTGTGATAGGTTTTGAGGCTGCCTCCCTCAACTCGTTTAACTCTTTTTCAAGCTCCATTTTTCCACGTTCAAACTCCATTCTAGCCCTACCTAAAAACCTAGCAATCTCAGGTATTTTTTGAGGTCCAAGGATTAGGAAGAGTGCAAGAAAGAGGAGGATAAGCCACTCTTCCCCCATAATCAAAAGTTTCCACCAAAAAATTGATGTGAAAGTTGGGCTTATAAACGTTTTATTTTTTACTTTAGGCTATTTTCCTGTTTTAAGGCTTCCTCCAACCTTCTAATTTTAAGTTTTAGGTTTTTTAGTAGAGCATTTAAATGTTCACAAAGCTTTACAGCTTTTTCCATAGATAATATAGCCTCACCATCCAAAACAATTGGAACACCCATTTTTTCACTAGACTTTATATCAACCATTATATGGCTGCTTTTTACCGTAAATATTCCTGTTTCCTTAAACCCAGAATTTCTAGCCTTAGAAACAAGCATTTGAGCAGTACTCAAGTCTTTACATGCAACATGAATTATTGGTGGTTGGAGTAAAAGCCAAAGACTAAAACCTTCACCCAAATCCTTTTTAACATGCTTGGTAAGCTCTTCAACCTTAACCTCCCCATGCCATTTACCAACAACCCTAGCATTAGACTTTGTCCACCCACCCAAAACCTTAACCAACGAAACCCTACCACTACAACAACTAGTAGTATACATTAAAGGATGAGAATTAATAAGGGAAATTAAACCATCAAGCTCCTCATCAAAATAGCCTAAAGATTTATCCCTAGCCAACCTAGCCAAAAAAGAGTTTTTCCTCCTCTCCCAAGAAGTTAACGAAACCACAAAAAATACCACAAAAAACAAAAAAATAAATTTTTTAAGCAACAAAAACAATGAAGACTATAGAACCCTAAAGCCCGGGTAGCTCAGCCTGGGAGAGCGCCCGGCTGAAGACCGGGTTGTCGCAGGTTCAAGTCCTGCCCCGGGCATCAACAAATTTCCCTGTTTTTGTATTTTTATGTTGTAAGTATTTCTTTTAGGGCTTTTTTCTTTTTTCTTTCAACCTTTTTGTATAGGTTTTTTCCATGTGCATCCATAGCCACAATTAGTGGTCCAAGCTCGTTAAGCTCGTAAACGTTAATTTTGTCTGGTCCCCATTCTTCGTAGAAGACTTCTTTAACCTCTTTTACTTTTTGGGTGTAGTAGGCTGCACATCCACTAACACCAGCAAGATAAACACATTTGGTTTCTTTCATGGCTTTTAAAACTTCGTCACTCATTCCACCCTTACCTATGATAACACTAATTTTGAATGTTTTGATGAATTCAGGCATATACCTGTTAAGAACAAAGGATGAAAAGAATCCTAGATAGTTTAACCTCCATTTTTCCTCTATTTTTTGGGTTGATGAAAATGTGTGGTATATTGTTGCGTTTTCTAGGTTAAAAGGAAGTGTTTCCCCACGTTTATACATTTCAATTATTCTTGTGTATTGGGGGATTGTCTTAATCTCGTAGGCTAAACCTGAAAGATAAACAATATCACCAACTTTAAGCTTCAAAACCTCCTCTTTTGAAACAGGGCTTTCAAGCTTAAACTCCCTAAAAGACAAACCTACACCACCTCCTCAACCCTACCATCAGGATAAATTCTTACGGTTGCTCTACGGCAAGCCCAACATTGAAGCTGAACAGCAACAGGTAAACATGGGATATGGGTGTAGCCAACCTCAATGTTTACAGCTAAAACCGTAGTGTCACCACCCAAAGCCATATGTCCTATCCCAAGCCTATTAATGTTTTTTAGAAGCTCATCCTCAAGTTTGGCTATTTCAGGATCAGGATTTCTAACGTTAAGAGGTCTTAGAGAGGCTTCTCTTGCAAGACGTGTAACGTTTCCAAAAAGACCTCCAATCCCAATTCCAACGATTAAAGGTGGACAAACAGCACCTGAAATGTTGGCTAGGGTTTCATAAACAAAGTTTTTAATTTCGTTTAAAGGTGTTCCAGCAGGATACATTCTTATGTTACTAAAGGTTTGCGGGGCTGCTGGTGCAACAGTAGCTGTAAGCTCAACGTAGTCCGCATTCGGAATGGTTGAATAATGTAGTATGGGGACTTTTTCTCCTGTGTTGTCTAGGGTGTTTTCTCTTGTTAGTGGGTGAACAACAAGCGGAACTAGGGGGAAATTTTTTGTTTTTGTTAGGTTTCTAATTCCATCTTTAATGGCTTTTTCAAAGTCTCCTTCAAACCTAAATTTTAAACCCATTTTTATAAGAAACTCTGGAACACCTGTATCCTGACATATTGTCATAGATTTTTCTTTGGCTATTCTAATGTTTTCTAGGAGGATACCTAGGGTTTTTTTTTGGCTAGGGGGTTTGTTTCTTTTTCCCAAGCATTTTTTAGGGCGTTATGAACATCTTCAGGAAGGTTTAACAAAGCCTTCTTATAGGTTTCTTCAACAACTTTTGCAACTAAATCCTCAGAAACCATTCTCATAACCCCCTCCAAAAAATTGGTTTAACCATCCGTGGTTATTGTTTACTTTACAGTTTAAACTAAATTAATTTTTTCACGGTAAGAATTTTTTGGGGAAAAAAGATTTCTAGTTTTATGTTTTCTTGAGAAAGATAAGACAGGATTTAGGGGATTTAGTCTAAAATCTGAAAATTTAGGTTGCTTTTATTTTTTATCGGAAAGACTGTGGTGTTTAATCGTTGGGAAAAGCTATATAAAGAAAGTCTTTCTTACCGATGAAGTGTTAATAGCGGATGAAGATGGTTTAAATTTGTCTGATGAAGATTTAGCTAAGGTTGTAGATGAAGTCTTAAGGTTTGTTGGGAGAGAAAGAGATACTGTTAAAGGTTTACTTGAGAAAATCAAGCCTAAAGATTTTCCCCTAATAATTGAAAGACTACCTAAAGATGAAGCTTTACAGCTTATTCTTCTCCTACCTGACGACACCGTAAAAGAGTTTATAGCCAAACTTCCGATGGGAATAACAAAAGAGTTAGCTTTAAGCATGAATAGAAATAGGTTTGTTAAAATTCTTTCAGAGCTACCTTCTGATGAGCTTTCAGACCTAATAGGTAAGCTTCCTATATCCCAAAGAAAAAGCCTGCTTAAAGAGTTGCCTGAATGGAAAAGGGAGGAGGTTAAACCTCTTTTAGCCTACCCACCTGACACAGCAGGAGGGCTTATGACAAACAGGATACCGATTTTCCACATGGACACCTTGGTTAAAAGGGTTATAGACGAATATAATGTTCAAACAAAGTTTGGAGGCTACGATACAAACCATAACATCTATGTTGTTGATTCACAGAAAAAGCTTGTTGGGATTATTAGTGTTAGAGATTTGCTTATAACTGCTAGGGATAAAAAGGTTGGGGAGGTTGCACGTAAACCAACAATAACCGTGTACCCACTCCTAAACCAAGAAGAAGTTGCAAAAATAATGGCTAGATATGACCTTTTAGAGTTACCTGTAATCGACGAGGATGGAAGGCTTTTAGGAGTTATAACTATTGATGATGTTGTGGATGTTATTGTTGAGGAGAGTGGTGAAAAACTAAAAAGGTTTGGAGGCTACATGGAGGCTGTTAAATCCCCATATCTTGCAGCAAGAATATCTGAGCTTGTTAGAAAAAGGGCTGTATGGCTTATAGTTCTCTGCCTACTTGAAGCAATAACAGTTAATATTTTAAGCAGTTTTGAGTCTGTTATTTCAACAATTGTTGCTTTATCCTTTTTTATACCGTTACTTGATGATGTTGGTGGAAATGTAGGTTCCCAGTCTGCATCCTTCATTATAAGGAGCTTGGCGACAGGAGATGTTACAATCCATGACATCCTAAAAATAACCATTAAAGAGTCTGTGGTTTCCCTTTGTATTGGTTTAATTCTTTCACCAATAGTTTTTGTTTTAGGTTTTGTAATATCCAAAAGTGTTAGGGTGTCTATCATACTTTCGGTGGCAATAGTGGCAATAGTTTTTGTTGCAAGCATAATTGGAGGCTTACTCCCAATTTTAGCTGCAAAAATAAAGGTTGACCCTGCAACAATCTCAGCCCCACTAATCACAACAATAGCAGACATAACAGGACTAACCCTATACTTTACCCTCGCATCACTCTTCCTACTATAAAACAAGAAAAAGCGTTTCTAACCCCCTAAAAGTAGGGGTTGGTGGGACCGGCAGGACTTGAACCTGCGACCTACGGGTTTCTTCCCGATTTCCAGCTCTTCTTCATCCCTAAAGGGGTCTGTTAACCCGTAGCCT
>QMXD01000083.1 GCA_003661965.1 Candidatus Hecatellales archaeon
TCTTAAAGTCTAAGTCTAGTCTCTCATCTAACTTAAAAGACATAAAACATACCTCCAAATTTTCTGATTAGAAAATTATTGGGAGTTTACCCTAAGCATCCCCTCCAACTCTTTTTTGTAAGCGTCAAAAAGAAACAGTATGCAACTAAAAAGACAAGGAAAAATAATTTCCTAATCAAAAAATTCAGTTTAAAGGGAATTTTCTGATAAGAAAATTTTTTAAACACCAAAATGTTAAACCTCCGTTTCCTTCATGTTTTTGTTTCCATATTTTTCTTGGAGTTCCCTGTTGATGGTGTCGATTAGAAATAGGGCTTGGTTTAAGTCTTCAGCAGCCACCTTTATACTCCAAGTATAGCCTCTTGTTGTTTTGTTAAGCTCAACTGTGATAGGCTGCCTATTCTCCTGAACCACCTTAGTAACCTTTTCAGATTCAGACTGCAAACTCAAACTTATTCAACCTCCTTTAAAAATTGGTTTTTTATTTCTACTTGGATACCGATTGCCTTCAAGTCTTTGATTAGGGCTTTAGTTTTGGCTATTGAGGGTTCAGGAAGTTTAGCGTTATAGTTATCATATCCAATAGAAACTTTCCATGGTTCAATTTCGCTTATCCATTTAAGTAAAACATCATGGTCAAAATCCATAATAGGTTCTATTGAAACATGTTTTACTCCATCCAAATATTTGAAGGCTTTATATCTTTCAAGTGGTGATGGAGCTTTAGAAACTTTATAGTTACGGTTTGTTTCTATGGTTGTAGATTTTATTGTGTTTTTAGGAATTGAAAAATGCCAATATCGAGGAGGATTTTTTGTTTCAAGGAAAAAAGTGGTTTTAGGGTTTTCCTTTATCTTGTTTAATATTTTTTCTATCCATTCAGGTTTAACCCACCATCCAAACAAGTCTCCCATAGAAACCGTGAAAACTAGAGTGTTAGGCTTAAATTTCTCGTTTAACCTTTCAAAATGAAATCTTGGAGAAAAGTCATAACCCCACTTCTTTTTAAATCTATTACATATTAAACTAGCCCAACATTTACCATTATAACAATCATGAAGACAACCAGTAACAGGATTCCAGGTTTTAACAATAAAGCCAAACATTCTACTCAAACTACTATCACCTCTATGTGGAATCCTCTTTCGGTTATTGCGTAGAGCCGTTTATTGTAAAGCTGGTATTCTTCTTGGGTCATGATTATGATGTGTTCAGGCTCAGCTTCTCCTTTTGTATGCATAAGCCTACCAAACCTTTGGCTTTCCTGCATCCTGGAACCGTAGAGAAAGCTAACTTCAATAACTCGCTCAATTTCCGGTATGCTTATCCCTTCATCTCCAACCCTGCTTACAACACAAACATCACTATTCCTGATTATTTCCAGCCTTTCCTTGGTTTCTCCGTAGACAAAGGGAATCTCAAACTTTTTAGCTATCCTTTGCCCAAACTCAAGACTATCACAAAAAATAATAGTTTTAACTGGAAGCCTAAGCAACTCCTCAAGCTTCCTCAGTTTAGCAACATTATCCTTGACAATATAGACCTTAAAGGTTGGAACCTTAACAACCTGAAGCCTAATAAGATCTTCCCAACTTAAACCTACAGGGAAACCAGTCAAAGCAAAAATATAGTTTTCCCTACCATCCTCTCTAAACGGGCTTCCACTTAAACCGATCCTATATTTGGTTTTGATTGTAGATAGTCGAATAAAAGTATCTGCTGGTAGATGGTGAACCTCGTCAAAAATTGTAAGCATATATTCTCGGTCTTTAACTTTATCATAAGCCAAATAGGTTACAACTTCAACCTCATCTTTCCATTGAGGAATATACTGGTTTATTCTTTGAAGCCACTGCTCTTTTAACGTTAAATTTGGAACAACTACAAGCTTCTTCCCCTTAATTCTAGCTAGAGCATATAAACCGAAAAGACTTTTACCAGCTCCAAAACTCCAAAATACTCCTATAGCTCCGGTCTCCAAGAAACGTTTCCAAGCCTCCTCCTGGTAGCTTCTAAGGTTTAAACCAATCCAAGGTCTAAGATCTTCATCTTCAACAGGTCTAGGGACAAAAGGCAAAATTCCGTCTTCTATAAGTTTAGCTATAAGCTTAAACTCATATCCACGTTTGATGCGGATACGATCCTCTCCAACCCTAGCAGCTAAAAACTGTCTATATTTTTCCCAAGCCTTAGCCTGATATTCTTTCCCTGTAAGCAGCATACCATCAAAAACTTTTAACGGTAAAGCTTCAGGAAACTTTAGCAGCTGCTTAATTTTTTCTGGAGGCTCGTAAAGCCAAACCACGTAACGGTTAACAACAAAAATGTTGTATCCTTTAGTCTGCCTCTCCAACCAACCAATAGCAAAATTAAGCCACCGAGGAGCAATCACATAATACTCGTCTTTACGCTTAGGAATAACCACATAAGGCTCATCAAAAAACTCCTTTAAAGCCTCAAAATCAAACCTAGAAACCTTAACCAAATCCAACCTATCCTGAAACTCCCTAACCAACCTCTCCCTCTCAGCCTGAAGCTCCCTAATATAACCATCAAGCCTAGCCAAAACATCAGAAAAACTACGCCTAACCTCCTCCAAATCCAAAACCATTCCCTCAAGCTTCCTGTTGGAAAATTTGTTGTAGTTTTTTGGTTAGTTTGTGGATGTTTTTTCTGAAGCTTAGTGGGCTGAAACCACAGTCGATAAAGTCTATGTGGATGTTTGCTTCTTTTGCTGCTTGTTCTAAGGCTAGCCTGTAAGCTTTAACGTTAACATAAGCAATTATAGCTTGAAACCTACCATCTAACTCTTGAAGCTGCTTGGCTAAGGTGTTTTTCAGAGCCTCTAACCTTTCAGGATTCCGCTTAAACCAATCCCATGAAGGATAAATGTCGTAGCCTTTAACCTTCCAAGCCTCATCCTCCAACAGTAACCCATAATTGTTAATACATTCTACAGCTGCAAGCTTAACTTGGCTCCTCCAAGGCTGAATATGTTTAAGGATAAGCTTCCAACTTGGAGCTAAACGGTAATCGCCTAAATAGGCTGTACTGCTACAAGGCAAAATTAGTAGAATTTTGTATTGGGTACGGTGAACTTTTCTCCATAGTGTTGGTGAATTTTTGTTTATGCAGCAGCTTTCAACCAAACCCAAGTTTTTTAGAATTCGTAGGATGACTCTAACTCTGTCGACTGTGTAGTGGTCTTCAAGTTTGTTGGTTATGGTTTTAGCTGTTTCCCATTCATGGCTTGTAGCCTGGTAAACTTCCCAATATTTCCTCCAAAACCTGTACCTAGCCATAAAGAAACGTTTAACATCCAATCCAACACCCATGACAAACCTCAAATGCTCAAAAGGAGAACTAAACATACCCTACCCCTCTAGAATCTCCACATGAAACCCTATTCTCTCGTTCTGATAATTGCCAAAACTAAACAATCTACTATACTCAAAAACTCTAATTTTCAACCTTCAATCCTCCTTTTCCATGTCTTCAATTCCAGCTTTTTGAAGCAGGATTTCAAGTTGGATTTCAACCGTTACACGTTTGACAATTTTAGGTGGAATCTCTAAACCACGTAAATCCAAGACATGTTTACGGCATGTTATCCCATAAACTCCGATACCTGTGAAAATCTTACCCATTTTTTGCAGCCTCCTCAATTTCATGTAGCTTATCAAAGATAATGTCGAGGACTCTTACCAAATCGTGGGTTCCAACAAGCTTTGCATATTCAAGCAGCCTATTCGTATCCCCAAGAATTGCTGCATAATGGTTTTTTGCAAAGTGGAAAATACATTTCTCTTTTTCGGAAAGTTTATTTTGAACTTGAACACTTTCCAACTTGAACTATCACCTCCATTTTTTGGGTTTCTTTTTCTTACCCCCAGCTAGGCTCGAAGCCTAAGCTGGTTTAGGTTTTTGAGAAGATTTTCCAGGTTAGTGTTTAGG
The DNA here is from genome assembly GCA_003661965.1 of Candidatus Hecatellales archaeon. Lineage (GTDB taxonomy): Archaea > Thermoproteota > Bathyarchaeia > Hecatellales > Hecatellaceae > EX4484-218. The sequence continues at coordinate 3,955 of QMXD01000083.1, forward strand.
CTTGAAAGTGGAAGCTTAACAAAAACATCCTTATGTTTTTGAGAATGAATTTCTCCAAGTTTAGGTAGGCTGCTTATTCTAGCGTAGCCAAACCATTCACTCCAAAACCAAACAGAAATATAGGCTGGAATCCTGAAATGCTGCTCCCATCTACGCAACATATTATATTGGCTTATGGGTACAAGAAAATACTCATCAAAAACAGCATCTCCAGGATCATAGTTCCGATATTTAACCTCCCAAAGAAAACATGGACCATAAGGCTTCAAAACCAAAAAATCAGGACGATAATCATAAGGAAATTTTAACTGCTCATGCTGCTTCTTGGTAAAAACAAGCTCAGGGGGATAATCTAAAGGAATAACAGTAAAACCTAAACCCTCAAGCCTGACCCTATCCTTTTCAGCAGCTTCAGAAACATAGTGATTCTGAAGCCTAGCCTTAACAACTCTGCCCA
>QMXD01000084.1 GCA_003661965.1 Candidatus Hecatellales archaeon
ATTCTTCCTAGGTCACCTTTCATATCAAGTATTCCAAGATGAAGCCTAGCTGGAGCCTTAACCAAAACCCTAGAAAACAATTTAGACACTCATCTAAAAGAAAAAATGGATGATAAAGTTTTTGCTACCTAAAACCCTTAACTATCGATTTAAATTCGTCATCCGAAAGCAAACCTTCCTTCTCATAAGACCTTTTCTTAATCTCCATCAAAATGTCATCAATTTTTTCTGACGGCACATCTAACCCAAGCTTTTTAGCTCTACAAGTAATATTGACCTACCACTTTTTTGCCAAGAACAATGTTTGGAGGCTCATGTCCAACAAATTCTGGTGTAAAAGGGAAAATTTCAAGGATAAAGTTAAGCTCATCAACACGTTCAAACCATGAGGCAATTATACCAGACTCTATCGAAAAGATACTATCACCAACAACAGCCTTATTTGGAGGCATCCTAACACCAGAATACTCCTAGACAGTCTTTGAAAGTTTTCTAAGCTTCTCAAACCTCAAACACATGTCAACCAACTCTAAAAACAGTTTTTACCGTTAAACTTTAAAACCCTTTAAGGAAAACTTGTCTTAAAAGGTTTTTGTTGAAAAGCCTTTACCGGTTAACCATGCAAATTTTTATATGTAGGTTGAAGGGAAAGGTTATAACTGTTGTTTGGGGTTTTATCCCCCGGCGGGTAGAGCTCCGCCGTTACCCAAGATGTGGTTTAGGCTGGATGATGGCTTAAACCGAATGGGAAATCAACCTCTCCAGCAGAATGCTTGGAGGTGTAAAGGGGTTATGGATGGTTTAGAAGGTCAGCCTGCTAACGGGTTAAGAATAATTTTGGTTTCTGTTTTTGTTTCTTCTCTTGTTACTGCTAACCTAATTTCAAGTAAGATGATTGAGTTTGGTTTTTTTGGTATGTATGCTGTTTTTCCTGCTGGAACTTTAGCCTACTGTGTTACCTTTCTTTGCACCGACATTTATGATGAGTTTTTTGGGAGGGGTGAGGCTGGACGTGTGGTTTTGGGTGGTTTTATTGCAAACGTTGTTATGGTTTTTCTGGTTTTTGTTGATGTTTTAATGCCTATAGCATCCTTCCAAAAAGGTTTTCAGGAAACCTATAGTAGGGTTTTGGGTGTTGTCCCAGGAGTTGTTTTTGCAAGTATGGTTGCATACCTTATATCTCAAACCCACGATGTTTATGCTTTCCATTTTGGGGGTGAAAAAACAGGTGGAAAACATTTATGGCTTAGAAACAATGCAAGCACGATTATAAGCCAAGGAATAGACACCGTAACCTTTAGTCTTATAGCAAACATCCTAGTTTACCATGCACCATTAAACACTTTGATATGGATGATTTTAACCCTATGGTTTATCAAATACATAATTGCCCTACTAGATACACCATTCTGCTATCTGGGAGTTAACCTAGTAAAAAAAAGGTTAAAACTTCCATCAGTTTGGGAGAGAAAAAGCATAAGCTAAAAATTGTTTACCTGTTTAGCCCTTAAGGTTGTGCATTACACAGCATTGCACCGCATTACACACTATAAAACCATGTAACTGGTTTTGGTTGTGGGGGCTCAGAACTCAAGATCTACTTCATCTTTTTTCTGTTGGGCTAGATTCTTCATAGCCCTAAGCGATAAGATTGTTTTTCGTCTAGATAAGGTTTTGGTGTGGGTAGTTGTAGAGTTTTGGGTTTGGGATTACTATTAAGCCTTCGGATGGGTCTCCAACCTCTAAGGCTTTACCTTCAAGGTATAGTTTACCTGCTAGGGCTGAAAGAACAGCGTCAAGCTCATGTTCTGAAAGACTTTTGTTTTCTAGTCCTTTAATTCCATAGCTGGTTAGGGCTTTTTTAAGTCTATCTACACCCTCGGTTTTGGCTGGGAAACCTAAAATTTTTCTTACACTTGAGGGGAGGGTTTCAACAACTTTAAATCCGTGGCTTGTTAGGGTTTTGTTTAGGTTTATCCCTCTCATGGTTAGTTTACGCATAGGTCCTAGGGTTACAGGGAAAAGCCTTATTTTTAGCCTTAAAATGTCTTTATCACATTTTCTTAGATGTCCAGCCTTTCTACATGGGCAGTTGTCTCTTAAACAGCATCTACCTTTTGGTAGGCTTAAAGGTGCATCAATACTGGTAAGGCTAGGTTTAACGTTTAAAACTTCCTTTACTATTTCCTCGTCTTTATACAGGATTTTTGTTTCTGTTTTAAGCTTTTCATCTAGGATACAGAAGCCTGTAGGTCTTGACTCAACACCAGCTAAATCTATTCCAACTATTTTTACCATAAGTTTTCAATATTTTTTGGTGTTCTTTAACTTTAAATCGTGTGGTTTCAATTAGAATAGTAGTATGTTTGTTTGTTAGGGGAGAAAACATAATGTCATCAATAGCATCAATTTTTCTGTCCATCCTGATACTCATAATAGTGTTAGGTTTTCTTTCATCAGCCTTAAGAATTGTAAAGGAGTATGAACGTGCAGTAATTTTTAGGCTTGGAAGACTTATAGGTGCAAAAGGTCCAGGGTTATTCTTTAGGATTCCCGTGGTGGATGTTTTTAGGGTTGTTGATTTGAGGGTTGTAAGTTTTGATGTTCCAAAACAAAGAATAATTACAAAGGATAATGTTACCGTGGATGTTGATGCTGTGGTTTATTATAGGGTTTTTGACCCTATAAAGGCTGTTGTGGCTGTTGAAAACTATATTTACGCAACAAACCTGCTATCCCAAACAACCCTTAGAGATGTAATAGGTCAGGTTGAGCTTGACGACCTACTCTCAAAACGTGAAGAGCTTGGTAAACGTTTAACCGAAATTATAGATGCTGCAACAGACCCATGGGGTATAAAAGTTGTTCAGGTGGCAATAAAAGATGTTTCACTTCCAATAGAGATGCAGAGGGCTATAGCTAAACAGGCTGAAGCTGAAAGGGAAAGACGTTCAAGGATAATTATGGCTGAGGGTGAATATCAGGCTGCAGCTAAAATGGCTGAGGCTGCAAAACTATACCAAGTAAACCCTATGGCTATGAGGCTTAGAGAACTTCAAACCTATACTGAGATTGCAAGAGAAAAAAACATGATTGTTGTTACAGGTATGGGTCAAACAGGAGGAGACCTAGCAACCTTACTGGGTATTGTAAAAGGTGAAAAAGAGGTAGCTAAAAAAACCCAGTCTGGGTGAAGTTGCTGCACGAAAAACAAAAAACATTTTTTCTTTTCTTTCTAACATTAACCTTCTCACTTCTACTTGTTACATCCTGTTTAACAGCTAAATGTTACTCTGAAAACTCGAATAGGCTTGTTGTTGTAAATTTTGAGGGAACTGTTTCCCAGATGTCTGTTGAACTTTTAAAGGAGGCTTTAACCTACGCAGAAAAAACAAAAACTCCTATAATACTTTTGTTAAATACTCCTGGGGGGAGTCTTGACTCAACCTTTGAAATAATTAAGCTTATTGAAAGGTCTAGCGTTCCTGTGGTTGGATACGTTTATCCAAGTGGTGCAACAGCATGGTCTGCTGGAACCTACATTCTACTTTCAACCCATGTTGCTGCTATGGCTCCACACACCATTATAGGCTCATGTCAACCTGTCACCCTATCCTTTACAGGAAGCCAACCCATAAACGACACAAAAACAATTAACGCACTTACAGCCTTTCTTGTTGAAAAAGCTAAAATGCATAACAGAAATGAGGCTGTTGCCAAACTTTTTATCAAAGAAAACCTTAACCTAGATGCTGAGGAGGCTAAAAGGCTAAACGTTGTTGAGGTTGTTGCAGACTCGCTGGAGGATTTAAAGGCTAAGATTGATGGGTTAACAGTTCAAACAGCCTCAGGAAGCTTTACAATAAAAAGTAGAAACGCAAAAATTTTTGAGTGGTCTCCAAGTTTAAGGATAGCTATCCTTAAAATCCTCTCAGAACCTATGATAGCCCTATTTATGCTTACAGTTGGACTTTACCTACTAATCTTTGGTTTAGCTTCACCAGGGGTTGGAGGGGAGGTTGTTGGAGGAATCCTACTTTTGCTTGGGTTGATAGGTTTAGGTATGATTAAAAACGTAAGTTTTGGAGCCCTCATACTGATGGCTGTTGGTGCTATCCTACTCCTCTACGAGCTTTTTACACCAGGGTTTGGGATAGTTGGAGGCTCCGGTATAATATGTATACTGGTTGGAAGCCTACTTCTTTTTCCGAGAGAATGGGTTATTTCTAAAGATTGGTTAACAACCCTTTATCTTACAAGCATAGTCGTTCCCTTGGTTTTTGGGGGAATCTTTATTTTTGCAGCCTATAAGGTGGTTAAGGCTAGAAGAAAACTCCCATTTTTTAAACGTATGTTTGAGGGGGAGGCTGAAGTTATAGAGGAGATAACA
>QMXD01000085.1 GCA_003661965.1 Candidatus Hecatellales archaeon
CTTTTTCCCAAAAAAGTTTAGTTTTTCACCAAAAAGTTTGTGTAGGTTTAAAACCATCCTCCAACCCTGAAGAAAGCTTGCGTTTTGCTGGCAAACCCCTATAAGTAGAGAGTTCCATAGGCTTGTTGTTCTAAGCCTCATACCAGCCAAAACCTTTGGAACATTATAAAGTATTGGGTCTCTCCAAATCATCTGGTAAAAGTTTAGGAGGTTCTCATCTAAACCTAAAACAAACCTAATTTTTTCCTCTATCTTTTGAGGTTTTATAGTGTTTTCATCTTCAACAGCATAAACTTTTGAGTGGATTAGGTTTTGTTTACCCCTATAGGTTAAACATAAAAAGTTTGAGTTTTCAATGTTTATTGGAATTATAGACTTTTTGTTTTTAAAAAACCATGGAAAATTGTAGGCTTTAACCGTGAGATGTAGGTTGTATGGTGGTTTAGGCTTAAACAAAAATTCTTCAACAAATTTAGGCTTCAACCCAAACCCATCCATCCAACCTACAAATATTTTTTAAACCATTCTAAGGCTAAACCTATCACCCTGTCTAGGTTTTTAGGGTTTGAAAAAGTGTGGTCTCCACCCTCTACTACCTCAAGCCTTTTAGGTTCTTTTGCATTCTTATAAAGCATGTATGCATGTTCAACAGGAACAAGCTCATCCATGCTTCCATGAATTATAAGGATTGGAGAAACATTTTTTACGGCTTTAAGTAAATCATATTTTTTTAGGTCTTCAAAAAAATCTTTTTTAAGCCTTCTACCAGAAGGAAGTATCCAATAGTTTTTTTCGGTTTTTAGTTGGAGGTTTATGGGTTTGGAGAGTGTGTAGGGGGTTGAAAGAATAACTGTTGCTTTAACCCTTTTTCCTGATGCAATAGCAACCATACCACCAAAACTTGAACCTACAACCCCCAACCTACCCATATCAACTAAACCCGTATCCCTAAGAAAGTTTAGGGCTTCCTCATAGTCTTTTATTCTACCTGTTAAAGAGGTATCCTCAAAATCACCCTCACTTTTCTCTTCACCCTCCCCACAACCCCTAAAACTAAACCTTAAACATGCAAAACCAGCCTCACAAAGTTTTAAGGCAAAAACAAGCCATTTACCAGAATCCTTACTACTTTCTAAACCATGCAAAGTGATAACACAGGGAGGATTTTCAGCGTTTGGAAGATGAAGATTCCCATAAATTTTTTTACCCTCAGAATAGAAGGTTACTGGTTTTGTTTCCAAGGCTTATTTTTCACCAGAATGGGTTTTTGGGTTGTGCATGACACCGCATTGTACTGCATTATATGTTTTAAACCGTTAAAGGTTAAAGATTTCTTTTGCTGTTTTTTCGTAGGTTTCTAGGTCTGGCTGGCTGAAAAGAATAAAAACAACTTCTTCAAGTTTATCTTCTTTCTCTAAAAACTCTTTAACGGTTTTTAGGGCGACCCTAGAGGCTTTTTCGATTGGGTAGCCGTAGGCTCCTGTGCTTATGGATGGGAAGGCTATTGTTTTTAAGCCTTTAGAAACAGCTAGGCTTAAAGAGTTTTTGTAGGCTTCAGCTAAAAGTTCAGATTCACCTTTGGTTCCGCCATGCCAAACAGGTCCAACTGTGTGGATAACATATTTTGCTTTTAGGTTTCCACCTGTTGTGATTACTGCTTTTCCTGTTGGAAGCCCGTTTGGGTAGAGGGTTTTACGGATTTTTTTACATTCCTCCAAGATTTTTGGTCCACCTTTCCTATGGATTGCACCGTCAACTCCCCCTCCACCCATTAGGCTTGGGTTTGCAGCGTTTACGATGGCGTCTGTGGCTTGTTCTGTAATATCACCTTTAACAATACGGATTTTTGTTTTACCAACCGTAAACTCCATCATTTTTGGATGCCTCACCCAAAAATATTTTTTGTTTAAAGCATATTTAATCTTGCATTTTTATTCCAGCGGTTTTAAAGAAGAGTGGCATATGTTCAACTATATCCTCTTCACTATACCATCCTCCAGGGTTTTGAAGCACTATAACGTCTCCACCGTTTTCACTGCTTTGGATTATAACAAATATTATCATGGATGGGTTTGTTAGGCTTGTTGCGGCTATCACATCGTTTCTAGGTCTTAAAACGTAGAAAAGGTTGTCTTTTAATCTTTCCTCAAGCTTATCCATACTGGTTATAACACTACTAAAAGCCCATTTAAAAACAAGAACGCTTTTAATTGGTTTGTCAGGTTTACCTTGGAAGAAGGGTATAGCCAACCCTAACCACTCTACCTTACCTCTATAATGCTTCTAAATATTATTAGGAGTGTTTTTATGGGGAAGAGTATCCCCATATGGGATTTCCCATACCTTCTACTTAAAGCCTCTATAGGAACCTCTTTTATTGTTAACCCTTCCCCCCAAGCCTTAATAACCATTTCCGTGCTCATCGTATAGCTTGTTTTTATGTTAAGCTTAAGGAGAGCCTGTCTTTTTATAGCTCTAAACATTGATTGGGTGTCTGTCAGCTTTAACCCTGTTAAAATCCTTATTAGGCTTATAAAAATCTTGTCAAGTATTTCCCTATAAAATCCAAACCCAGATTTACCTGTAAGGTAACGTGAACCTATAACCATGTCTGCTTCACCGTTAAGGATTGGTTTTAGTAGTTTGGGGTTATGTTGTCCATCAGCATCCATGGTTACAACAATATCACCAAAACAATGTTTAAACCCTGTTTTTAACGCTACAGCCTGACCTAAACTTTTTTTATGTCTAAAAACTTTTGCTCCAGCCTTTTTAGCAACCTTAAAGGTTTTATCTGTGGAGCCGTCATCAACAACAATAACCTCAAACTCGCAACCAAAACTTTTAAGCACATCAAAACAGCCTTTTACAACATCTCCCACAGTTTTCTCCTCGTTACATGCTGGAATAACCACAGAAATTTTAACCATCCCAACCACCCAAAAATTCACATAATACTACCAACAAGAAAAGCAGTAAGCCCAAAACCCATCCACAACAATGAAAGCTTCTTCATTTTTTTTGCGTTTTTTGCTGATGGGTTTTTAACCGTGTAAAAGGCTATAAAAAGAAAACCAGCACAAGCAACAACAACAAACGGAATATACCATAAAGAAACCATGCCAAACATGGGTGGCAAAAAACTTAGGCAAACAGCCAAAACATAAAAAACCGAAGCAACATAAGATGCTTTTTTAGGGTTTAGTTTTATTGCTAAGGTTTGAACGTTTCTAAGCTTATCACCCTCAACATCAGCAATACCCTTAATTATCTCCCTTCCAGTATTTGAAAGAAAAGCTAGAAAAGCAAAAACTAAGAGAACTGGTTTTGGAAAAAATCCAACCATAAAGGCTCCATATAGGAAGGGGACAGCCACACAACCACTAACCATAAGGTTTCCTAGAAAACCATACTTTTTACCTTTAACGTTGTAGTAGGCTGAAAGCCCATAAGCCAAAAAAGCAACAACCAAAACAAGAAAACCTAAACTTTTAACGGTTAAACTTGTAATAGAGGCTGAAAACAAACCTAGAAAGGCTAGAAAAAAAGCAAAACCTAAAGCCTCCCTAGGTTTTATTGTCCCCCTTGGAATTGGACGTGTAGGCTCATTTACAAGGTCGACAAACCTATCAAAATAGTCGTTTAAAGCCATAGAGCTTCCTGTCAAGGTAAAAGCTGTAACAAAACCTAAAAAAACTAGGAAAGGGTTTACCCTAAACCCAACAGTAATTATTGCGCCTAAAAGGGTTGCAAAACCCATCATTAAACAGTTTAAAGGTCTTAAAATCTCCAAAAAACCGTAGAGTTTCCCGTGTTTTTCAAGGTTCAACCTACCCTTAACCATTTTAGTCTGTTTGAGGTTCAACACGTCTATAAAGGTCGTCTTTAAGCCTTTTACCCGTCCTTTTTTCCCATTCTTCTATGGGTATCCCAAACTCTTTCTGGATTTTATCCCTATACCATTGGGGGACAACGTTAAAGGTGCAAAACGGTATAATCCTACCGTCAGGAACCACATAGTGGATACAGCATCTTCTCACCCTTTCAATATCCCAGTTGTATAGGTCTTGGAAGTGCATCATACCTATAAAAAGCGACTTATGATGGAATTTTCCTAAAGCCCTATAGTTGTGTCTAACAAAAATTTCAAGGAGTAGTCTTGGAAGGTTAAGACCTTTAGGCTGTTTTTCCCTGTCGATAAAGCTTCTAAGCTTAAACATTGTTTTAAGCAAAACAAGATACTTGTTTTTTCCAGCCTTAATTTCTTCAGCC
>QMXD01000086.1 GCA_003661965.1 Candidatus Hecatellales archaeon
GTTTTACAGGGTTCTAGACACTTTATTGAGGAGGTTTGGATTTTCCTTGTCAATATCCCCTAAAGAGGCTAGAAAAAGACAGCCCATAGCGTAGGGAGGGTATACCTATGTCTGAGGAAGCTGTAGGGGAGGTCATCGGCGGTGAGCTCGCCTACTTATTAGTTGGGCTTTACCGAGAGAAAAAGGATAAAGTTAACATGGGAGACTTCGTCGTTGTCCGCTCAAGGAGTGGTGACGTTGTAGGTATCGTGTGTTACCTTAAGTTTCACTCCTTTATACCTCCTAGGCCGCTTGGTATAAAGCCCGAGGAACGAAGGGCTGTTCTACCCGACGTTGAAGATACCATATACGTTAACTCGATGTGTATAGCGGAGGTTTTAACGGTAGGGTTTACCAGGGACTCTGAGGTTCACCACGGAATCCCTCCCTTCCTACCTGATATCCATGACCCTGTATACATAATGGACGAGAACGCCCTGAGAAGGTTCCACCTAGTTAACGGCTCGTTAAGGCTTGGCTACCTATCTAGGTTTATCGAGGAAGAAATCAAGTATAAACCACGCGTACTCGCCATGCTATACAGAAAGATAAATAGGCACCTAAACATCTCACTTAACGAGTTCCTAGGTGAGTTAAACAGGCTTTCAGAAGAGCTTAAAGGGGAATCTGCCTCCTACAGTTTAGTTTCCCTTTTAACTAGAGAGTTGAGGTGAACAAATTGAGTGAGGTTATTGGTGTTGTTCTTGCTAGCGAGTTTCCGGATAAGGTTTACATCGTGTGCAATAAGAACTCACAGATACTCCTAGGTGACATTCTAAGGGTTGAGGACAGGTTAACAGGTAAACGTTACCTAGTCAGAGTTACTAGCGCTAAACAACCAGGAGAAGAGGATTTAGCTAAAATAGCTAGAAGAATGCTAAGAGACAAAAACGCGGAAAACCTCGCCTCACTTGCCCCTCCAGAAGTCGTGTATATAGCGTCTCTCCTGTGTACGTTTAGGGAGGATGGGAAACCCTACATTCCTAAGGATTTGCCCTCGCTTTTATCGCGTGTTTACCTGCCAGATAGGGAAGACCTAGCCTTTATAGAGAAGCTTAAGGAAAGGGAGTATGACCGAGAGATAGGTGTTATAAGGGTTAGATCCAGCTATAAACTTAGAGTTGCAATTAAAGGAGAAGATATACCCAGGCATCTTGGCGTTTACGCTATAACGGGTAAGGGAAAAACAAACTTCGTCAAAGTGTTGCTTTACGCTTTAGCAACAGCCCCTAGAGGTAAGTATTCAGCTCTCGTCTTTGATGCACACGATGAATACTACAAAAACGTCCAGGCAGGACTCCTAGGGCTACAAGAGCTAGGCATTGAAACGATTAAATACTACGATTTACACGCAGAAAACTCCCCCAAGATACCGCTATCAGACTTAAGACCTAGCGACTTAGACGTTGTGTTTAGAGGGCTCCCCGAGGCACAATATGAGGCGGCCGTGTTGTTATACTACAAGTATCGCTCATTCTGGATAAGGAGGCTTTTAGAGCTTGAGCAAGGCGAGCTTAAGAGTTTTTGTAAAGAGGAGCTTGAAGATCTCGTTAGAGTAAACACCTTATCCGCACTTATTAGGAAGGTTAAGTTACTTGCCAGCAGACCTGCTTTCTCGGTCAAGGAGGAAGGAAATTTAGTAGCGGAGGTTCTAGACGAGATAGACAGGGGTTGTATATGTATAGTTAACACTAGAAACCTCGACGAGATAGAGGAAAGGGCTGTTTTATCTATTTTGACTGGCAGACTTGTAAACGCCAGAAAAGACCTATTAGATAAGAATCCGGAGGAGCTATTAAATAAACCGATAGTCCTTGTTGTTTTAGAGGAAGCTTTGTCAGTATTGGGTGCTAAGGTGCTAAAGAAAGGATCTAACATTTTTGCCGATTTAACTAGGGAGGGTAGGAAATATAGAATTGGGTTACTTGTTGTCGCCCAGCTTCCACAAAGATTAGACCCTGATGTGGCCGGAAACATAAACACGAACGTAATAATGGGTCTAGCGCAAGAAAGAAGTAGGAGAGCCGTTGTTGAAAATGCGATGGACGATTTAGACTCGCTTCTAGGTGAAATAAGGATGTTAGATGTAGGGGAGGCTATAGTGTCCTACCCGAATAAAAGCGAGGTTCCATTCCCGCTACCGGTTAAGATACACCACTTTAACGAGCTTGTAAGGGAGTTTAAGGCTAAAAACGTGAAAACCATTAAAGTAGGTGCCGTCGATAAAGCGTTAATGGAGTAAAGGGGGAGTATTCAGGTGGAGATTAGGTTTGTTCACGCCGCGGACGCTCACCTGGGATATAGACAGTACGGCCTTTACGAAAGGTTAATGGATTTTACAAGGGCTTTTGAAGAGTTTATAGAAAAAACAAGAGAACTTGAACCCGACTTCATACTCTTTTCCGGGGATCTCTTCGATAACCCACACCCTTCAAACCCCGTGGTTGCAGACGCTATAAGGCTTATAGACAGCGTTAAGGCACCCTTCCTTGTAGTTCCCGGCTCCCACGATTCCCCCTATAACGCGGCTGTTGGGAGTGTTTTAATGCCTTTAGCCGAGGGCAGACACATCTGGTACTTGCCGTATAAACCCTACGAGAACGAGAGGGTTTTCGTGTGCGGGATTAGGAATTTTAGGACTAGGGATGTCTTTAAGAAAAATTGGCCTTCGTACAGGGTGAGAAAGGATCTTAAGCCTAGGGAGGGGAAGTTTAACGGGTTTGCTTTTCACCAGGCACTTAACCTTCCATCCCTAGGCTTAAAGGGGGTTTACGAGGTTGAGCCTTATGAATTGCCACAGGGGTTTAACTACTATGCTGGAGGCCATGTTCATAAGCCGTTTAAAACCTCGTTTAAAGGCGGGGTTTTAGTTTACCCCGGGGCCCTAGAGACTACCGAGTATAGGGAGGCAAAAACCCCTAAAGGTTTCTTTTATGTTGAGGTTGAAGGTGACGGGGAGGTTAAAACCGAGTACATTCGCTTGGAGAGAATTAGGAAGTTTAAGATTTTAGAGCTTGACGTAACCGGCGTTAAACCCAGTGAGATAGAGGAAAAAACTGGAGAGGTTCTTAGGGAAGCTGATGAGGAAAATGTCGTTTTAGTTCTTCTCTTAAAAGGGACGCTACCTCCCGGTTTTAAGAAAGCCCAAATTGACACCGCCAGGTTGAAAAGGTACGTAAAGAAGGCTCTTTACCTTAAAATTAACAACGAACTTAAGGAGTTTGAGGCCCCAGCTAAGGTAGAGAGGTTAGAGGGAGAAAAACTGGTGGAAATAGTAGAAGGATATTTAAAGGACGAGTTTAAAGGAGTTTTCGGTGAAAAAGCGGGGGATTACGCGCGCTTCACCATACAACTAATCAGGCTTCTAGCTGAAAGGCGGGTTAACGAGGCTAACACTCTTATCGACAGGTTTTATGGGGTGGTGAAAACCCTTGAAGATTACGAGAGTTGAAATCGAAGGTGTTAGGTCGTGGGAGAAACTCGAACTCAACTTTAACGAGGAGTTTCTAGCTATAATAGGGCCTAAGGGTGCGGGGAAAACAAGTATTGCCATGGCGATTGAGTTTGCTCTTTTTGGCGAGAAAACCCCTCTTAGTATGCACGGTTACACACCCCTTATAAGAGAGGGTGTAAGTAGATGCTCGGTGAAGCTGGAGTTTGAACATAACGGGCATAGGTATCTAGTTTCAAGGACTCTAGTTAGAAGGAGGGGGAGAGTTGAACAGGATCCCTCAGAAACCTTTCTTCTAGAGGATGGAAGGGTTATCGCTAGGGAAAAGGCGACTAGGGTAACCGAGGAGATAGAGACTAGAACTGGGATCTCCAATAAGCTTTTTAGAGCCACCTGTTACGTGCCACAAGAACAGTTGAAGTTTCTCATAAATCTCCAACCTAGCAAACGTAAAGAGATAATAGATGAGCTGCTAGGGCTTAAGGAGTTAAATAAGGCACATGAGATCATGAGAGAATTAATAAAGGAAAGAGAGGGGAGAGTGAAGGTTTTAAGGGACGAATCCCTTAAATACGATGTAAAAAAGCTTCAAAGAGAATATAACAACTGTCTACGAAAGTTAGAGGAAAAAAGAAGCCTGATAAAGAAGCTGGAGGTTAAGGAGAAGGAACTCCGCGATAAGCTTGCAGAGGTGGAGATTAAACTTGAAGAGCTCAAAAGAAAAAGCGAAACAGTAGAACGCCTGAAAAAAGAGATAAGTGACGTTA
>QMXD01000087.1 GCA_003661965.1 Candidatus Hecatellales archaeon
GAAAGTTACTGTGTAGCTCACGTTATATTAGCTCCTGAGGATGTTAGCGAATCAGCGCCCGTACTTAGATGGAAGGCTGGAGCGATCCGTTCTTACATTAAGAAGAAGGGATATAGAGGCGATATTTGGTATTTCGGAAAGCCTACCGCTTATCCAGGTAGGAGAATGGGGTTAGCCGTAGCGTTCCACGAGGAATTAGATAAGGCGAGGCGTATAGCTGAAGATATCGCACATTATGCTGAAAAGTGCATCGTGTATGGCAAGTAAAATGTTAAGCTTTAAGGTAAGGGTAGAGGTATGGTTAAAGGAAGGGTTAGTAGATGCTGAAGGAAAGACCGTTGAAGAGGCTTTAAACGATCTAGGATATCGAGTTAGTTCATCGAGAGTAGGGAAGGTATACGAGTTCGTTATTAAAGCTGGAGATGAAGAGGAAGCTAAGAGATTAGTTAATGAAATGTGTACGAGGTTGTTAGCGAATCCGGTTAAGGATAAGTTCATTTACGAGGTGAAGAAGATCGGTGTACAATAAGCTACCTTTGCCCTTTGAGCTTTACGAAGTAGATATCTTAAAGGCGTCAGAGGAGGATCTCTTAAAGATAAGCTCCGAAATGGGGTTGAATTTAAATCTAAATGAGATGAAAGCGGTTAAGGAGTTTTTCGTGAAGAGAGGAAGGAATCCAACGGATGTAGAGCTGCAAACCATTGGGCAGTTATGGTCGGAGCATTGCAGACACAAGGTGTTTAAGGGGTTAATCGTTAATGATGAGGGAAAGATCGTAGCGGATAATATGTTGAAGAACTTCATAGCAAGGGCTACTGAGGAGATAAACGCTCCTTGGGTTTTATCTTTTCTAGAAGATAACGCCGGAATAGTAGATTTTACAGATGAACATGCTATTGCGGTTAAAGTAGAGACGCATAACCATCCATCTGCGATAGACCCCTTTGGAGGCGCCGCTACCGGAATAGGAGGAGTTATAAGAGATGTTCTCGGAGTTTGGGCAAAGCCCATCGCTCTTATTGATGTCCTATGTTTCGGTCCTCTAGACTATCCCTACGATAAGCTACCTAAAGGAGTTAAACATCCTAGATATATAATGAGAGGGGTAGTGGCTGGGATAGGACATTACGGAAATAACTTCGGAACGCCTACTACTACAGGAGCCATATGCTTCGATGAAGGATACGTAGGAAACGTTGTGGTATATGCGGGTTGTGTAGGCATTCTTCCTAAACCTAAGTACATTCGTAGAGTTAAGCCTGGGGATTACATTTTAGTTATAGGAAATAAAACGGGTAGAGATGGGATACATGGGGCTACCTTCGCCTCAGCCGATTTAAGAGAGGATTCCGAAGTCTCCTCTAGACCCGCCGTTCAAATACCGGATCCAATAGAGGAGGAGAAGCTGAAAAGAGCTATTCTTAGGATTAGGGATGAAGAGCTAGGATCCGGTATAACTGATTTAGGAGGTGGGGGTTTAGCGGTCGCGGTTGTGGAAATGGCGGACAGAATTAAGGGGGGAGCAACGGTATGGCTGGACAAGCTACACCTTAGAGAGAAGATGTCTCCTTGGGAGATCTGGATCTCGGAATCTCAGGAAAGGATGTTAATGGGAGTTCCTAAGGACAACTTGGAGAAGGTCTTAAAGATAGTGAACGAGGAAGAGCTGGAATGTTCCGTAATAGGGAGGTTTGAAGATGATAATCGAGTTAGGGTATTCTTCAACGATTACCTAATTGTAGATCTAGATGTAAGCTTCTTGCTCAGCCCTCCTAAAATAGTTAGGAAAGCGAGGTGGATTCCTCCGAATTACGATGAGCCTTCTTTTCCAGAACCTGAAAACTTAAACGATGAGCTCCTAAGAGTTCTCTCTTCTCCAAATATAGCGAGTAGAGAGAACATTATTAGAACCTACGATCACGAAGTTCAGGGAAATACCGCCTTAAAGCCTTTACATGGAGAACACGGAGGACCTAACGATGCCTCAATAGTAAAGCCCTTAGATAGATCGTGGAAAGGAGTCGTTATCTCCGTAGGCTTAAAACCTCAATATAGCAAGATCGATCCGTACTGGATGGCGGCCTCCTCTATAGAGGAGGCCTTGAGGAATAACATAGCGGTTGGAGGTAGGCGTATAGCTATCCTAGATAACTTTACTTGGGGAAATCCGGAAAAACCGGATAGGCTTGGACAATTAGTTGAGGCGGTTAAGGCATGTTACGATTTCTCTAAGGCCTTTAATACGCCCTTTATTTCGGGAAAGGATAGCTTATACAACGAATCTCCTCTAGGTCCCGTTCTTCCCACCTTATTAATAACGGCGATAGGGATAATACCGGATATTAGAAAAGCGGTTTCGCTAGATCTGAAATCTCCTAAAAATCCATTGTACTTACTAGGGCTTACGCGCTTAGAGCTGGGAGCATCCGAGTACTATAGGCTTAAGGGCTTCATCGGTAAATCCGTTCCCAAGGTTTACGTTAATGAATCTAGGAAGGCAATGGAGTGCGTAACTAAGGCCATAGACAGAGGTTACGTGAGGGCTTGTCACGATTTATCTGAAGGAGGATTAGGCGTTGCAATAGCGGAAATGGCCTTATCCAGCAATTACGGTGCGGTTGTAGATCTAAGTAGAGTTAGGAGGGAGGGCGTTAGCAGGAACGATTTAGTGCTCTTCTCCGAAAGCAACGGTAGATTTTTATTGGAAATTGAGAAGAAATCGGCCTCAGAGTTTGAAAAGCTTGCGAGAGATCTAGGATGTACGTATTCTAAGATAGGAGAAGTATCTTCAGATGGAAGCTTAGTTGTAAGCGGGATAAATGGAGAGATCGTAATAGATCTACCAATAAGCGAGATAAGGAGGGCTTGGAAGGAGGGGTTGAAATGGTAATACGGATATTAATACTGAGAGCTCCAGGAACTAACTGCGATGAGGAAACCGCTCGGGCTCTAAGAGAGGTTGGAGCTGAAGCTTGTATCGTACATACGAATAAGCTCCTTTCAAATGAGGTAGATCTGTTTAGTTACCACGGATTAGTTCTTCCAGGAGGCTTTTCGTACGGAGATAGAGTCAGAGCTGGAGCTATATGGGCTAGTAAATTAAAGTCGAGGTTGATGGAAAAGCTGATGGAGTACGCTCTTAACGGAAACCCGATTTTGGGCATATGTAATGGGTTCCAAGCGTTAATTGAATTGGGGGTTCTTCCATTTACGAGGAGAACCGATTTAAATCCAAAGGCGGCCTTAGCTCCAAATATCTCCTCCAAATTCGAGGCTAGATGGGTCTATTTGAAATGCCATAGCAATACATGTATATTTACGAGATATATCGATGTTAACGAAGTACCGAGGATGCCCGTGGCTCATAGCGAAGGGAGGTTTATACTAGGGGAGGGTTTAAGCGGGGAGGAGCTGAGCAAAAGAGGACAAGTAGTATTTAAGTACGTGAAGGCAAACGGCGCTCCAGCGAATAGCGAATATCCGTTTAATCCAAATGGCTCGATGTTCGATATAGCCGGTATATGCAACGAAGATGGGAACGTTCTAGGCTTAATGCCTCATCCTGAACGAGCTGTATACGATTGGCAACTGCCCGATTATACCTCGGTTCGTAGATATTCTGGCCATGCCGATGGCTGGCGTATATTTAAATCTATGATCGAGTACATTGAAGAAGAAATAAGGTGAGCTATTCTATAACCTCAGATGAGCTTTCTGCCTTGCGTTTCCTATACTCCGCTAGCTTTTCCCTCAACTCCGGATATTTTAAGGAAAGTATTTCGATAGCAAGTAGAGCGGCGTTGTCTCCGCTATCTATTCCAACGCACGCTACCGGTATTCCTGGAGGCATCTGAACAATTGAGAGGAGGGAATCGATTCCCTCAAGCTTAACGTTCCTAGGCACGCCTATTACGGGCTTTAAGGTATGGGATGCTATAAAGCCCGGAAGAGCTGCCGATAAGCCTGCAACTGCGACGAAAACGTCGGCTTTACAGCTTTCAACGTATTCAGCTAGCTTCTTAGGATTTCTATGAGCAGATAGTATCCTATACTCTACGTTTACTCCGAATTCTCTTAGTAGGTTGTATATAACGTCCCCTATCC
>QMXD01000088.1 GCA_003661965.1 Candidatus Hecatellales archaeon
CCCGGTAGCTAAGCCTGGTTATAGCGGCAGCCTCGTAAGTTGCAGGTCGCGGGTTCAAATCCCGCCCGGGGCTTCAGGTAAGGGGCTTCGCCTCCTACAACCCCCAAATTTTGCTTGTTTTGTGAAAATAAGCTTGAATAATGGTTGTTTTGCTGTTTTAGGCTTGGATTTTGATTGTTTAGGTTAAGGTTTAATATGTTTTGTTGGTTGGTATTAATACCAGTATTAATACTGAGGAGTTTTTCTATTAGTTTGGCTATGCTTAGGTTGTAGGTTTGGGCTAATTGCCTTAATGTTTCATGTAGCTGTTTTGGTACTATTATGTGAGTATAGCCTTTCTTGGTCAATTCTTTACTTTCCTCCCTCAGTTTTTCTTTTGAGTTTTATGCTTCTTTCTTTTACCTTAATTTTTTCCCGCAACTCTATTATCACTTCTTTAGGTAATGTTATGTTGTTGGTTAGGTTTGCCAACTGGTCTTCCAGGTTTAGTTCCTTTATTGTTTCTTCGTCCTCCATAAAACTCCAGACAAGCCTTCGGGTTTCCTCGCTCCATCCTTCCTTCTTTTGGGTGGCTTCAAAGATTGCTCCAAGTAGCATAAAGTTTAGGGCTGTTGAATAAGTGGCATCATATCCGCTTTCTACAAGCAAAGACCATATTTTTCTAATGTAACTATCCATTATCGGGTGGATTGCAACCGTTTTCTTAATTACAGGCATACTAAACACCTAATACTAAAGTATGCATAGCATACCTATAAACATTTCTTCCAAGATTTTCTTCGACACGCTAAGACGTTGCTAAATTCTATGTTGTTTAACATATGTACATCATATTTGTATAACGCAAGATCATGCTACAAGTACTTCTATATTGGTTGGCTCCGCTAATGGTACAGGTTCAACCCAACTTCTCCAAACGAAGACTTGAATGGTGTAAGTCTCCGCTTTTTGAGGTATCCATGCTATACCGAAAGAGTAAGATTTGCCTGTAGGTATACCACCCTTAGCTCTGAATCTTTAACCTGAACTATGTAAATCATTTGTTGGTCTTCAGAGGCTATATTAGTTATGTCAGCTGAAATTAGAACAGAACTTCCAATAACAGGCTTATCAATAAGGTTACCGTTAGGGTCAAATAACCTTAATGAAGTCACTTCTAAGGGAAATAGTAGGGTTACTTGGAAGATTGTCGAAACCTTAAGGTCACCATAAGTAGCCGTAACAATGTAGGTTCCTAAAGGAGCGTCAGCTGACAGTCTGAAGGCTGAGGTGAAAACGCCCTTACTATTCGTTTTTGGATTATCAATAAAAATTCTCTTACCCAACGGATTTTTTACTTCTAAAGACACGTAAACATCCGTTGGAGCCGTACCTTGTATAATTACAAGCTCATTTCGACTATAGGTATCCTTACTCGTGGTGACAGTTAGAATTGGTTTAGGCGGTTTGGGTATTATATAGGTTACGGTGTTAGGGGGAGAAGAAAAAACAGTCACATTTAAGGTAGCCAAATCGGAGGCTGGTTTTTACACGGTTGAGGTTAACGGGTTACATGGAAACTTCACGGTTAGAACCGCTAAAATTAAGCAGGCAGACCTAAACAGTGATGGGCTTATAGACATTGTAGACCTAGCCATCCTCGCCTCCCAATATAAACAAAAACCATCCCCTGAACAGAAACAGAAACCTAAACAAAAACCTTCCAAGCAAAAGTCTTTCAAATGGGTTAGTGATGTAACACCTGGTAGAGGACCTGGGATACCACTTAAAGGTGTAGTGGATGGACCATGGAACCATAGGCTTCTTTTAGCAACCTCAACAGATGGAATCCATTGGAATAAAACCTATAAGTTTTTGGCGGATCAGGCCAGTTCCAGATGTTATTGTTGATGGTGAGGGAAACCTACGTGTATACTATGTAGACTATTTTAATGGGGGGATTACTGTAGCCATATCTCCAGACGGGGAAAACTGGGTTTATCGGAGAGTTAAAGGTTTAACACCAGAATGGGTTGACCCGGATGTTGTGGTTTTGCCTGATGGACGTTATAGGCTTTATGCCTCCTACATGCCTTTAAGCGGTTCTCAAGACAAAATTGTTTCAGCCATCTCGGAGGATGGAATATCTTTTACACCTGAAAAAGGATACCGTTACCATAAACCTGGAAGTCTTGTAGCAGACCCGGATGTCTTCCAGTTTAAAGGAAAATGGTATATGGTTGTGGGTCCTGAGTTAACACTTTTAGAGTCTGAGGATGGTTTAACCTTTAGAGAGATAAGAAAACTTCCGTTTGGAAGTGGTGTTTCATGCACCATACCCTTTGATAAAGGCCTAAGAATCTATTTCCACCGTGACGAACCAGAAGGCTTAAAAATTACCTCTCCTACACGAAAGACTTAGAAAACTGGTCGACACCTAGGCTTGTGTTAAATGGGGAACAAAACACACTTGACCAGTATGGAGTTGGAGACCCAGCTGTGGTTAAACTTCCTAAAGGCGGATATCTTATGGTTTATAAGACATGGATTGAGTCTCCTGTAAAGGCTGGAACACAAACACAGATAAAGATGGCTACAGAAGAAATTCCTGTCTACCCCGTCTCCTCCACCTATACAGTGCCGGCTAACCTTAAATCTGCCATAAACCTTGCTGAGGAAATCCCGGTGGAGAGTTAAACGAATTAAGGAGACAGCTTGAAGAGGAGCGTGCTAAAAGAGAGGAAGCAGAGAGAAAAAGGTTGGAAGATAAGATTTCAAGCTTGGAAAACACGGTTAAATCGTTAGAGCAAAACTCCCGTGTTCTCGCTAACCAATATTCTGTGGCGATTGAGACTGTGAGAAGCTTGAAAGAGGTTCTTTTAATGGGGATGCGTCCGATCGGAAGAAAAATTGAGGAAAAACCAACCCTTGAAGAATCCGGCAGATATCTTTCTGAAGAATGGTGTGTAATGGAAGAAGAATAGGGGGTTTAGCTGTGAGTTTTCGAGAAGCCTTGTTTGAGTGGCTTTATGAAACTCTCAGATTTAGAGTTAAAGTTCTTGAGTGGAGAGTTCAAGAGGGTTGGCTGAGAATTATGAGAAGGAGGGGAAAACATGAGTGATGTTGAAACTGGATTTAGCCTTTTGCGGAAAAATCTGAGAAGAGCATTATCACAGTTTAGAAAAAACCTGGGTCTCGAGGATAGGAAAATTTTGCGAGGTAGGTTTGGTTTCCAGCCTACAGCTAAAAATGAGCCTCAATACGAGGAGCCTCAGCTAGTAACCGTTAAACAACCAGCTAATGTTGAAGTGGTTGAAGAAGAGGATAAAGCTACAGGTCGCCTAATCAGAACCTTCTATCGAAATGGAAAGAAAATCAAGACCGAGATTGTTGAGGCAGAATTCGCTGAAAACTCCCCTAGTGAACCTTCCTCTGTTAATGTAGTTCAAGAGGAAGCACCGCCACTTAGACCTCTCCAAAGGTTTAGGCGAGAGCCAACAATTCTCGGTAGCCTACGTGAAATCTTTTCGCAGAGTGCAGAGCAGGTGCGTTTGAAGACGGTGAAGGAAAGGCTGAAAATTGAAGCTCTAAGAAAACAGATTGAACAACAACAATCCAAACCCAAAAAGGAAGAACAAGAAAGTAAAAGTGTCCATTACTAGGAGGTGTTAAGGTTTGAATCTGTATTCCCTACTACCTTTACTTAATGGATGGTCTTATGAGGCCAAAAAAGACTATACACTTTACCCATAGGAGGCTACCAGAAAATATGTGAATACAGCAAGCCGGTTTTCTTGTTGTTCTGGACTCTTAAACTGTATGGCAGTTTGGACAGCAAATATACTGCTGTCAAGCTTGAGATTGAAAAGACTAAACCTCTAATTGTTGATTTCATGCCTTATGGTGTTTACAGTTTCGGTATCAGTCAGGCTGACAATTACACGGCTTGGGTAGGTCTGTGGGATGACACAAACAAGGTGTATACTTTAGTGGTTACACCAAGTCAACCAATGGTTTTCCGAGAAGGTGTTAAGCTTACCCTTGAAGCTCCCACTC
>QMXD01000089.1 GCA_003661965.1 Candidatus Hecatellales archaeon
ATACATAGCCATTGATGATGCACTTATACCAGCTGGTGTTCCAGCTGCATCAGCACCCCAAGACCCAACAGCCCCAAGAGGTGGTTATGCAATAACTTATGCACAAATTGCTGCAGGTATGGAGCCAGATATGGCTGTTTTCACAGCAAACGATATTATAGCTGTTTTAGATGTGGCAGCTGGGCAAACCATCACGATTACCTACCATGATGCAAGTCCAGCTGCAGCTAGAACAGTATCTATTGATGTGGTTGCTGGTACAAAAGCAACAGTTACCTTAGATAGGGATAGTTATCCACCAACGGCTGTTGGAGCTGCAACTGTTAAAGTTGTAGTTTCAGATGTTGACCTAAACCTAGACCCAACAGCAGCTGATACTTTAGCTGCTGGTTTAATGAGTGTTACCGGATTGACTACTCCACCAACAATTGCCGCTGACTTAGTTGAAACAGGTCCGAACACAGGTGAATTTAAAGGAACCTTCAGTTTAGGTGCACCTGCAGAGGCTGTTCGTGGAGAAGTTATGACTGTGCATTACACAGATACTGTTGATTATACTGCAGCAGCTACAGAGGATAGAAAAGCTTATGCTTCAATTGTGGCTACAACAGGTTCTTTGACACTTGATGCTGAAGAATATAGGATAAGTGATACTGCAACTGTAACCTTAACAGACCCAGATAGAAACCTATACTCTGGAGAAAAAGATGAGGTTGATGTTACCGTTACAAGCACCCGTGATACTACAGGATTTACCATGACTCTTAAGGAAACTGGAACAAACACTGGAATCTTCACAAAAACATTTGGCTTCCAGTTTGGAAGTACAGATGCAGCTGCAAGAAAGATCTGGGTTGAGGCTGGTGGTGATAAGGTTACTGTAAAATATACAGACCCTATGACTTCAACAGGTTCAACAGACGTAACTATTGAGGCTAGAGCAACCTTTAAGACCTTTACAGGAAGCATCAGCCTAGACAAGGATAGGTATAGTCCAGGTCAAACTGGAATTATTACGGTTGTTGACCCAGATTTAAACCTAAACCCAGCAGCAATTGATAGAATTTCAAGAACAGGTGATATTCAAAGTGATACTGATTGGGGAACAGTAGGTGTTCTTAGCCCGGTTGATGGTGTTTACTACCAAGTTTTACTCTTAGAAACCGATGTAAATACTGGTGAATTTACTGGAACCTTCAAGATAAGTGCAACAACAAGCTCAGCAGGTGACACACCAACAATTCATGTATCTGAAGCTAGCCCAACCTTTAAGGCTAGATACCTTGATGACAGGGATGATGTAGGAGAGGATAAGAAACTTGAAGTTTCAGCAACCGTTAAAGCTAATACAGGTTCAATATCCATGGACCAGTCAAGCTACAGTCCAGGAGCAGATGCAGGTATAAGGTCTGCTACTGGAGAAATGGTAAAGATAACAATTGTTGACCCAGATTTAAATGTTAATCCACTAGGATTTGATGCATTACCAACAGGAACAGCCTTTATTAGAGGTGACCGTGGAGCAAACATTGGTGGAGCAATAGCTGAAACAGACATAAGTGACCAATTTGCTGAAACAGGTCCAAACACAGGTGAATTCCTCTGCAAGTATTGGCTACCTGCTGATGTGCAAATTAACGATGTAATCATTGTAACATACCATGACAGTTTAGATGAAAACATGAAAGAAAGAGATATAACTGCTTCAGCAATCATTTTAGCAAGTACTGGAGTAATTAGTGTTGATAAGGCTGAGGTTCCAATTAAGGGTAAGATCAAAGTTACTGTTTCAGACCCAGATTGGAACCTTAACCCAGATGTAGCTGAAACAATTCCAGGAGGAAACCCAGTAAAAACTTGGGGTGGTGTAGACTACTGGACAACAACAACAGGAGAACTTGGAGGAACCCAAATTAAACTTGCTGAAACAGGCAAAGACACAGGCATATTTGAAGCAACAATCACTGTTGGTGTAGATTATTTGGATACAACCCAAGTTAAACGTGGAGACACCCTCTACTTCAGATATAATGATGACCTTGATGCTGGAGGAGCATCTGTAAGAACAACTGTAACAGCAACTGTAACAGCAACAACAGGAAGTATCAGCCTAGATAAAACAGAATATCCAGACAAAGCAACAGTTATCGCAACCATTGTTGACCCAGATATGAATATTGACCCCAACGTTGTAGATACAATTCCTGCTGATAGAGTATGGATAACAACAACAAGCCACACCGAACCAGTAGAAAAAGAAGCAACTGAAACAGGAACAGATACAGGAGAATTTGAGGTTAAATTCGTATTGGATACAGATATACCAGCTAAACTCGGTGATGGTATAACTGTAACCTACAAAGATATGGCAACAGCAGATGGAAGAGTTGATGTAATCTTTACAGCTACAGCCACCGTTAAACAATACACAGGTAAAGTATCCTTTGATAAAGACACCTACCTTATGAATGAAACAGCAACAATCACAGTTGAAGACCCAGACCTAAACACAAGGTCAAAAGTAATCGAATCTTACAAGGTTAGTGTTTGGTCAACAACAGACCCAGCAGGAATATCCATAACAGTAATTGAAACAGGTGCAGCAACAGGAGTATTCGTAGGAACCTTAAGCTTCACCGAAGGAAGCAGTGTAGGCTCAAAACTACAAGTAACCAAAGGTGATACAATTACTGTAAAATACAGAGATACAACAGCTGACCCAGCTGATATTCCAGGATGGACTCCTGGTGTAGACACAATATTAACAATTAAAGATACAGCCAAAATAGGTGTACCTTACATTGAAAAACCAATAGCTGCAGGTACACCAGTCCTAAAAGACCCAACCACAGGTGAAACTATAACTGAAGGTAAGGCTGGAGAGCAAGTAATGCTTTCCACCGAAATGTCCAACACAGCAACAGAAGACCAACCCATGTTATACATTGTCCAAGTTAAAGATGAAACTGGAAGAGTAGTCTACCTAAGCTTTATCAGTGGAACAGTACCAGCAGGAGAAACCTACGAATTCGGTATTGGATGGACACCAACAGTAGCAGGAACCTACACGGTTGAAGTCTTTGCATGGGTAAGCTGGGCTGAACCAACACCATTATCCGATGTAGCCACAGCAACCATCACAATCGTAGAATAAACTAAAAAAGGTGAGACAAAATGCAAATCCCAACCCAAAAAACAACCCCACTATTTTTTGCATTAATCCTATTAACAGCAGTCTTAGCAATCCTACCAGTATTTGCAACCCCAATAACAGTAACACCGGAAAAAACCCAATACAAAGCTGGAGAATCCCTAACAGTTTCAGGAACAGCAACCCCAAACACAGATATAACAATCCAGCTATTCGACCCAGCTAACAGAAGAATAGCCATAGCTCAAGCAACAGCCAACAGTGAAGGAGCCTACACAGCAACAAACATCTACACCTTTAGTGGAGTAGACCCATCAGGAACATGGACAGTTAAAGCATACGACCCAGCAGCAAATGAATGGGCTGAAGCAACCCTCAGCCTAATAGTGGATGTAACCCCACCCGCATTAACAATCACAGTTGAACCAGTAAAACCATCCTACAAAAATGAAACCATAACGATTATAGTAACCTCTGATGAGGAGCTTAAAGAAGCTCCAACAGTAACCGTAACCCAAACAGGAGCAACCCCAGTCACGGTTGAAGTAACCCAAACAGCAGCCTTAGAATGGACAGGAACCTACACAATAATGTCCGGATATGATGGACCAGCAACCATAGAAGCAAAAGCTTCTGATGTTGCTGGAAACCAAGGAACAGCAACAAAAACAATTGTAGTTGAAGTTGTTCCAGCATGGCAAAAACCCCTATCAGACCTTGAAGCCAAAGTAGCTGACCTAGAATCTAAAATAGCCGATTTAGAATCAAAAGTAAGCACCCTTGAAGGTAAAGTTTCAACCCTAGAATCTGATGTTGCAACCCTA
>QMXD01000090.1 GCA_003661965.1 Candidatus Hecatellales archaeon
AACTTCCTTACCCTAAAAATTACTGTTCCTCCATCTGTGTATGGCTGGTAGGGGTCAACACACTGTAGATAAGCGTTTTCCTCATCTCCAACCTTTGTTAAACCAAGTTTAACAGGATCCCAACTATACTCTAAAACCAGTGCATAGTGAAGTAAAACTGAGAGTGCATGAATACAAAGCGCATCTGTTTTTTCTAGGATTATTTTAGGGTCATCAATAATGATTTTGTCTCCAACCTTATAAACAGGACATTTCCCCCTATCTCATGAACAACTATCTCCAACATTTTAGACACCATAACAATCCTTGTTTTCTTTTAATAAGGTTTGAAAGATGAAAGATGTCTGTAACAATGTATAGTTATTGTTGGTTTCTGGTAAAACTTTTACGGTTAAGGTTCCATTCCTCGGTAAAAAACTTTTTAGCATATTTTTCTCCCTTCCTTTTCTCGGATTCTGTTAGGCTGGAATCTAAAAGTTTAACCTTTAAAGCCTCCTCAAAACCCTTTTTTAGGTATGGTTTAAATTCTTGAACATCTAAAGCTTTTTTCCCAATTTTTTTGAGTTCAAGGTTAACCCATGAAACTCTTCTGTCGAGAGAAAAAACTTTTTCTTTAAGTTTATCTGTGTTAAGAAGGCTTCTAAAAAGCTCTAGGTCTAGGTCTAGATAGATAAAACCATGCTGTAAAACTTTTCCTAAAACTCTTGTTTGAGCGCTTCCAGAAACCTTTCTACCATCAACCAAAACATCACTCATACGTGTAAGGTAGGCTTGAAGCCCAACCATCCTAAGAGCCTTAACAATCCCTAAACAAATAAGCTCATAAGATTTTTCGATGTTTTCAGGTATGATTGGATTATCCTCATCAACTATAAGCGAATAGGAGAGAATTTTTGGGTCTAAGGGTCCAACACTCCCACCAGTTATTCTTCTAACAAACCATACACCAAGCCTTCTACAGTTTTCAAGGTTTAGTTTATCCTCGGCTTTAGCAAAGTATCCTAAGGTAAGAACAAACCTGTCAGCTCTCCAAAAAATTATTGTTGGCTTAGCTTTTTTAGACCTTAAAAGGGCTTCCTCAATCCCATGAAGTTTTTCAAGCTGAATTAGGTCTAGGTCTATAAAACGCCAATCTTTACCCGACATACTTTTCTCTTTCCCTTCCAAGAAGCTTTTTATAGTAGGTTGAGGCTTTTTTTGCTGTTAAAAGTTTTTTTGCTTCAGACTTGTTTTTTATTGCCAACCTAAAAAGCCATCCTTCACCATAGGGATCCCTATTTATCATTTCAGGGTTGTCAAAAAGTTTTTTGTTAACTTCAACAATTTCACCTGTAAGTGGGGCTGAAACCCTGATAACAGCCTTAATCGTTTCAAAGGATGCAACAACCTCATTCCTTTTTACCTTTTGACCTACGGTTGGAAGGTCAACATGAACTATCCCCTTAGCCAAAGACTGCCCTAGACTTGTAACCCCAACCATAGCCTCACCGTTTTCAACCTTAACCCAAACATGTTTTGTTGTGTATAGAAGCTCATCCGGGAAAACAAAGTTTTCAACAACAACCAAGTTAAACCCCTCAATTTTTAGGATGCCTAATTCTAGGATAATGAGACAGCTAAAAAACTATTTTAAGGTTTTTAGGTTGTGCATGACACTGCACTGCAGTGCACTATATGTTTTTTAGATGTGTTTTAGGCTGTTTTTTACACAGCAACACATGTTTTTATGGAAAACTTTGGTTTTTAAGCCGAGTTTTTTGGCTTCTTTGAATGCGTTTTTTGAGGGGACTGCTATTCTTGAAACTCCAGCTTTAACGGCAAGTTTGTCGATGTGGTTGCGGTGGGTTCCTCCTGGTCTAACACATCCGAGGGATATTGGTGTTTTTGGGAGCATTAGGTTTGCTATTGCAACTATTTTTGCAACGTCTTCTGGTTTTGGTGGGGGGACTTTTTCCATTGGTGTTTCTTTGGTTGGGATAAGAACTGTTAAAACAACTACTGTTGGGTTAAATTTTGAAACTATTTTTAGGGCTTTAATTTCACCTTTAAGCCTACCATAGTCTAAGCCTATACATATGTGTGGGGAGATGTTTTTTATTCCAGCCTTAACCATCCCATCCAACATAGAAACATAGTCTTCTGGTTTAAGGTTTAAACCATAAACCTTTTTAACAGTTTCAGGCTCACCAACAACATCAGGTAAAACAGCATCCAAGCCAGCTTTAGCAAGTAAAACAGAAGTCTCATATTTTATTGGTCCTGTGTGGGCTTCAACCCATAAACCAAACCTTTTTTTGATGGTTTTTATTGCGTCTAGGAAAAGGTCTAGGGGGACTGTTCCATCTTTTCTGCTTCCACCACTAAGCAAAACACCTTTAACACCCTTCCTATGGAGTTTTTCACAAACTTTAACAAGTTCTTCAGGGGTTTTTATTGGTATCATGTGTTTAAGGTAGTGTTTATGGCAGTGTTTACAGTCTAATTCACACTCAAAACCTGTAACTGTTATGGGTGGGAAAGCATTCTCATAAAAACGGATAACACCACCAGTCTTTTTTAGGAAAAGTTTAAACGAAGCCTTAAGAAGCCTATCAAAATCTTTTCCCTCAAAGCTTAAAAGTGTTTTAGCTTCCTCAAGGCTTAAACCAGAACCTTTAGAAGCCTCCTCCAAAAGCTTTTCTTCAACCCTCATTTTAACCAGCTTATTCTTTTAGCCAACTGTTTTTTTACAAGTTTAACCTCATCCCTTTTTAAGGCTCTAGGATAATTGTAAATTTCGGTTGGGGATTCTGTTGCAAAAGGTCTGTTACAGTTTGGACATCCTGTTGTTTGGAAGGGTATCCCTGTTTCAACAAGCCTAAGAATCTTCCCTTTTTCACAGTTAAAGTCTACTATGTAGCCTTCACTGTTAAACCTAACATCTTCCACCTTCAACTCCCCAGAAAAAATTAGATGGTAGATGAGTTGGAGAAGCCTATAACTTTCTATTGGAGGTTTTTTAAGGTTTTGAAGTGGAGTTCCCTTTATTGGTGTAAACGCAAAAAGTCCACAGTAAACCTTTTTCTCGTAAAGTTTTTGGAAGATTTGAACAGCCTCAAACTCTGTTTCTCCAAGCCCAAGAATTAGATGGGTTCCAACCTTCCACCCACCAAAAACCTTTAAGGCTTCCTCTAAAGCCTTCCAATGGGAAACCCACCTATAGGGTCCTCCAGCCTTAACACCCTTAACCTCATCAAAAACCCTTTCTGAACATGCATCCAAGGGGATAACCATGTTTGTAGCCCCAGCCTTTTTAAGCTCCTCCAACTCTTTTCTTGGAATTGCATGGGTTGAGGTTGAAATAGGAACATCCCCCAAGAAAAGCTTAACATGTCTAACAAGAGTTTTAAGTTCTTTAAGCATTCCAGGATAATTTACTGTTTGAAAACATACTCTCCTAATCTTTTTTTTAGTCCAAGCCTTTTTTAGGGCTTTTAAAACTTTTTGGGTTGGGTAGGCAGGATAAAAGGCTCTTGCAACCCTAAACATTTCAGCATCAGCATCCCTAGACTGGGCGCAAAACCTACAGTTTGCTGTGCATCTACCATCCCAATAGGTTTGTAGGTAGGCTGTTGTAGGTTTTTCTTTTAGGATAGCCAAATCTAACCCTAAAACCGTTGCTGTTCCAAGCGAAACCCTAACCAGCTTTGGAATATCCTTAACCATCAAACCACTACAAACAGTTTAACCCTCTCTTAACCTTAAAATTTAGGCTAAATAAAAATAAAGTTTAATTTTAGCTAAAACCTAGCTTACACAAAACCTTTTTTGAAAGCTTAAACTTTTGTTTTGGTGGGATAGCACAACAAGCACCGTAAAAGCTTGTTTTAAACCCAGCCTTTTTAACGTTTTCATAGGTTTTTTTGGTTGGCATAGCTAT
>QMXD01000091.1 GCA_003661965.1 Candidatus Hecatellales archaeon
CATTAATCTAAATGTGAGGGGCCGGTAGCTCAGACTGGAAGAGCATCCGCTTGGCATGCGGGGGGTCGCGGGTTCAAATCCCGCCCGGTCCACCATTCTAAAACTTTGAATTAAGCCGAAAACAGGCTCTTTTCAGATATTAAGCCGCTACAATTCCTGATCGAATTTTACAGCGTCTGAAATT
This sequence comes from Candidatus Hecatellales archaeon, assembly GCA_003661965.1. Lineage (GTDB taxonomy): Archaea > Thermoproteota > Bathyarchaeia > Hecatellales > Hecatellaceae > EX4484-218. The sequence continues at coordinate 185 of QMXD01000091.1, forward strand.
TTCCACCGAGGTTTGAACCCTCGCCTTTATATCAGGCTTCAACTTTTTTACTATGGAGTTTAGAATTGCCCAGCCACGGCCAGACAGAACGTGCGATACTGTCCGTTCTGAGCGACGATAAGCCCAGATCTCGGAGCAAAACTCTACGTCAGGGGGAAGGTCGGACCTGACCAAGCTAGGATAACCTTCTCAGTGCCCCTGCTCCTCGCCTGGCTGAGCGTCCATCCCTTCAGAGAGAATCCCGAAGCTCCGCTCTGGGTAACCCTCGACTCTAGGGAGAAGCCTAAACCGATGGGCTACAGGTGCGTCCACAGGATGATCGTGAAATGTGCCAAGAAGGCTGGGATAGGGAAGAGGGTCTGACTCTATCTTGTCAGGCATTCGAAGATAAACCCTGCGAGCAAGGTCCTGCCGCACTTGTTGCCATACGCAACCGCAGGATGGAGGCAAGGCTCCAGAATGCCCTCCGTCTATATACACCTAGCAGGGGAGGATGTGGACGAAGCGCATCTAGTTCTCGACGGCTTATCCAAGCCGGAGAGGCGTGAGAAACATCCGAAGGCTAGGGTCTGCCCCCAGATGCCGTGCCAGCAATCCACCACTCCAAGTTCTGCTGTAGATGCGACGCTCAACCTTAGAACGGCAATGGAGCTCGACAGGCTTAGGGCGAAGCTGGATAAACTGCTGGACAAGCTTACCGAGGACTTGGAGAGGCTGGAGAAGCTCGCCAGACACGAGAACTTCAGGGTTCTGAACCTCCACGGTCTGGGAGAGGAGGAGAGGAGCTGATAAGGATCTACGAGAAGGTCAGGAAGTGGCCCGAGACCCGTGAAGAACGCCTAAAACAGCTTCTGATAGTGGACGAGCCGATACTTTTCAGGGAGTACATGCCGATAGTAGAGCGCATCGTAACTCTTCTGGGGAAGCGAGAGCACGGAACGATACTGATAATGCAGTACCTGCCGCTTATAGCGAAGAGGCCAGCTGCGAGAAACGTGGGTAACTTCATCTTCTTGGGAACTCACGAGCCCAACGATCTGGCGAGGATTCAGGAGATAATCAGGCCCTATAGCAAGTACGCCGATCTGATACCCGCGCTGGAGAGGGGATGGAAATGCTCTACTCTCCCTCTTTTCATCTGCAGCCGTTCTTCGTGAAGTTCAGGAGGCTGTGAAAAAGCTTCTGCTTCGTTGCTCGATGAACGCCCGCTCAGCCTCTTCTGACGGTCTTAACGTTGTAGGTCTTCTCTATGTAGTCGAAGCACTCATCCAGAGAGTCGAAGAACTTCCAGCTTCCGTAGGTTTCCCTGTGGCCATCGCTTCTGATTCTAGTCTCATAGGTTTCCACGTAGTACTTTCCCTCCACGTAGTGGTAGGAAATCTCGAAAGCCATCTCCTTGTCCTCGCTGATCTTCAGGGGCTCGTTCACGTACCTTGGATGTTCTGCCTCCTCCCAGGCCCTGTTCTCGAAAACTAGCTTCCTCATACTTCATCCTTTCTCTTGTACATGATGAATATGTCGAACCCCCGGCGCCTCCGGTCGGATAGAGGTCGAGCGACACCTCATCGTTCTCGTAGATGTCTTCCCTGAAGCTGACCGGAATGACCCGTAGCTTGCCGTATACCTCTTCATAGGCCTCTATGACTCCGTGGGCGAAGGGTGTGAATGGAATCGTATCCTGATACTCGACGGTCTCGTCCAAGTCGTCTCCCAGTAGCCTGATGCTTGATTTCTTATCCTCCCAGCTCAAATGCAAGGTGATCCTCTCGGGTCTGGCTTTGATACGCTCCGAGACAAGCCTCCTAACGACCTCCTTCGGATCATCACATTTGGAGACTCTCATGAAGGGAGGTTTTCGATGGGATAACAAGTGGTTTGCGTAAACGAGGAATTCCGGTAGACTGAAATTCTCCTATGGAAATTTTAATGTGCCATTCTATATTGAAAGGTGACTAATGATGTACTTAGAGGGCTTCAGGATGGCATTGGCCAAGAACTGGTCGGGCGGCTTGTTCAGGGTTAGGGATGTCGAGAAGGTGCATCCCAGAGCTAAGGAATACTTGCACAGGTTGAGCAAGAGTGGAGAGATTAGGCGTGTGGGCTGGAGCTGGTACTGCATACCGGTGGAGTACAGGGATCCTTGGGATTTCTTGGCCAGGGATAGGGGGTTCAAGGTCGTTATCAAGCAGACCGCCGCGAGCATATGGAACTACGATTTCATCCACCGAGACATCTATCGGTTGGCAGTTGAAGACCGTTCTTACAAGAGGGGCTTAGAAAGCTTCGCGAAGCAGATGGGATGGAACTTCGAGGTCGAATACCACGACAAGATTCCTTATGAGTACAGAAGAATCGATGATTTATTCGTCGAGGCCCCTGAGTCCTGCATAGTAAGCTGCATGTCCGAGTGGTCCTTCACAGACGCCTTCGCGATCCTCTACTTAAGGAAGGATGAGGTGGACTTCGAGAAGTTGAGGCGGATGGCCAGGTGGAGGCGCATATCCAAGACCGATACGAGAGTGTGGACGGCGGTAAAGTACGGCTGCAGCTTGTTAAACGAGAAATTGGGGAAGCGAATCTTCAGGGTCAGATCCACCGACTTGAAGTGTGACGATGTTAAGGAGTTGATAGGGGAGGCTGTCGAAAAGGTGATCGAGTTTGCCTAAATTGCTTCTTGAATTTTCTCTAAGGTTCTACGTGTCCTTTCGATTTCCTCTATAACGTTCCTGCGTATGGTGAACACGCTTTTAAGCGAGTCCGCGAGTCTGGGATCGCTGAGCATCTCCAGCATGCTGTTTACTTGGACTCTGAGCTTCTCCAGATCTCCTCTCCTCAGATGCCTGATTATCTCCTCGACATCAGCCCCTTCTACTAGCACAACTACATCCCTTAAATCAGCCCTCCTCCCCGAGTGGATCTTAAGCGCTATTAGAAGCTCCTTCTCAGGAACCCTGCATCTAGCCGATAGCTCTATGCCGGCTACCTCAGCCACCATCGAGTGTCTTTTGATGTACTCATAGCTCCATGAAGCTCCCGTAGCTCTGCAAACTAGGCTTCCGACCAAGAGGTCGGCTGTAACCGGTAGACCATCTATCCTCTTGACGTAGCTCACGAACCTGCCCCCGTAGACCTCGTCGAAGCCAGCCCTTTCGGCATGTCGCTCGAACCCCCTCTCCTCGAGGATCTTCGCGAAGGCGTCCAGATCCTTCTCGTCGATCACCACGTCGAGGTCGACCGAAAACCTATGCCTCCCAAGACCGCTGACAGCATAACCAACCACCACGAAATCGAGACCGGCGTCAGCGAAGGCTCTGATGGTTTTGAGGATCTCGTTCTCCCTCTCTACGAAGAGCGCGGCCATAACCTACCACTAGAGATTCGTTTCGACCTCTCTATACTTGGCGCCTAATCCTAAACCGTACATTTCGTCCAACATCTCCAAGGCCGGCTCATAGCTGTAGATGTTCCTCCTGCAGAACTCGATGGTCTCATCTAACGGTATGGCCTTGAAGCCTTCGACTTCATCGGCTCTAAACTTATCTTCGGGGTATAAGACGTAGAAGGTTCCGAACAAAGTCCTCCTGACCGGTTCGCCGTTCACGTGAAACCTCCTACCCTTGGACTTGAAGAATCTCTCCCATTTTACTAATTCGTCTTTCTTGACCTTCAAGTGGATCGGGTAGAAGGCGAAGAAGCGGTCCACGTTATATCCGCCCTTGGTCCAGAAGAAGAC
>QMXD01000092.1 GCA_003661965.1 Candidatus Hecatellales archaeon
AGCTCTGTTATTCTGCCGTCCAGGTAGAGTTTTCTTGCGGTTTTAAGCTCCCGCATAATCTTTTTAACGTTTTTTATGTGGTGAGGTTTGGTTTTAACACGGATTCTGCCGCTTGCCGTAAAGTAAACCTCTTTTTCTTTAAACTTGTCAGGAGCAACTGCCCCCTCCGTAAAAGGCTGAACTGGAAGTCTGAAAGTTTTTGCAACAAGTTTTGCTATTCTAACATGGTCTTTCCACTTCAATTTTTAACGCACTTCTGAAGAGGTTAAAAAGACGGTTTAGGTTCCTTCTTCCTTTAGCAGGGGACATTTTTTCTCTAACACTTCCATTTTTCCCGAGATTCTGCCAAGCCTTAACCCAATCCAAAAGAGTAATGCGTAAACTGGTGTGAGAGCACCTACGAAGGCTAGGAAGATTTGGAGGGTTTCCATTCTGAATTCTAAGTATACTTTGAAATATTTAAGGTTAACCCTTTCCCTTTTAAGTTTCAGACTGTCTAGTTTTTCTTTGGTGTTGTCGAGTTTGCATCTAAAATTTAACAGGAAAACTTTGTGCTGGGCTGTTTTAACTGTAGTTTTGACTGCTTGGTTTTGTTTTGGTGCTTTAAGGTATACTAACCAGATTGTTGTTCCTGTTGTTGGCCCGGTCTACAGCTTTGAACCATATTCTTCGATGCTTACAGTTGCCAGGAAGGATCCTTATGTTAGAGGTGTAATCCTCTACCTTAACACGCCTGGAGGTTTAGCATATCCATGTATGGAGATAGCTGAACATGTTAAGGCTTTGAGGGAGGTTAAACCCGTCTATGCGGTTATGGGTGGTGAATGTGCGTCTGGAGGCTACTATATTGCAAGCTTTGCAGACAAAATCTATACCCATAGGAATACGGTGACGGGTGCTATAGGTGTTCTTGCAGTATGGATGGACTATTCCGAATATTATGAGAAGCAGGGGATTAAGGTTTGGGTTTGGAGCACCGGAAAAGAAAAAGATTTTGGTGCACCTTGGCGACCACCAACAGAAGAGGAGAAGGCGAAAATTCCAGGCTGAAGTAGACAGAATATTCAAGAAGCTTCTAGACGACATCAAGGTTAACAGGGAAACTTTGACGGTTGAAAGCTTTAATGAGCTTAAAACGGGGAAAGTTTTTCTTGGGGAGGAAGCTGTAAAGCTTGGACTGGCAGATGAAATAGGCGACCTACATAAAGCCGTAGAAGACCTAGCAGACCTCTACAAACTCCAGAAACCACTATACATCACAGTTCCAGCAGACATGGACCACAAGCTGAGGTTCCTACGTGCGTTAGGCATTCTTTAACCTTCACACCGTTTTTAGAGAAGGTTACTGCTGAACCTCTTAAATGGTTTGCAGAGCTTTTCAAGCTACCCAAGCCCCTAAACCGGGCATAGATGACATCTACTCTCAACATTTCTCCATGTTTGAACTTAACGTAGAGGTTGTAGATTTTGGGGTTAGAGTGTAGAGCTGTTTCGCATATTCTATTTTGTATTCCAAGCGTTTCTCCCAGAGTTTGGTGGCTTCTGGAACGTTTTCCTCAAAGATTTTTTTGAGGATGTGTAATATTCTGCCTCTGCATATTCCATATGGCTTTAATCTTCTTTGCAAGTTTAGGTTTGATGAAGATTGGTTACATCATAAAAACCAAGTGAATTTGCAATAGTAACAATTTTAGCACTTAAAAAATCTGCATGAAAAAGCTTTCCCAAACATTAAGTAAGTTATATCATAGTTAAACTCGCAAACAACAAGCCTTAATCTTATAGGTTCTTCATGTTTACTTCACCCGAGGGGTTTGCATTGGGTAAACCCTGTCTAAGACCCATCAGCATAAGGGTATATCTCATATCCTCTTGATAAGGTGCAACATTAAGATAAGATTAAGAGTATACTTTTTGCCCTATTTACAATTTTATCTTTGAAGAGCTGTCTTATCTATGTAAACGCCTTCTTTAATTTCAATTGTACCTTCAAACTTATACTCATAGGGTGTTGGATCGGGAATATTTGCTTCAATAAACGCTAAATGTCTTCTCCTACAGTTACTGCAACGTCCACAATGAACAGGAATTTTATCTTCTAGCTTTGGATGTTTAATCCATAATGTTGGTTTCGTATAACAACTAAACGTATACTCCCACTTAACATCAAGCATCGTTCCAAGCCTTATTATTGCATGCTTGTCAAGAGATATAAATGGTGCATAAACCTTATAACCCCCAAAATGGGTTGAAACTTCCGCAACATGATTCATCTCCTCTACAAATTCAGGAGTGTTATCTTTCATAGGTACCGGTGTCTCTCTCCGTATACCTATATAAACATCATAAACACATCTTCTTCTATTTTTAAGATAAGATTGTAAATCAAAGGACTCAGCATAGGCTAATCCAATGGTTATAAGTTGAAGGTTTCTGACAACATCCCACCACCACAATATCCTTTCTCTCGCCGCTTCAGGATCCTGTATTTTTTCGATAGGTGTTTCCGGAACAGGCTCGTCCCTTACAAGTTTTGATGTTGAAAGTTTCCCAAGCCATTTAACATCAACAAACTCTAGACTAATGTTATAGTCTTGATTTTTAAGATAATCAATGTTTTTGGTAACGCAAAATCTCTCCATTTCCATCATTCTTTGACCATAATCCACATGAATCGCCAGAGTATGCTCAGGCTTAATCACCTTTACAACATAGTACAATAATGGTATACTATCAGCTCCACCACTAACTAGCACAACAGCATTTCTCTTTTGTTCTAAACCCATCCTAATACACCTTTCACAATTTAGGAAGCTAAAGTTTAACTTTAAGTTTACATTTTCTTTTCCCATATTGTTTGAAGTCCCAATTTTTTCCTTATGATGACACACCCCAAGTAACAGAATGGTGTATCAAGTAACGCAATAAGCAGCTTAACTAACCATAATGTTAACATCATAATAAGTAGAGAGTTAAAGGGTATTAAGTATAGAAAAGCTATTAAACTGAAAATTATCGTATCTATACCTTGACTAACTATTGTACTAGCATTATTCCTAACCCATAGATATCTCCCTCTAGTAACTCTTCCCCAAAAATGAAAAGCATAAATATCATGTGTTTGTGCAGTAATGTAGGCTACCATACTTGCAAAGGTAATTCTTGGAGCCATACTTAATACCTGACTGTAAATTTTTTGATATTCAAGCTGAAAATGAGCTATAGGCATTAGTACGGAGGTTAAAACTAGCAGAACCATTAAAAGGTTTGCTATAAATCCACCCAAAACCACGTAGCTAGCTTCCTTTTTTCCAAAAAATTCCGTGTAAATGTCAGTACAAAGGAAGGTGATACAGTAAGCTATTGTTCCAGCTGGAAATATAAACCAACCAAACTGAACAATCTTACTTGCTATTAAATTTGCAGTAACAACGGAAGAAACAAAAAGTGAGACGAGAAAAATACGTAAACCATTACTTAAGGTATTATCTTTACTCAGATTTTACACCTCCAAGCATTCTGCTGGAGAGGTTGATTTCCCGTTCGGTTTAAGCTATCATCCAGCCTAAACCACATCTTGGGTAACGGCGGAGCTCTACCCGCCGGAGGTTAAACCTCAAAACAACCTCTACTTCTACTTTTAACCCCTTATATATTTAAGCTTTAGTTTTTTTAGGAGTGAAAAAATTCTGTTGTTAATAAGAATTTTAATTCTGCATCAGTCTATTTAAGCTCATATGTTTTTAGGTGCTCAATCAGTTCAGGAGTAAACTTAACTGGAAGAGGTTTGGCTTCAGTCCTTATTCGGCTTATCAATGCTTCCTCAAAAACTTGTTTGAGGTGTAGCCTCATCCATGTATAGTCTTCGTTTTTTAGACGTTTAGCTGAATGTTCGAGAAAGAAGCCTTCAAAAAC
>QMXD01000093.1 GCA_003661965.1 Candidatus Hecatellales archaeon
GCCTCAGCCAAATATACAGGCGGCTTTCCAATGGGATGGTTCGAACTCGCCGACTTCGTCGGCCTAGACATAGCCTATGAGGTGGGAAAAGTCCTCTATGAAGCCTATGGAGAAAGATTCAAGCCTTGTACAGAAGTAATTGAGTCCCTAGTTAAGGCTGGAAAGTTAGGACAGAAAACAAAAGCTGGATTCTACGACTGGAGTAAGGGAAGGCCAAGAATACCCTTCGAACTATCAGACGAATATGACATAGAAAGATCATGGGCAGTAGCCATAAACGAAGCAGCATGGCTAATCCACGAAGAAGTGGCAGAACCAGAAAGCATAGACACAGGAATGAAGCTTGGAACGGGATGGCCTTCAGGCCCATGCGAATACGCCGACAGAAAAGGCCTAGACTGGGCACTGAATAAGCTTAAAGAATTATACCAAAAGTATGGCATGGAAATGTATAAGCCTTGTCCATTAATACAAAAGTACATAGCAAAAGGGTGGAATGGAAGAAAAGCCGGGAGAGGCTTTTACCAGTACTAATTAAGCTAAAGTCTCTTCCTTCTTTAAGTATTTTCTATAATATTCCTGCGCCTTTTTTACCGCTTTTTCAGGATTATCAAGTATTTTCATTCTTTTCCCTGTTATTTTCGCATATTTACCGAAGTATTCTTTAACTTTGTTAACATCTCCTTTATAAATTGCTAAACCACCAGCTATTTTATACCACAGAGCTGCTTTTAGATAGTTTTTCTCTTTTTCGAATTTTCTGGCATTAGAGACAGCGTCATCAAATGAGACGTCGATTCTCAAAGGATTTAGGAACATAGTATCTTTCAATGCTTCATAAACCTCTGAGTCATTTAGGCATATCTGTTCCAGTTCAGTTAGCTTAGGCTTTTCTTCTATTTCTTTCTTTCTAAATAAACGTTTGGTGATTCCCATTTAATCACCGCAGAGCAAATAATTAGTTGAGTTATCCTTTATTACCTTTTCCTTATCTTAATCTTGTTTAGAAGTCTGAGTACAAATAAATAACATGTCAAAATTCACTCGATATTTTGACCTACTTTTCTTAACTTTTGGGTAGTAAGGTTATTTATTTCTGTATTCTTATAGATAGAATACGTATGTAGTCTAGTCCTAGTTTGTCTAGGTTTTGAAGAAGATATTCCTTAGCTTCCTCGTATGTTACATTCCTTCCTATAATAATGCCGCTTAACCCATATTTTGGTCTTGTTCTAAATTTTGGCTTTATCGCGTTTGGGTCAATGGTGTATTTTTTAATTATCTTTATTCTATAACGTTCTATGCCATGAATGCTACATTTTGCCTCTATTAAGAGGCTCGTCAACCTTCTCCCTTCCTGTAAATAATGTTATCGTTTCTGATTTCAGCAAGTATTCTATTTATATTCTGCCAAAAATATTTTGTGAATTTTATATATTCTTCGTTTGACTTTAATTTCTTAAGGAGAAAGTATCCCCCTCCAAACATTGTTGCCAGTAATGGCGAGAATGCGAATCTTTCCTTTCGGTCACCTTCCTCTATTTTTATCGTTAAATTGTTTGGATCACCGTATATTTGAATGGTTATATCTTCGTCTATTTTATGTTTTAAGGAATTATTGGCTATTATTGAGTATCCTTTTTCTTCTTTGAAGACTGTTAGGTCAAATTTCTCTTTTTCTAAGAACTTTACTATTTTTTCCGTTAAAGTTTCAAGATTAATGCTTTGGTTAATCCAGTTTTTTTGCACGGGTATCTCCTCCCCCCATAGAATGTTACATTTTCTCTAATTTAAAGTTAAGTTTTTGGTCAAAACTATAATCCCTTACGTTTAGAATTCACCCAGATTCTTAAAATTCACTTGAATCCTAAAATTCTAGGGGCTAAAAATTATGTTCTCCTCTTTTAGGTAAAGAGTAACATATCCTTCGGCCTCGTCTGAACGTATTCTTATTTTTATTGGATATACATCGCCTTGTTTAACGGACTGAATTGGTGAAAAAAATTGTATCTCCACATTTTGCTCAGTTCCATTTTTTATTTCAGAGTAATAGTAGTTTTCTGGATTAGCCATTCCCTCCGCGAAAATTACGACATGATGAGCATCACCGCCTACAGGTACCAATTTGAAGAACAAGTAATTTATTCTTATGACTTTTTCTGATGCTCGCTTAGCAAGCGCCGATGCATTTAAAAATTGGAAATACTCATTTGCGTCTTTTTTGATTTTGCTTCCTTTTGGTAACTGTTGATATACAATGATGCCTACTATAACAGCCACTATCGAGAATGCTATTAACATTATTGCTAGTATCTCTTTTGAGGGTACTTTTTTGGATTTTTTGGGCCTCTTGCTTCTTTTAGTTTTCAATTTTTTCCCTTGTTTAGATATCTTAGTTATCATATTCAGAAATATTAAAATATATTTAGCTACCTATTTTCTTTGTGGTGTCTTTGTATCCACTAAACCAGAAGTGGTTTTGGCAACTGTTCTTTATTCTACTTCTGGCAATACTAGTACCTATGATTATTTTTTACATAATATTTATTGTATCGCCATCTTCGATAGTAATCGCCTTGCTTGTCGCTATCTTCATTTGGTTTATAGTTAGAAGCTACAAACATTGGGTTGCTTCTGAGGAGGGAAAAAAGCAGTGAATTTTAAGCTAGTTTTAAGGTTTCAGCATAGAATTTTTCTCTGGATTTTTCTACCGTAAGGATTAAATATTTGCATAAGCTTTAAAATAATGTTGAACAAGCTAGGGGAGAGAAAAATGGATAAGAAAATAATTTTAGCAGTAGTTGTGGTTATGCTCTTTGCCTTCTCACCGGCTGTCAGCGTCAGAGCCATAACAGCAGATGATATAAAGAACGCTATTCAGAGCCCGTATGAGCTTACTGTAGCAACAATTGAGGGCGGAAACCCTGAAACTGTTGACCCCGCATGGTGCTATGACACAGCAAGCGCAGAACTAATAATGAATGTTTATGATACACTAATAACCTTTGACGGAGAACATATGGAAAGGTACCTACCATCCATAGCTACAGAATGGACTATAGAGAATATTACCGGAACTAAGAGCCCTGAAGGCCTCGATTGGTACTTCAGATATACATTTAAGATAAGAACTGGCGTTAAATTCTATGACGTTGCTGGTCATGTTTATGATTTAACACCACAAGACGTTGAGTACAGTTTCGAGAGAGAATTGGTCCAGGATAGAGCTAGCGGTCCGCAATGGATGTTGTATGAGCCTCTATTGGATACTTGGGGCGCCTTCGGCCTTAATAGTACCCCCATTGTGCCAGGCGAGCCAGGTTACAACGAGTCAGAACTCATAAGAGTTGGCAAGATGATTGATCACGCTGTCGAATCGAATGCTACGCATGTATGGTTCAACTTGGCCTTTCCAGGCGCCTACGCACCATTCATGCAAATCCTATGTCAGTCTTGGTCAAGCATACTGAGCAAGCAATGGGTAAATGAATACGTAATCGGTGAGCTTGGCCGCCATGAATGGCCGGGTGATTGGGGCGACTACACAGGGTGGATAGAATATCACGATCCAGCGATTTCGCCACTAGACGATCCGACTCCAATAATGTGTGGAACTGGTCCATACATGCTAGAAACCCTATCATACACAGACGAATACTGGACTGTTGTCAGAAATGAAAACTATTGGCGCGGATGGCCTGCAGACTTCCCGAAGTTGGGTCCATCACAACCAGCAGGTTGGGTTGACCGCTTAACAGTAACATGGCACTACACATGGGAAGTCAGAAGGGATATGTTCCTTTCTGGACAAATAGATATGTGTGCTGTTCCAAGACAGAACTTGCCAGAAATGTATGTGGACTTTGAGGCTGGCATACTTAAGGATGGACTAAGATGCACCTACCCGTTGCC
>QMXD01000094.1 GCA_003661965.1 Candidatus Hecatellales archaeon
CTATTCAGGGTATAAAAAACTGTGTTGAACAAGATATTTTTGTTGAGGTTGCTACAACAGCAACAAAACTAAACTATGAGGAAATTCCAGCCATCATAGACCTATGTGAGAAGCTTAACGTTGACTGGTGGATGATGTATAACTTTGTTCCAACTGGTAGGGGGAGATTCATCATAGAAAACGACCTTTCACCGGAGGAAAGGGAGAAGGTTTTAAGGGTTTTATGGGAAAAGCTTAGGAGTAAGCCTAAACTTCAAGTTTTATCCACCGCTCCCCAATATGCTAGGGTTGCTTTACAGATGGAGGAGGAAGCTAAAGAAAAAAGTGAGGAAATTATTGTTCCAACCCACTTTTATAATCCCCATCTTCACGGTCAGCTTGTTGAGTTAAGCGATTTTATTGGTGGTTGTGGTGCTGGAAGATTTTATTGTGCACTTGAACATGATGGTGTAATAACTCCCTGTGTCTTTTTCCCACTTAAGGTTGGAAACATTAAAACGGATGATTTTGGGGAGCTATGGGAAAACAACAAGGTTTTCTTAGACCTACGTGATAGGGATAAGCTTAAACCCCATTGTGGAGTTTGTAGGTATAGGTATGTTTGTGGCGGGTGTAGAGCAAGAGCCTACGGATATTTTGGAGACTATCTTGCACCAGACCCAGGATGTATAAACAACATGGGAGAATGGAGAAAACTTGTTTCAAACATGGCAAACCTAAAACGTTAACATAAAAGTTTATTTAAGGCTAAATACAAGCTATAACCTAACCCATAAACCTTTAAACCATATTTGGAGAGGGAAAACTTGCTTGAAAAAGTTAAAAGGGTGATAGATGAACAGATAAAACCAGCCTTAGAAGCTGAGGGTGGTTTTATAGAGCTTGTTGAGGTTAAAGATGACGGCAGAGTTTTTGTTAGGTTTGGAGGTGCATGTGCAGGTTGTCCTATGAGCCAATTTACCCTAAAAAACTTTATTGAGGCTGTAATAAAAGAGAGTGTTCCTGAGGTTAAAGAGGTTATATCTGTCCCCTAGAAATCAACGGAAAATTTGATGGATTGTAGGTTTATTTTTAGGGTTATTCCACCTTAACTTTTTCCTTTCTAGGTTTTTTCTCTATTTCTTTTCTTACTTCCTCAAGTTTTTCCAGTTTTGCTGTGATAAGACTGTTTAAAGCTTTGTAAAAGTTTAATTTTAACTCTATCAGATAGCTTAAGGAAGCCCTATATTCTGGAGGAGTATTTTTTATTAGCCATCCTGTAAAGTCTAGCATAGGTATGGGTATCGGTAAATAAACCAGTTTTACTGGTATGGTTTTAGATTCCATTTTTAAACTCATTTTTCTTTCACAAAATATAGGTGAAGTTTTCCGTTGATAAGTTTTGCCTTTTTAAGGCTCATTAGGTAGGTTATGGTTGGAAGCGGTATGATTAAACCAACCCTTCCAATGTCTGTTTTTAGGTAAACAAGCATTTCATCACCTGTCCTCTCAATTTCTATATCCTCCCTTGAAACATACGGGATACTTAAAACAACCTCAACACCATCATTATGCCTATTTATAGTCATAGGTTTACCTTTATGGTAGACTTGGGTGGGGTCTTCATCATTAAAAAGCTCATCAGCAGCCTTTCTTAGCTTCGGTATATCCATAAGCTCACTTTCGTAAAGCTTTAGGATTTTTATTGGTAGGGGGGAGAGGTTAAGATAAAGCTCCTCAATATACTTTTTTTGGGAGTTTACCCAACCATGAAAATATGAGTCTTTTTCAAGCTTAGGGAAAACCTTGTTTATTACTGCTAGGTCAACGTTTATACCGTAAAGGCTTACAAGCATATAGGTTCTTTTAGCGTTTGAAAGACTAAAAAAGTCTGGGTTTGCTATAAGCCTAACACTTGTTAAATCAAAGTTTGTCAACATCTGTTTTAGGTTCTCCATCTGCTCTAAAACTTTAATCTCCTTTTTAACAAGTTTCCCTGTTGGTGTTGGCATACCAATTACAGGTTTTGCAACAGCAGTTAGACTTGTTAAAGGAGCTAAAGCGTTTATAAGCTTTTTAGAAATCCTACCCAAAATGTCTGGAACAAAAAGAAGTTTTAAGGCTTCACCTGAAGGTACACTATCCATAACTATCACATCATATTTTTCGTTTTCCTTGTAGCCTTCTAGTTTTAGTAGAGCAGCTATCCCTGTTATCCCTGGTAGGTTTGCAATTTCGTAGGCTAAGGTTTCATCTAAACCCCTAGAAGACAATACTGAGGCAAAATATTCCATCAGTTCTGAGTGGTGTTTTGCAGCCTCCTCCATGGGGTTTACATGGACAGCCCAAAGATTTTTGGTAACTTTGGTTTCCTCAGAGCCTATATGGGTGTTTAACGCGTCTCTTAGGGTGTGGGCTGGGTCTGAAGACATAAGCAACGTTTCATAACCCAGCTCAGCCGACTTTAATGCTGTCATACATGAGATAACGGTTTTTCCTGTTCCACCTTTCCCCGTATAAAAAATGGTTCTCAAACATTTCACCATTTATTTAGCCATGTTTGGCTTACTGTGTAAGAATAGCCAGTATCCCAATTAAAGTTTGTATTTAAACAAAAATGTGAGGTTTAGCTTTTGGTTTGGGTTTATTGTTTTCCTTTTATGTAAAGATAGATTGTGTGTTGACCTAGATTTTCAACCTTAACAGGCTTCCAACCTAAAATTTCATAGTCATGGGAAACAACTCTTGCACCATCCTTTAACTCCTTTTCAAGTTTTGGTTTTAGCCTTTCGTTTGCTGAGGTTGTTAGGAAAAGTGTTACAACATCAGCATCCTTTATTGGAACCTTATACATGTCTCCATGAACTATCGTAATATGGTTTTCAAGCCCAAGCTTTCTAACCTCTTCCCTAGAATTTTTAACAAGGTCTTCTCTAACCTCAACACCAACAGCCTTTTTAACCTTAAACTCCTGTACAGCAGTCACCAAAATTCTTCCATCTCCAGAACCTAGATCGTAGAGAACATCGTTTTCGTTAACCTCAGCCAACTCCAACATTCTTCTTACAACCTCTGGTGGTGAAGAAATAAAGGGAACATATACCACGACAGTTTTCGCCTCCTTTCCCTAATCTGAGAGATACCGTGAGCCTTATATCTCTTTTTCACAATCCTAAACGTTTAACCAAAAGTTTTTACTCAAATTTTTACAGAAACAATATAAGCAACCGAGCCTATTCATAGGTTAACAATGCTAAATGAAAGCAAATTGGAACAAACGGTTGCCCCCTTCTATTGTAGGTTAGCCTTAGTGTTATGTCAACATGCAAGAGAACTCCTATACGACGATAAAAAATATGCTAAAGCCTCTGAAATCTGCAAGTTTATATCAACCCTATGCAGTAAAAATAACTGCGAGTTATGCCTAGAGGAATCAAAATTGTGTTCAAAAGTTGCAGAGTTGTGTGTTTCCCCTGAAAAAATTGGTGAGGCTAGAAGGCTTTGTGAAAAAGCTAGAAAGCTTTGCCCAAAAAGCTTTTCTATAAAGGGGAGTTGAAAAGATGGCTTCCTGGACAAAAATTTATATGTTGGAGGAGCCTAAACTTGAAAAACCTGTTTTAGTTCAGGGTCTTCCAGGTTTAGGGTTTGTTGGAAAATTAACTGTAACCTACCTAATTGATGAGCTTAAACTTAAACCGTTTGCCAGACTTTACTCAACCCATCTAACCCTACTGGATGGAAGTACAGGTGTACATATAAACTCTAACGGCACATTTTTCCTTCCTAAACTTGAATTTTACGCCTACAACCAGAAAAAGCCTAACATAG
The DNA here is from genome assembly GCA_003661965.1 of Candidatus Hecatellales archaeon. Taxonomy (GTDB): domain Archaea; phylum Thermoproteota; class Bathyarchaeia; order Hecatellales; family Hecatellaceae; genus EX4484-218. The sequence goes on from QMXD01000094.1 coordinate 3,808, forward strand.
TATTTTTAACTGGAGACACTCAGCCAACAGTTTATGGTCAATATGAGGTTGCTGAATATGTGCTTGATTTTGTCCAGAAATATGGTTGTGAAAG
>QMXD01000095.1 GCA_003661965.1 Candidatus Hecatellales archaeon
TGGGTAAAATGTTGATGAAGATTTTTTAGTGCGTTTGAACCAAGCTCAGACTCTATCAGGTTAAGTATCCTTATAAAGTCCTCCTTTGTTTTTAGACATCCAGCACAACGTGCATGAATATGAGCCCAGTCAACAACAATCTTTTGGCCTGTTTCACGAACAATTTTTAGAACATCTTCAATAGGTCCAACTTGAGATTGTCTACCCATAGTTTCAATACCTATGGGTATAGGGCATTCATCAGCTATCTCATTTATGGCTTTAATAACCATCTTGTTTGCTTCTTCTCTTGAATGTTTCCCATAGTATGCTGGATGAACAACTGCTAATTCAGCATTATAAAGACTTCCAATTTTACATGTTTCAACTATCCTTTGCTGAGACTTTTTGATGGTAGTCTTATCTCCACAAAGATTGATAAAATAGGGTGCATGACATGAAAGTTTAACATCAAACTCTTTAGAGTAGTCTTTAAGCTTTAAGGCAACATCTCTATTCATTTTAACACCACGAACATACTGAACTTCAAGAGCATCTAAACCTATTCTTCTACAATATTCTAAGGCTTCCCTGTAACCTTTCCCTTTCATAGCAAGAGGTATACCTGCAGGTCCAACCCGAATCAAGAACAAACCTCCAAAAACAGGATGGTAAAAGGGCAATAATTATTTTTGTTTTAAAGCTACATATACCTAACCTTAAACAAGGTTAAAAAGAAGGGATGCTAAGCTAATTCTCTTAATGCCTTCAACCTTTTAACAATGTTTGGATGGGTTGAAAAAATCTCCATTATTCTATCCGCTAAAGTTATTTTTCTTGATAAAATCTCGTTTACAAGCTGCTGATCTGAAACTCTTTTAAAACTTGAAATTTCTAAGCTATCCCTTTCAGCCCTATCAGGATCAGAGATAAAGAGGGTTTTAAAGCTACTTAAGTTACCTATCTCTCTACGCTGGTAGCCTTTAAGTCTGCCAGTATGATAAACTATTTTAGCTAAAGCTTCTGAAAGTTTACGTGCACCATCCTCAACACGGATTACACTTTCTCTGTCAGCGTAATACTCTCTATATCGGCTTAAACCTAAAACAAACAAAGATAAAATCCAGTAGATAAGCAGACATATGCCTCCAATAGCCAAAGCTACAACAGGTCCTCCACCATTTCTTGACTCATATCCTCTCCAACCACCAAACCATCCTGAAAGCAGTAGAGAGTAACCTAAAAAGTAGAAAATTGCAGGTAAAACTGAAACAAACATCATTATCTGAACATCTTTATGTTTTAGATGGCCTAACTCATGTCCAACCACAGCTTCAACCTCTTCATCCTCTAAAACTCTTAAAAGTTCTTTTGTAACTGCAACTCTATTTCCTGTTAAAGGTGAACCGTAAGCAAAAGCATTTGGTATTGGAAGGTTTGCAACCATAACTTTTGGCATTTCTTTAAACCCCATTTTTCTACTTAAACTCTCAACAATTCTGTAAAGTTTTGGATTCTCGTTTGGTTTAACCTCACGTACACGGTAAAGAGTCTCAATCATTCTTGGAGCAAAAAGCCATTGGAGAAGATTAAACATAATAACTATTACAGCTAAAACAAAAAGGTTTAAAGAACCAATCCAAGTTAAAATTGCTGCAAAAAATAGGGTTGATATGGCTATGATAAGTGTAAGTGTTCCATACATGGATAGGTAAAGCTTTAAGGCTCCCATAACCCTACCACCTATAATCATTTAAAAAGGAAAATATAACCTTTAACCCATAGGGAGAGGCTATAACTTCTTATTTAGGCTTTTTTAAAAGCAGTATTCTTGCCGCAAGTAAAGCAGCATTTTCACCATTATCTATACCTACACACGCAACAGGAACACCTTTAGGCATCTGAACTATGGAAAGTAACGCATCTAAACCTCCAAGCCTTACATTAACAGGAACACCTATTACTGGTTTATCTGTTCTTGAAGCAATAAATCCGGGTAGATGAGCGGAAAGACCAGCTATAGCAATAAAAACTTTTGCATCACATTTTTCCAGATACTCTTCAAGCTTCTTAGGATTTCGGTGTGCAGAAAGAACTTTAACCTCATAGGTTAAACCATATTCATCAAGAACTTTAACTGCTTTTTCAGCAATAGGCCTATCAGTTTCACTTCCAATTATAATGGCAACATCAACCATCTTTCACTATCCCGCCTCATCCACCTAAGTCTCTAAAACTATTTTTCCTCTTTTAGGTATCCATTCAATAGTTTTACCAATAAGACCTTTTTTAGCTCTATAACGGTAGACAGCTCTAATCAAATTTGCCTGCTCAATTCTTTTTTCTAGAAGCTGTTTTGAGCCTATATCGCTTCGGTGGAAAACTCCCCAACCATCCTCTAACCAAACATAGGGTATACAAGCCTCAACTTTTTCACCCGCCTCAGGTATAGTTTTACCCTTACCAAAAATTTCAACAAGCCTAGAACCACCGGAAACAATTTTACCATCTGGCTTTAAGTCTGTTGAAGCAAAATAGACTTTACATCCTCTTCTCTCAATAGCCTTAACATCAACATGAATAGGATGACCCTTAGCCAAGTTTCTTTCTTCAGGATAGCCTTTTGGAGCAACACATTTAACAACTGTTGCAACATCTTCAAACTCTAACTTAACCTTGTTTAGTCTCTCATCTATAATTGCTTCACAAACCTCTATAAGGTCTGTTTTAAGAATAGGAAGAACATTCACAGCTTCAGGGTCGCCAAGCCTACTATAAAACTCTATGATTGTTGGACCCCAAGCAGCTGTACACATCATCTGACCAGAAACAATACCCTTATATTTTTCACCAGTCTCCTTCTCAACAGCTCTAACACATCTTCTAACAATCTCAACAGATTTTTCAAATTCGTCTCTGGTTATAAATGGAAGAAACATACCTTTACCAGCTATAGACCCCATACCACCTGTTTCAGGTCCAATATCCATCTCAAAAGCATTCTTATTATCCTGAACCAAAGGTAAAGGTTTAACAGTTCTTCCATCAGTAAACGTTTGAAGTGTATATTCAGGGCCTTCAACCCTTTCCTCGATCAAAATTCTATCTTCTATGTCTGTGTAGTCCTTCATATATTTCTCATGAATAGCTTTGGTATGTTCTTCTTTAACATGTGCTTTTTCTTGGCTTAGGTAAGCCTGAAGATCAGCTATAACTTTAACACCTTTACCTCCAGCCTGTCTAGCTGGTTTTAAAGCTACACTTTCAGCATACTCGTGTATGTAGGCTACAGCATCCTCAACATTTTTGAATGCCTTAAATCTAAGTCTTCCAGGAATCCTATACTTCCACATAAGTCTCCTCATAAAAGCCTTAGACATCTCAAGTTCAGCTGAACTACGTTTAGCACCAATACATGGTATCCCCTCTTTTTCTAACTCATCAGAAACACCACGAAACAGAGGTTCCTCAGGACCAACAAAAACAAAGTCTACCCTATACTTTTTTGCAGTTTCAACAACAGTTTTGGGGTCTTGAGAATTTCCAAGAGTAACCTCTCCACCAGTAACCTTACATAAGGAGGCTATACCAGGATTGTTTAACCTCATAACAGCATAAAGTTTAGGGTCTAATCTGCTTCTACATAAAGCCTCAGCTATTGCATGTTCACGTGCGGCTTCACCAACCAACAAAACCTTAACCACATCTTCTCCCTCCCAAACCTAACTAATAGGATACTTGCCTGTAAAACATCCTAAACAAAGATTTTTTCTGGGTATACCTATTGCCTCAACAAGGCCTTTTAGACTTAGCCAGTAAAAGGTGTCAGCTCCAACAACCTTACTTACCTCTTCAGCATTAAGATGAACAGCTATAAGCTCATCTTTTGGCGGAACA
>QMXD01000096.1 GCA_003661965.1 Candidatus Hecatellales archaeon
CCTTTTTTTACGTTTAAAAAGGAGAAATGTCATACCCTTTACCTTAACCTTCTAAAGTTAACCTCACTTAAAGTATTTTATTCTTAAACGGTATTTAAGCACTTTTAAGCATTTTTAATCAACAAAGTATAGGGTTGTTAACACTCCCATTCATACAGATTTATCATTATTGCTAAAAAATATATACTATAAGTAATTAACAAAAAATTGGTGAAAACCGTTTGGGTAAAGAGGAAACTGTAAAAGGAAATTGGGCTGAAAGGCTTGGTGAAAGGCTTTCAGCTAGTGTTGAAAGTTGGATGCCTGATCCGCTAATTTTCGCCCTCATCCTAACCATAATAGCTGTAATTTTGGCTTTGGTTGTTATGAGACCCTACGAGGTTATGGGTCCTGCTGAGGTTACAAGATGGCTTTTCAAAAACTGTTGGTATAAAGGTTTTTGGGGTTTGCTTGCATTCGCCATGCAGATGTGTCTTATCCTTGTTACAGGTTATGCTATAGCCTACCATCCACTAATCTATCGTGGTTTAAGTAGGCTTGCAAGCATGCCTAAAGACACAAAATCCGCAGCAGCTTTAGCAGCTTTTGTCTCCCTAATTTGTGCATGGATAAATTGGGGTTTAAGCCTTATAGTTGGAGCTGTTTTAGCTAGGGCGATAGGTATAGAGTTTTACAGAAAAAATCGTCCTCTAAATTATCCTGCTGTTTGTGCAGCAGCTTATGCTGGTTTAGGTTTAAACTGGCATTGGGGTTTATCAGCTTCAGCCCCCCTACTTTCAAACACACCAAAACATTTTCTTGCTGGTGTGTTTAAGGAGGTTCTTGGGAGGGAGCTTGTCCCCCTAAACGAAACAATTTTCCATCCCTACACCCTCATAAACATGATAATAATCATTATTTCTGGTGTAATCATCTTTTGGGCTTTAGCCCCCAAAAGCCCTGAAGCATGTAAAGGTAAGGGTATAGACTCTATAGCACCCCACATCATCGAGATAGTTAAAAAAGAGGAGGAAAGGGAAGCTAAACCTGAAAAATGGACTATTGCTGACAAACTTGAAAACAGTAAGATTCTGGCTGCAATAACGGTAATCTTCTCGATTATAGCCATGTACTGGTGGTTTGGAGCCTTAGGGTTTATGAGGGGTTTAAACCTAAACTCCCTAAACTTCTGCTTCATCCTTATAGGGCTTTTGCTGTATATGAACCCCATAGCCTACATGCGTGCTATCGCAAGAGCAACACCAGCAGTTGCAGGTATAATCCTCCAATTCCCATTCTACGCAGGTATAATGGGTATCCTAAGATTCTCTTATGTTGTTGCTGGAGGACCAAACCTAGCAACAGTTATAGCTAAAGCTTTAGCTGCAGGAGCAAGCCCATTAACATGGCCTGTTACATGTTGGGCTTTGGCTGGACTTATAAACCTTTTCGTGCCTTCTGGTGGAGGTGAATGGGCAACAATTGGGGAGATAATCACAAGAACTTCTGCTATGCTTAATGTGCCTATAGGTAAATCTATTATTGCTTATTCTGCTGGTGATGCTTGGACAAACCTATTCCAGCCGTTCTGGGCTATAGCACTTCTAGGTATTACAGGAACAAGAGCTAGAGACATTTTTGGATACTGTATTGGATGTTTAATATTTGCATCAATACCGTTTGCTCTTGGTTTAACGTTTGTCCCATACTAGGCTAACCAAAACTAAACTAAAACAAACAATTATTATTTTTTTGTTTTAGAAGCCAATTTTCGGCTAAGGTAAAGCTAAAATAGCTAGGAAAACCCTAAACAATATAGAAGTTAGAGGGTTAAGCTAAAAGTTGTTAAACTTTTTTAGGTTAGGGGGCTAAATTTTTTGAGTAAACTATTATGGAAACCTTCTGAGGAACGTATCAGAAAGGCAAACATAACAAGGTTTATCGAGTTTGTAAACAAAAAACATGACCTTAAAATAGAATCTTATTGGCAGTTGCATGATTGGTCTATAGAAAAAATACCTGAGTTTTGGGATACCCTATGGAAGTTTTTAGATATTAAGGCTTCATGTGGGTATGAGAAGGTTGTTGACGACCTAAACAAGTTTCCTGGTGCAAGATGGTTTATTGGTGCAAAACTAAATTTTGCTGAAAACCTTTTAAGGTTTAAGGATAACCGTCCAGCCATAGTTGCAAAGTCTGAGGATGGGTCGAGAAAAGTTATAACTTTTGCTGAGCTTTATGAGCAGGTTGCATGTTTAGCTAATGCTTTACGTGAGGTTGGAGTTTCGGTTGGAGACCGTGTTGCAGCCTATATGCCTAACATTCCTGAAACCTATATTGCTATGCTTGCAACAACAAGTCTTGGTGGTGTTTGGTCTTCTTGTGGAAGCGAGTTAGGACCTGCGGCTGTTGTTGATAGGCTTTCCCAGATAGAGCCTAAGGTTCTTTTTACCGTGGATGGGTATTGGTATAAGGGTAAAACTTTTAGTCTTTTGTCGAATGTTGAGGCTGTTGTTAAGGGGATTCCATCCCTAAAAAAGGTTGTTGTTATCCCATACCTAAAAGAAAAACTTGATTTAAGCAGTGTTCCAAACAGCATCTACTATGAAGACTTCCTCTCATCAGAGAAAAAAATTAGGTTTGAACAGGTTGAGGCGAATCATCCACTCTACATAATGTTTTCATCTGGAACAACAGGAAAACCAAAATGTATGGTTCAAAGTGTTGCAGGGATACTTATAAACCAGCTAAAAGAGCTGGTGCTTCATGTTGATGTAAAACAGCAGGATATACACATGTATATAACCAGTCCAAGCTGGATGATGTGGAACTGGATGGCTCCAAATTTGGCTTTAGGTGCAACTATAGTTATTTACGATGGAAACCCGTTTTATCCAGACCCCTACACAATTTGGAGGCTGATTGATGAGGAGAAAATAACGATTTTTGGTTGTAGTGCAAGCTATATTAATGCTTTAAGAAGTGTGGAGGCTGAACCCAAAAAAGAATGTGACCTCTCAACCCTAAGAGAAATAACCCAAACAGGTTCACCACTTTCAGCTGAAGGTTTTGAGTGGGTTTATAGGGAGGTTAAAGAAGACCTACATTTTAACTCTATTTCTGGAGGAACAGATATTAACGGTTGTTTTGCCGCTGGGAACCCAACCCTCCCAGTTTATGCTGGACAAATTCAAGCACCATCCCTAGGTATGAAGATAAAGGCTTATGATGAAAAAGGTAAACCCATATACGATAAACCAGGAGAACTTGTTTGTGAAGCACCAGCCCCAAGTATGCCACTATACTTTTGGAAAGACCCAAACAACGAAAAATATTTAGATGCATATTTTCGGTTTTATCCGAATAAAAGGGTTTGGAGACATGGAGACTTTATCGAAATCCATAGCGATACTGGGGGTATAACGTTTTATGGGCGTTCAGATGCAACCCTAAAACCTTCTGGGGTGCGTATAGGCACAGCCGAAATATATAATGTGGTTGAAAAACTACCTGAGATTGCTGATAGTTTGGCTGTGGGTCAAAACTGGAAGGGTGACCAACGTGTTATTCTTTTTGTTAAGCTTAATCCTGGTTATAGGTTAACATCCGAGTTGAAGGAGAAGATTAGGATGGTTTTAAGGAGGGAGGCTTCACCTAGACATGTTCCAGCCTTAATTCTTGAGGCTCCAGATATTCCCTATACTTTTAACATGAAAAAGGTTGAGATTGCTGTTTCAAACATTATTAATGGGAGACCTGTTACCAATAGGGATGCCATA
>QMXD01000097.1 GCA_003661965.1 Candidatus Hecatellales archaeon
AATCCCTTGCACTCACGAGTAATTACAACTTACAGAATTTTTCTTAATAGCTTATACGCTATTTACTTAAGGAACTCATCAAGAGTTTTCGTAGGACGTTCCTTTCTTTTTCTTTTCTTTTTATTTTTAATTATTTTAGAATAAATAGCTTCTCCCCGAATAGCTTCTGGCCTGGCTTTCTTTGACCTAGCTAGTCTACGTTTCATTAAATCAATAACTGTACTTCTAATAATTTCAACCAAATCTTCAAGATCTAGAATTCTAGCAATTTCATAATCAATCTCTTTAATCACTGTATTAAATAAACCTTCTATACCTTCTTTAGCTTCTTTGCCCGTAAGCTCTTTAGCTAATTTAGAGCCGACAATATTCTCTACACTATCAGCTCCTCCTAGCCTTCTAGCTTCAGCCTCAAGTTTATCAAAGAGCATAGCAAGATTCGCAATAGTCTCTTTAGGGAGCTTTTTAACATCAAGAATTAAAAATTCACTAAGTGGTTTAACATCTAATTCTAATAACGCTACGCCACCAGCAGTTCTACCCTTCACTTCAGCCTGCAATTGACCAAATGACGAGTTTAAGTATGCCAACAAAGCTTTCAGCTCTGTTTCACTAAATATTACCCCCTGTCTAGGTATCAATGCTAAAATTCTGTGATCTAAAGCACAATTGAACTTTGCCAAAACAAACCTCATCCAATATCGAGCACCATAAGTAACATATATTGGCGCTTTAATGACTCCTCCAAGATCATACCAGTCATGGAACTTATAGGTTGTATTATTGTAAATCCAAGAACCTAGTTTTTTTCTAATCTTAGCTACGCTAGATTCAGAGACTGGCTTTCCCTTATTTGGTCCTTTCTTTATCGTTATAACGCGCTCTCCTAGTTCAATATATTTTTTAACTTCATCAGGAAGCTTACTTTTTGGTGCATTTGCTATGAAGATGTATCTTTCTTTGATTTTTTTCCAATCTTTTTCTTGGAAAGTAAAGAATACCATACGATCAGATGATGGAAGTAATGGATATATATAGCATCCCACATACTTATCTAGACCATATTTCTGGAGCGCATAATCATCTAAGTAGAAAAAGTCTTGACCACCAACACCAGCTCCTCTGCCTTTTTTTGATGCATAGACGGACCAAGCAGTATTTCCTTCACTAGGATCAAAATAGGTATCTAGTCTTGTAATGTAAGGGCTTTGCTTCAGTTTGTCTAAGAGCCTCTCTATTCCAAATACAAACACAATCCATTTATTTTGTTGCGCTTTTTCGCATATTTCCCGTTGTAGATATGTATTAATTAGCATCCACCCGCCTTTGATCTCAATTCTCTGGTTAGAGACGTTCGGTACATTAGAAAAATCGCTTATAACTTTTAATATTTCATCAACATTAACATCTTTAATTATATGAAGATAGGTAAAAACTACTGTATTAGCATCTCTTTTTTCTTTGTTGCTTTCTTTTTCTAGCAAAATTATGCATGCTCCTATAATTGGTACTGGAAATACCCTCGAAGAAATGTCTATTATTGCTTTTATCTTGTAATGATCCAGAAGATATTTACCAAATTCAATGCCATATCGCGTTTGTAACCAGGAATCAGATATTATCATTCCTAATCTGCCGTTTGATTTAAGAAATTTCGTTGAATGCATTATCCAGAATGTATAGACTCCAGGCAATGCTCCTCCAGTTATATACTTAAGTAAATTATATTCCTTGAGATCCGAAGCTAGGTTTTTCTTGATGAAGTCTTTGGTGGTTTCGGGAAGTTCATTCCATCTTGTATATGGGGGATTGCCTATTATGGCATCTAAATTTTTGAAGTATATTTCTTGATATTCTTTACCTCTAATTGTTCTAATGCGGTATGGAGTAAGCTTCTTTTGTTCTGGTATTATGTTAAAGTAATCATCAACGATTATTCTTAGGTTTATACTGGGAACTTTTGGGTTCCTCATAGCCAGATTCATTGCTGTTAAGTGAGCTGGGAATTCATTAATATCTACGCCTATTAACTGATTAAGTATCTGTTCATGTACGTCCTTCTTGACGTATTTTATTTTTTGATATGATGTTCTCAATTTAAGCTCTACTAATCTCTTGTATGCTTCGACTAAGAATGTCCCAGAGCCACAACCAGGATCAAGGATCTTATCGTCAGGATTTCTGACACACCATTTAGTTATAAGTTCCGCTATTGGTTTGGGTGTATAAAATTGTCCTAAATTATGTCTTTCCTCAGCGGGTATTAGCTCCTCATAAATGTAGCCGATAATATCGCCGAATCTTTCAATTTTATAAATATCAATTAGATCTATTAATCTATCTATTGCCTTTGCTACTTCTTCGTCTTCGATTACATCTATGCGATCGTAAATTCCCGTATGAAAAATTGCTTCGTAGTCTCCTGTAATCCTAACGGCCAATTCAAATGCATCTTTAAGTTTGGATAGATATTCATTAACGCTCTTTACCTTTCCTTCTCTATACATCGGTACTAATCGTGGAAGGGAACCGTAATGTCTCTCCAGAATTTTGTAAAATATGATCTTATTAAGGAATACATACGTCATTTCTCTAGCCAATTGTTCAGGTGAAGGTTTATAGCCTTTGCTCTTCGCATATTCTTCAATTTGTTTATTTAAGTCTTCTTTATATTTGCCTTCTGGAGCTATAGCATCCAGAACAAATGGTGTTAAGAAATCAACAAAGCCTCTTAGATCCTCGATGAGCCCCCAGTGTAATTCCTGTCTTTTTTCTTCAAAACCATACTTTTTGATATAAATACCAGTAATTACGTCAATAATCTCAGCAAAGAAGTCCTCCGTAAATCTTATTGATACATGAGCTATTCTATATTTCTCTCTCAATTCATGAATATACCTAAAATCCAAAACTTTATCATAGTTTCGTTGGTCTATTGCTCTCCAATTTACTTTTTTATCAATATCCTCTGGTACCATAAAAAGTGCAATTTGCTTATCATTAGCTGTTGCTACGAATGGGACATACATTCCATTTCTCTTAAGAATAGCTACGTATGCAAATACTTGACCTAAGACATCTTCAGACATAACCATAAACCGTCTTTCTACGCTATATCCCCCCACTTCTCGCTTCTTTTTGGTCTCTATAAGTAAAATTGGCTTACCTCCGTCTATTAAAACGGCTATGTCAGCTTTTCTTCCCTCAAGGTTTTCTCCATATTGTCTTCTAACATCAACGATCGTTACCTCATTAAATTTTTTACCTTTAAATTTAATGAGAATGTCTCTAATCTTATCTTCTACATCGATCTCTCTTCTGAATCTAAAGCTCATTTTCTCACCAAATTGCAATTATCAATCCTTAGCAACCCTCTAAAGAGCATTTTTAATAATCCTCATTAATAATACTCTTTATATTACCCCTATATGCTCAGAATTAAATTTTATTGGATTTTATTCTGATGAGCTTCATATTATGTTAAAGCGTAATAGGCTTTGTCTCAAATTTATCTCTTTGTTCTTTGTCCCGTTCAATCTTCTAGACCTCTCTCAGTCACTAATCGAGACTTAATACAATTACCCTAGAGACGCTATAGGTTAGGACGTGATAAAGCGTCGCAGATTCTCGCCTCCCAGGACCTACTATGGATAACGTCCCCGACCATGGCCTTTAGGGAGGAGAACGCTGCCCCTACGAGACTCCTAACATTACCAACCAGTTCCCGGAAAGCCTCGTAGTTCATCCAAGCCCTAAGT
>QMXD01000098.1 GCA_003661965.1 Candidatus Hecatellales archaeon
ACCATTCATTAGCAGGCATGTATAAAATAGAAGCATCAACGTTTTTCTTTCCTAAATCTAGTGGGTATAAGATCTATTGGATATGCCCTAATATGCATTTTCCGCTCAACATACCTAGCTAAGATCTCATTGAAACGTCCACCATGACACGTCAACACAATTTTAGGATCACATTCCTCCACAAACCTTATAATCCTCGGAAAGTCTGCATGATCGCTTAGAGGAAACCCAGGCCTCCTGCTCCACAGAGCCCAGCCTGAGACCAAAGCGTCCTCGAATCTAACGTCTGATATCTTCGCGTTTTTCGGAGATACATAGACGAATCCTCCACGTTGCTTTATCGCTTCAGCCTCCGAGGACCACTCATCAATATACTCGAGACTATATCCGTGCCGCTCATATACCTTATTCATCAACGTGACCCTTCGATGCGTAATTACAGGAAAACCGCATTCATTGAAGATATGGATTATTTCCTGTGCGTTTCCTAACGGATCCGTCCGAAAAACCGGGATCCGCCCACGCTTCAGAACGCTCCTAGCCCACTTAACCATATCTTCACTTATCTCATCTATTCCTGGAAAGACAAAATTCGGCGAACCGAATGTCGCTTCCACAATTAAGACATCGCAGTGAACAGGTTCAGCTGGTTTCATCGTCTTAGTCTTCTCCGTGTTGAAGTCTCCGGTGTAGAGAATCGTTCCTTCGGGAGCCCTCACTTCATACTCAAAGCTTCCGAGGACGTGACCAGAGTTGTGAGGAATAACCTCAACTTCGCCTATTGCGGTTTTTTCTTTAAGATTTAATGGAAAGGAGTCTTTAACGCTGAAGAAGTTCGAGACGATCTCCAGAGTCTCTTTTGAGGAGTATTTCTTAACATTCTTCATTCTAAAAGCTGCTGAATGATCGAAGTGTCCATGAGTGACGAAGAAAACTGAACCGTCCACACTATTTCTTTTAGGATCTAAGACCACCTTAACATCGTCGTATTCAATGTGAACTCCGCCGTTCCATTCTATTCTCAAGATATCTTCGCCCATTCACAAGTATTTCCCAGCCTAAATTAGAGTTTCGATGGAGCCATTAAATACTTTCAACAGCCAATATATCCTTAACGTAGGGAGGAGATAAATGTTGGTTACAAAAGATAAGATTGCGAAGTGCGCTGAGGCAATTGTTAATGGAACAAGCATCAAGAAGGGAGAAGCTGTTATAATTCGAGGCGGAGTACATGCGCAAGAACTCCTTGAGGAAATAGGCATCCTATGCTATAAGAGGGGAGCTCATCCAATGATCATCTCCCTAAGCGATGAGTATTCAGCTCGCGTGTACGAGGAAGTGCCAACTGAAACTTTAGAGATAACCCCGAAGCATTACCTCGCGGCTGTCAAGGAGGCTGATGCATACATAGTCATTGAGCCATTCAGGGATCCCAGAGTACAGATTAAGTTTCCACGCGAAAAAGTAGCTGCTAGGACAAAGGCCAACGTTCCCATAAGGAGACTAATACACGGAGAAGAGGGTCCGGGAAAGAAGTGGACATATGCTGGATGGCCAACTCCCGAGGCTGCAGAGTTCTATGGCGTCGAATACAAGGTTCTAGAGAGACTCATAATCGGCGGAATGACTGTGTCAACATCTATTCTTAAAGATTACACTTCAAGGCTGGCTGAGAAGCTGAAGGGGGCTGATGTACTCCACATAACGGATGAAAGAGGCACAGATTTTATCTGCAGAATAGGAGGCAGACGGGTAAATGAGGATGATGGAGTGATTGACGAACATGACATTAAAGTTGGCGACTTAGGTAACAACTTACCTGCTGGTGAAGTCTTCATCGCTCCTCACGAGACCTTTGGAGAAGGAACTCTCTTTTGCCCAGTAACCATAGATAGATTCACAAATAAGATTATCAGGGATGTAACTTTGAAGTTTAAGAATGGAAGACTTATCTTAAATGAATGCTCCGCGAGGGTTAATGAGAAAGAGATGATCGATTCATTCAAAAGATGCATAGAGATCGATAAGGCTAATGAACGTGAGGTTAGAACAACAAATATTGCCGAGCTCGGGATAGGATGCAACCCCGCGATCGACAGGGCGATAGGATACATACTGACAGATGAGAAACTCGGAGGTTCAGTTCACCTTGCCTTTGGATCTAACCTAAGCTACGGCGGAACATCTAAATCCTGTATGCATTGGGACTTTGTGACCGATCCTTCAGCAACCATAGAGATTGCGGATACTGGAGAAGTGATTATGAAGAGGGGAGAGATACGGTAGAGTTTTAATAGCCTTTTTTTAAGAAAGCATTATATTCTACATAAGTATAATCCTTCAGATACTCTGAAAAAAGCATAGAGTGTGAATATTTTGAAGACGATTGTTGGAATAGATGATATGGCCGCCTACGTTCCGAAGCTCTATGTAGATGCTGAGGAGCTAGCTGAGGCCAGGGGGATTCCTCCAAGTAAGCTCACGAAGGGATTAGGCATAGAGAAGCTATCCATTACAGATGCACATGAAGATGCTGCGACAATGGCAGCTATGGCAACACTTAAGCTAATGGAAAAAAATGATCTTTCACCAAAGGATATAGACTTCATCGAAGTGGCAACCGAAACAAGCCCAGATGCTTCTAAGCCCATATCATGCTATGTTCAAGGCATGCTTGAGCAGGTTTATGGCAAAGGAAGCTTCAATCATATAGGTGCTCCTGAGACAAAATTTGCATGTGTAGGCGCTACATATGCTCTTATAGACCGGCTAGCATATATAGCTTCGAACTGGAACAAAGCCGAGTATTCGATTGTGGTAGCAACAGACATAGCGAGGTATGAGCTTAACTCCTCCGGAGAGCCGACTCAAGGAGCAGCGGCAATCGCTTTACTCTTAAAGAAGAATCCCCGCCTATTGGCATATGAACCTGAATTCACAGGGTTCGGAACAATTGATGACAGAGACTTCTTTAGACCTGTGGAGCGTAAGACGGCTGTTGTTAACGGGCAGTACTCTGTAGGATGTTATTTAAGGGATATGCGGATCGCCGCAGATGCTTACAGGCAGAATATGGTGAGGGTTGGAGTTCTTAAATCTTTGAAGGAGAGCCTCACGGAGAAGATTGACCTAGCCTCGTTCCACTCTCCCTTTCCAAAGATGGTTCAATATGCCTTTGCATCCTTCTTAATTCACGATTGGAGAAACCTTCCGAAATGGAAGAAGATAATAGAGGCTATAGGACCTGAACCAAGCAGAGAAGGATTAACAGACGTCGAATTCTACATCTCTAAAGAATATAAGGAATTCAGGAGAAGATTCATCAAGACTGAAGAGTTTAGAAGAGAATACGAGGCTAAGATAAAGGACTCGCTTGAGGCTCTTAAGCAGATTGGAAACTCATACACCGCTTCAGTCTGGCTCGGAGTTAACAGCCATTTCGAAGTGAGAAATGACGACCTCGCGGGGAAAAGGTTTGGAATAGGCTCTTATGGAAGCGGAAGCAGCGCTGTCGTCTGTAGCTTCATTGTTCAGCCAGAATATAAGGAGGTAGTCAAGAAATTCGACTTAATGCGTATGTTAAACGATAGGAAACGCATACCTATTGAGGTATATGAGGATCTGCATGAGGAAAGGCTTAAGCTCCATGAGAGCGTGATTCCTCCGAAGGACGAATTTGCGCTTGTCTCATTTGGAGAGACAAGCGTTGACTATGGATACCGCTACTACAAGTATATAAAATAA
>QMXD01000099.1 GCA_003661965.1 Candidatus Hecatellales archaeon
TGAGATCCCTTCTCCATCCCCTTAACTAAAATCCTATGTATCTCCATCTGCCTCCAAGTTTAAACTTTCTTCTTCCTATTTAAACCTTTCCTCTTAAAGACAGGTGTATAGACTTTACTATCCTCCATCTCCTTCCTCCTCTCATTCATCCTCCTCGATAGATAGGCTTTAACTTCAACCCTCTTACCATCATCTTTACCGAAGATAAGTTTAAATCCCCAATGAGGAACCATCAAGCCAAAATCACTTATAATCTTGAATCCTAACTTCCTTGCCCTCAAACTCCAATAAGTATCTTCAGTCATCAAATTAGGAGGAACCTCAAACCTCACCTTATCTAAGACTTCCCTTTTAACCATGCATGTACCCGTACCTATAGCGTCTGAATATAATCGCTCTCCCAAAATTTCTGAAGGGAAGTATAACTTATTTCCTTCTTTGTGAAGTGCTAAATGATAGGCTGAATTCCCTTCTAAGAAGAATGCTGTAAAACCTAACTTACCTTCTTGGAAGAAGGGATAGACCCCAGTTGCAATGTCGCAATAATTCAGATTAATTAAGAGCCTCTTAATGGTATAAGGAGGAGGAAAGTTGTCGTGATCTATGAATAAAAGAAGGTCTGGAGAAGAGGCATCTATGATCCAATTTCTATTCCTAACTATATTGTAAGTGTGATTACGATCAGTATTCCTAATTAAAGGAAACTTCTTAATCCTAATCTTCCTATACTCTTTCCCATACTTCTTTTCGAACCAATATAATAGGCTCTCACTTTCGTCGTCTCCTTGGAAGGTCCAATATAATGAGATCAGGTCTCTTGGATAGTCTAACTTTAGAAGAGAGATGAAGTATTGATCTATAAAGGGGAGAGGATTGTAGAAGGGAGTGCCTATCGCTATAGGAACCTCGTCATAAGATTCATCTTCTATCTTAACTATTCTTTTCTTGAAGAAGTCTTTAGAGACCTTACCCATTAGTCTCTCACCGGAGATCTCGCCATCTCTTTAGTTAAATCTTCATCTCTAATTATCTTCCAATAGCCTTCATCTTTATGCTCAACGGGATTAAGAGGATATTGATCTTCAGGCTTGATTAAGATCCATGTAGGTCTCTGATCTTTCCCAACTAAGATAACTCTTAAAACAAATCTCCCATTCAAGACTTTACCTCCCTTGAAGAAGTATTCGTGTAAGTTCTTTCTCTGAACTCCATACTTAACTATGAAACGATCTTTAATCTCCATCTTTCCGACTGAGAGTTTCTTAGCCCCTTGATGGAGTGTTGGGAAGACTACCTCACCTTCTTTATTTAGCCAAGCCTTTGGATGTGGATATTTAACTGAGCATTCTATCCTCTGATTATTCTCAACCCTCTCTTTGAAGACATCCCAACTCGTCTTCCCTTTAGGGACTGGAGGATGAGGAGTCACACCTATCAATATATCATTAACTTCCATCCTTAGATCGCAATGATCTCTAAACTTAACTATTAAGTCTCCGGGGAAGATCGAGGCTAACTTCTCCAACTCCTCCTCACTATATTCTCCCTTAACTAACTTACCTCCTATGTTGATTTGTCGCAACACCTTCTCCAATTCTTCCTCTTCTTGACCCTCTCTCCCCTTTGGTATGGGTATTAATTTTCCGGTTGGATAATGCCTCTGTAAGACTCCTCTACACTTCTTACATTTTGGTTGCCACTTGTAATATTGAGGAGGTAAGGGCTCTCCTTTCTTCCTTATCTTAAGATATTCTTCTTCAGTAATCTTAACATACTTCTTAACAGTTCTTGGTAAAGTCAGTTTAGATAGTCTCTCAACTACGGCTATTTTGTCGGGAACATCTTTCTCTCTCACCCACTCCAAGACTCTAGGCTGGAAGATTCCATAGTAAGCACAGTTAGTTCCTTCAATAGGATACTTATTTATCTCTGGACTCCAAACTCTTATAATCCCTCCAAGAGGAGCCTTAATAGAAGTATTAAAGGTCTTACCTAAATAAGCATACACCTTTCCTCTGAACTCTACAGCCTTCCCCTTAGGAGCCTTCTCCAAGACAATTTTAGCACACTCTTTAGAGTAAGGACCAACCGCCACATGATAATTATAGACACCTTCAATGGGTTTCCCTTTTTTAGGACCGATCTGATGTTTAGGTTGATCGATATCAACGACTATACAATCAACTTCCTTCAAATTTTTTAATTTAACCCAAGTCGGATTCTGAGTATCATATTTGAGATATCTTCCATCAAGAGTCTTAATCATCGCTCCTTCAGATCCTTTCATCTTCCTGACTTTTTCTATAGCCTTCAAGAGTTGTTTCCTCGTCTTAACAATATATCCATCTGCTTCTACATTCAAATTTTCAGAGATCTTCATAGGTTTAAGATGTTCAGTAGTTGGAAGTTTCTTTAGATATCGCAACCGTTCAGAATAAGGAAGGTCTCTTAAGTCTTTTCCTTCATACATTAAGACATCAAAGATCCAAAATTGACTATTAGCATCTTTCTCAGGAATATATTTCTCACCATCGGCGTATCCAATGATAGAGGTTCTATGTAGAGGTTGACCATGAACCACCTCAACTCCTTCAGCATCTAATATCGTTCCATTTGGATACTTTTCTTTTAGTTCTTTACTTGCTAACCTAAACTTACTTTTCTTATCATAGCCTTTATCCTCAGATCGAATGGTTCCATCATCTGTATTAAGTTGGGATCTCATTCCATCTACTTTCTTCTCAACCACAGCAGGAAGTTTGAATCCTCTAAGATCGAAGATGTCTTCAGGCTCGAAAATTCTCCACATAGGCTTGTTCGGTTTTAAGAACCTTTTCTCAACATCTTTCTCAAGAATGTCGTCTCCTCTCAATACAAAGGTATCTCCATCTTCAGCGACATAGACATCATTTGGATTCGGATAGTGACCCTCTTCTTTAGCCATAATCCTTAAGGTATCTTTCAAGTCTTCATGGGTAATATAGACATGTCCTACATGAGTAAACTTAACATGCTTAACTCCATATCTACTACATAGTCGAATTTGGTTGAACATGCTCATATGACCAACATTATTAGGCCTCTTAATATCCCTCTTAACCGACGAACCATCTCCTATGAAGAGAACCTTATTTCTAAGAACCGAGTTTTTCTTGAAGCCTAAGAAGTCTGGAGCATAGATCATAACATCATCGATAACAACTGCTGAGGTGGGACAGACTGTAGAGTGATAGACAGGAACGAACTTAAAGGTGTGTAAGCCTATTTTGAACTCCTCATAATCTTTATGTTCGATGATCTTCAACTTCTCGTCTAATTTAACTCCATCTTTAGCCTTCAGAGATCTTGAGGAAATATGAACTACATACCTCTTATCAACCTCTTCTAGGGCTCCAGCATGATCGGGATGGAGATGGGTCAAAATAATTGCGAGTGGATCAATTTTAGGTAGTCTTTTCTTCCAATCGGTTCCAGCATCGATCATAATCTTATCGTCGATCAATAGAGAAGAATGCTTCCTCCTCTTATTCTTAGGATCTTGACATTGATCACATTCACAATCGTCTATCGGAAAATGGTTCTCAGCACAAGTCCCTAAGAACTCGAATTTAATCGTCTTAAGCCTCTTCTTAATCATCGAAGGAGTCAATAGGAAGAAAGTCTGAACGCCTTTCGGAGGAGTATAATCTACAGGCTCCTTGAACTTCTTAAATTTGAAAGTGTATCCA
>QMXD01000100.1 GCA_003661965.1 Candidatus Hecatellales archaeon
ACTGTAAAGCTTTTTAACCTCAAACCTTTTCACAAGATTTAAAATATCTTCAACAAACCCATACCAGTTTAAGTTTGGCTCAAAACCGTAAACAAAAACTGTTTCCAGCCTTTTTGAGTAAAAGATTTCTGTTGTTGGAGGTTTAAGACTCTTAATTATTCCATCTTCAACAACAACAAACGGTCTATTTACAGAGTAATCATAAAAGTCTTTTTCAAAGTATCCTATTTTTTCAGCCTCAAACTTTTTTATCAAGTATTCAATGCTATAGGTTGTGATAAGTCCAGCGTCAGAATAGCCTTTAAGACCAAGAACCATACTTTTAGCCTTTTCGTTTGTCTCCCTAAACAGAACATAAACCATTTTTTCCAAAACACCTTTAAACTTAAAGTCTTTTAAACTTAGCCTTTCCTAAGCTCCTCCAAAATCTCTTTAGCCCTATCAATCCTTATTTTTCTCTCTTGAACCATTTTTTCTGCAACCCTATCTATAAGCTCCCCAGTTGCCCCAGCAGCAATAGCTATGTTTCTTGCATGAAGAGACATATGTCCACGTTGAATCCCCTCTTTTACAAGAGCTCTTAAAGCTGCAAGGTTTTGGGCTAAACCAACAGCAGCTAAAACCTCTCCAAGTTCTCTTGCAGTTTTAACACCAAGAATTTTTAGGGCTACTTTTGCTATTGGGTTTGTTCTTGTTGCACCTCCAACAATACCGACAGCAACAGGAAGCTCAATAGTTCCAACAAGGTCTCCATTCTCATCCTTTTCCCATTTTGTTAAAGGACTATAATGTCCAGACCTAGCAGCATAAGCATGAGCTCCAGCCTCCACAGCCCTTGTATCGTTTCCTGTTGCTAAAACAACAGCTGTAACACCGTTCATTATCCCCTTGTTATGGGTTGCACACCTATATGGGTCTGCAGCTGCAAAAGCATATGCATCAACAATCCCATCAACAACCTCCTCTCCACCTAAAACGTTTTTGTCGATAACGGTTTTGGCTTTTGCAATTCTAAGGGTTGCAAGGTTTGAAATTATTCTTAATAGGACTTTACCACCAGTAATCTTCTCTATTAATGGTGCAACAGCCTCAGCCATGGTGTTTACAGCATTAGCACCCATAGCATCCCTACAATCAACATGAAGCTCAACTATAACCATAGGACCCCTAAAAGTATCCAAAATCTTTACGTTTAGGTCTTTAGCACCACCACCCATAGAAACAAGAACAGGATCCTGTTCATTAGCCTTCTCCAATATTTTTTCCTTTTCAGCCAATATATCCATTCTAGCCTTTTCAGGCTCCTTAACACCAACAACCTGAATCTGCCCTATCATTATAGGTTCAGTGCTACTTGTAAAAAATCCACCTTTTACAGCTGCAAGTTTGGCTGCATGGCTTGCTGCAGCAACAACTGAGGGTTCTTCAATAGCCATAGGAATTAGGTATGGCTTCCCGTTTATGATAAAGTTTACAGCAATTCCTAGGGGGACATGTGCAACTCCAACAACGTTTTCAATCATTCTTTCAGCTGTTTCGATTGGGAGAGAACCTGAATTTTTAAGTATGGCTGTTTCTTCTTCTGTTAAACCAGCAAAATCTTTAACTATTCTAAGTCTCTCCTCAAACGGTAAATTATAAAACTTTGGTAGTATAGAGGTTTTCATGGTTTCCACCAAACCACTAACTATAACTACAATTATACCTATATATCTTCTTAGGCTACTCTCTTCAACGTAAACAAAAAATGTTTAATTCTTAAATTTAGGGTTAAACATCTCCTAGTTGTGGTATGTTAAAGTTGGAGAGAATGGGAGACGAGAAAGCAGAGATAGAAAAGCTTTTACATATAAAGGAAAAACTGGAGAAAAAAATTGCTGAATATGAGGCTGAACTTGAACATTTACGTTATCTACTCAGCTTTGTTAAAAAACAGTTAACAGAAAAAAGTTTTAAGGTTGCCGAAACACTTCCTCAAGCAAAATCTTTGGTTGAACCCTCCAAACCTCCAACCACAGCAAAACAAACAATAGTTTTAAGAGCAACAAACGGAAACATTCTAGCAACACTTTACATAGAAAACAACGAGATAAAGGTTATTCCATCAGAAAACATAAAATTTAACGTAAACATTCCACCATTCCAACAGTTTTTAATAGACAAGGTTTTAAACGGTATGGCTTCAAAAGATAGGGAAGAAGCCATGGCTGGAAAAATAACTCCAGACGAAATTTTAACCTATAGAATAATAAAGGATGGAGACATTCTGAAAGAGATAATAATAAGGAATTGGAGGGAGGAACGTCGAATAACAACCCTAAAAAACTCGATAAGATGGACTTTAGAAAAAATGTATGAAAAAATGAGACCTTAACTATCCGAATAGTTTTTATGGTTTAGTTGTAGCCTTAAAAGTTTTTAGTTTTTTCTCAAATATTTTTCCGATGATTATCCCCAAAATTATCATTGTTATTGAGGATGTTAAACATATCCTTGCAAACTCAAAGTTTAAAGGTTTTATCCATCCAACCATACTCCACCAGAAGTAGGCTAAAATAAACATAGCCAAACCTAAAACCGTAGATAACGCAATAACATACTTTGTTTTTGTTGTTAACATTTTTCCAACATCAACCTCACCATTATAAGGTTGTTTTGGACATAAAACCCCAACAATCAACGCAGCAACAACAGCCTTCATAATATCTCCAGGTATAAAAGGTATTGCACCATAAAGAAAGGTTTCAAGAATTGTTAACGGTTTACCTAAAACACAGCTAAAGAATAGGTTAAGATGAACCAAGCCAAAACCATAAATTATTAGAACCCCAAGCAACATTACAAGTAGACTTGTTTGGAAATGTCTCAGCCTAATAAACTTGTCTGTTAATTTACCAACAACATAAGCTGCAACAACAAAACCTAAAACATATCCTCCACTAGCAAAAGTCCAAGGTAAACCGCTTTTTAATCCTGAAAACCAAGGAATACCAGCAGCCCCAAGCCCAAGATAGATTAGCTGGGAGAGGCTTCCAAAAACTCCCCCAAGCAAAACACCAGCCAAAAGAACAGTAAAAACCTGCATGGTTATTGGTATTGGTGTAAACGGTAAAGGTACCCATACCTGTGCTCCAAGCCCAGTTATACCTGCAAAACCAAAAGACAATAAAACCTTATACTTAGGCTTTAAGCTATACCTTAACTTAAACAGTGTATAACGGGCAACAGCATACCTTTGTATAGAAGCGGTTTCAGCCACAAGCATAAGTCTTCTTCGCTGCTTCCTCCGCCTCTCCGACATACACCACACCTGAAAACTGTAAAGTAACGTTAACCTAGATATCGTTTTAGGTTAACATTTCAGACCTACAAGTAAGATAACACTACCATAATCGCCTTAATCTTTACTAGTAAATGGGCATGCCGGGTCTGCTGCTAAAGGATTTTTTGTTAACAAGTATGCTCTTGACCTACAACCCCCACAGTTTTCCCTATACCTACATGACCTACAAGGCTCTTCTAAATTGTTTCTGTCTCTAAGCTTGTTTAACAGTTCGTTTTCTCTCCATATTTTAACTGCTTTTTCTTCTAGTATGTTTCCGATGCTTAGCTGTAGGAAGACGCAGGGCCAAACATCACCATACCACTTAACATAGAACATTCCTCTTCCAGCTATACATCCTCTAAACATTCTGTTTAGTAGTGGAGTTTTAGC
>QMXD01000101.1 GCA_003661965.1 Candidatus Hecatellales archaeon
AGGAGGAACAGCCTCAAACCAGCAGATGTTGCAACGTCTTCTCTAAGCGTAGCGAGGCAAATAATAGGAGGCTTAGCCTCAAATGTTCTTAAGACAGTTTTTCGCAGACCGATGCTAGGACACGATATCATGATAGAAAAATTTGTCAAAAGCGTTATTAATGACGAGTCAGTACCAGTAACGCCAGAAGAAGGCAGAGAAACCGTCAGAGTAATGGAAATGATAGTTAACAAATTAGAGGACTCGCATCAAATAACCCTTAATGATTCTTAGGGGTTAATACTTTGATTATTGGTAGACTGTTTACTGCTATTCCACGCATGTCTACGCTAGTTAAAGTTGTATATAATTATTTGGGCATCCCAAGTTTCATTCGTTATAATAAAACCTTTTGGGACACTTACAATTTTCTGCAAAAATCACAATATTGGCCTAGAGAGAAACTGCAGGAGTACCAGTTTAAGCAACTAAAGAAACTGTTGCGTCATGCTTATGAAAATGTGCCTTACTATCGTAAAACTTTTAAGAAGAGAGGGCTTCGACCGGAAGATATAAGAAGCTTAGAAGATCTAAATAAAATCCCTTGTTTGGACAAAGATACCTTTAAGTCTCGATTCAACGAGATGATTGCCAAGAACATCGATATCCGAAATATGCCATTAAGTCATACTTCTGGGACAACGGGAAAACCTCTTCAATTTTATCGAACCTATACTGAGAATATAATCGAGTGGGCTTTTATATGTCACCAATGGTCTAGAGTTGGGTATAAGCCTGGCGAACGAAGAGTGGAAATACGAGGGCCTTTGATTAACAAAAAGAAACCTGTGATACACCGCCCATTAGATGGTGTTTTGCGGTTGTCGCCAGTGATAAGAGACAAAGAAGGTGTTAGTTTCTATTTAAGATGTATAAAGTCTTTTGGTGCAAGATATATCCATGGGTATCCTTCAGCCATAGCAACATTAGCAGGTATGATAAAGAAGTACAGCTTTAAAGTTCCGTTCAAGTTAAAGGCAGTTTTCTTCGCTTCAGAGGAAGTTTATGGTTGGGAAAGGAAAATAGTTGAGGAAGTTTTTAATTGCAGAGTTTTCTCTCATTATGGGCAAGCTGAACATGTTGCTTTAGCTTCTGAATGCGAAAACAGTTATTTTTATCATTTTGTCCCTCAGTATGGTATAGTTGAAATAGATCCTAAGACTCATGAGATTATTGGTACAGGGTTTTTTAACTATGTTAATCCCTTTATTCGTTATAAAACAACTGATGTTGTCTCAGAACCAATTCTCTCTGAATGCGAATATTGCGGAAGAAGCTACTTCCCTCTTATTGAAAGAATCGAGGGACGAATGGAAGATTTTATAGTAACACCGGATGGAGCAGTAATTCCTCCTGCTGTGATCACACATCCATTTAAAGATCTAAAAACCATAAAGAACACTCAGTTGATCCAATTGGATATTGATAGTATCCTCTTACGCGTATCCTTTTTCAAAAATGCTACTAATAAAAGCGAGAGAGAGTTAAACCAATTGATCTGTGGTCTCCAAGAAATTTTTGGGCCAAATGTAAAGATAGAAACCGAAATAGTAGACGAAATAAAAAGAACGCCCACCGGCAAATTCAGATGGATAATTTCAAAGGTATCTGAGAAAATACTCAACGAATAATGTTATCATTAAGGATCGCTCTCTACGAAAATACCTTCAAATACTTCCAGCTTTTATCCGATTCATTCCTTGGATGTTCTACTAAAGTTGCTCTAAACCGCAATAAATTAATGGTTCTTATGGTAGGCCCATTACCCCCGCCCTATGGTGGTATTGCGACATTCATAGAAAATGCAGTACATTACTTAAATGGTTCCGGAGAGGTGCAGGTTGACGTGTATCGAACTGGAAAGAGAAATTGGAGAATTTCGAATTTGTTGCATGGGATTTTTGAAATTTTCCTTTTACTTCAATTTGTTTTTTCTAGAAAGATGTCACGGTACGACATTTATCATATAAACACAGCGTCATACCTTAGCTTTATCCGTAACTCTTTATATGTTTGGGTATGCAAGAGACTTTTTAAAGGGAGAGTGATTTTGCATATACATGGCGGAGAATTTTTAAAGTTCTACTACAACTCGGGTGAATTAGTGAAAAGTATAGTCCAAAGTACACTGGAGATAGCTGACGCAGTAATAGTTACCTCTCCTTCATGGGTACCGAAGATAAAAAACGTTGCTAATTTAAAAAAGATATATTACCTATTCAATGGTTTCGATAAAAAGGCGCTTCCATGCATGAATTCAAAAGAATGCCGTCGAATATTAGGTTTACCCTTCGCTAAAAAGATACTTCTTAATGTGGGTATTTTGATAGAGGTCAAGGGGCATAAATATCTGATTAATGCAATGAAAGAAGTTATAAACGCAAGAACTGATGTGTTATGTATTATAATAGGTGATGGTCCATTAAGGAAAAAGTTGCAGCAAAGGGTCAAGGAACTTGAATTAAGCGAGTACATTAAACTTGTCGGCCCAAAGCCACATAATGAAATTTTTTTATGGATGAAGGCCGCTGACGTATTTGTTTTACCAAGTTTAAACGAGGGCACGCCCACGGTGATGTTTGAAGCTTTAGGAGCTGGCTTACCCTTTATTGGAACAAGTGTTGGTGGGGTTCCGGATATAATAACCTCTGACGAATATGGTCTATTGGTAGACCCTGCTAATCCTAAGGACTTGTCGAGTAAGATTTTGTTTGCACTAGAAAAAAAATGGGATAAAACTAAGATAATGGAATATGCTGAACAGTTTAGTTGGAAGAGGATTGCCAAGTATTTAATTAAACTGTACGAGAGGATGCTTACAAATTAATAAATGGTGCGGTGTACTGTAATGATGTTACGCATCAAGATGCTAAGCATATTTTCAGGAGGACTTTGTTAAAAATTTTAGAATCGTATAACAGGAGTTTAGAAAGACGTATAATGCAAATCAATCCTTCGCTTATAGTGGCCGAGGGACTCCTAACAGGTTTTACTTGTCCACATATTGCAAAAAGGCTTGATATACAAGTGATTGTCGATAATCATTCGTGGATGACTTGGAAAATTCGCGAAAAACATCCTTTGATTAGGAAGATTATGTGTCCCTTATTGCATATCGGGATCTAGAATCATAGTAGCTAGCAATCGAAGAGAGATTGTTAACCTACATACATGCAAAATATAAGAAAACTGTGAATATCGTCTATGCCGGAGCCTTGGCTAAACAAGAAGGCATTATTTACTATCCACTACTCGTTGAAAAGATGAGCACGTGAAATGGGTGGAGCTGGAAGAAAAATGGTAGAACAAAAACTCAACATGAAAGTATCGATCAGCAAACTGATGAGAATTTATGAAGCCATCTGTACAACATGAAATTTATGCGACCAAGAAATTTATGGGTAAACTAAAGATTTGCTTAATAGGTTCTAAAAAGCCTTACCCAGCTTATGATTCCCTATCTTTCATTTTAAAAGAGGTTCTTGGGCCAGAACAGGTAATAGAATTAAGAATTAAAGATTGGATGGTAAAAGTCCCTTCGCTATTGAAACCACTTTTTTCCCAGCTGCAAGACGTTATACTATATCTTAAAATACTGATTTGCCGTAAGAGGCATAAGATTAATGCAGTTTTAATCTATCAAGGATACTACCCCTTAACATGTATGGGAT
>QMXD01000102.1 GCA_003661965.1 Candidatus Hecatellales archaeon
ATAATATATTATTAACATTACATTTGAATGCTCCAAAAAAGGAATTTTTTCGGAAAAAACCTTTTTTCAAGCAGAAACTGGAAAAGCTAATGGGACAAAAATTTTATGAAAAATGGGACAAAATTATAAAGCATGCTACATAAAGGGAGATTGCCGTATAAAATACTTGAGTTTTTGATGCGCAATCCGCATACGGTATATACCCCAAAAAGATTAAGTGAAGAACTTTGTGATCCACGTGTAGACTCGATCAGAAGAGCCCTGAATAGATTAGTGCGCAGAGGCTTCATCAAGAGAGTAAGTAGAGGAAAATTCAAATATCCGCTAGAATCAGGAAGCGTTATAAGCGATGTGAAAATGATAACCCTTGTTGATAAGATAATTACCCTTCTGATGAAAGATTGCCGCATTCCTGATAATGTAAAAAACAGAGAAATCTTGATGGAAAAGATAAAAGAGGCCCTATTAGAGATCAAATGGCGATAAGAAAGAAGCAATGGTTAAGATGGAGGTTTCCAAACCAAGTTATTCATCATCCATTTATTTTTGCGCGCGCTAGCCCTTTGCTAAATTCGGACTAAAATGGACAAAAATCATTTCGTAGGGTTGCCAGTCTAATATTGTGAAACGCCAGCAGGGTTCTCCAACCCTGAAATGCCCCGAAAATGCATGGATTCGTCAGGAGGCCAAAAGGAAATAAAATCCATTTTTGTCTGAATTTAGCAACACCCCAGCGCGTGGCGTATTAGAATGGGTGTAAGAGGGGCTAGCAAACTTATAAGAGCCGAACAACCCACTTAGAATTTTAACGGTATGAGGTGTGTATCCTTTGGCTCTCGAAGAGAAGTATGGCGCTTTACCTTCCGTTTCGGAAAGCACAGTTGAAAGTGTTATGTGTGAGGTTGATAAGTTCGCTGCGGAAATGAAGCATGATCCTCAGGGTGCTATGCGTTCGCTTGAGGGCGAAGTTGAGTGGCTGAAGGAGAATAAAGATTTCCTTGGCAGGGCAGTTGAGGCTTCAATAGATCCAGCGTTAAGCCTAGTGGAGGATAAGCTGACTCACAAGGACTGGGTAGAGCTCAGATGCTATCTAATAAAGGGCGTACTGCTGACCCTACAGATGATAAACGAAGCACTAAAAGAGCACACAAAGACATGATGAAGCTGAAGCTGTGGGCATCCAAAACATGGATCCTTCCAAAAAAGCAAAAACCGACACTAAACATCCACTTGTCACGTCCTTCCTGTTTTTGGTTGTGTGACTAGCCACCCATGTATATGTGAGAGCCACTCAAATTAATTATGGAGGGTCTGTCTCTAGGGATGATCACAAGCAGACTTTTACTGCATTGTGAGGGCGCATGCGGTGGTGGACCCGCAAGGCAATAGCGGGGGCAATTGCCCCTGTTGTTTACCTAGAAAGCTTATTCTTCACTGAAGAGAGTGGTTGAATCCTTCTCATTAAGCATTTGAGTATATTCTAAAGCGAAAATTTTTTATATTTAAAGATGTCGTATTGTATACGATGATCTGTGAAAGATGAAAAGTCAATGCAGGTGCTTTTGGACGAAATTTCGAAGATTAGACAGCTGTTGGAAATTCTCACAAGGAATGCATTGAAAGAAGAGTTGGAGAAAATAGCGACCACGGATGAAAGGAAACGAATATGGGCTCTTTGTAATGGACTAAGGAGCACAGAGGAGATAGCAAAGAAAGTAGGCGTCACTTCCAGAACCGTTCAAAGGTTCGTCAAAGAACTGCGGAAAGCAGATCTTGTCACTATTGAAAAACGTGGCTATCCAAAACGACGCTTCGACTATATTCCATCAGATTGGGGTGTTGAAATGGAGTGATGGCTTATGGAGAAGAATGAGATAGCCATTTTAAGAGAGATCTCGCATAAACTAAACCAACTAATAATATTACTGAAGCTGAGTAACCGGAACGTTTTAAACCAGTTCAAGAGAGAAGTCCAAAGAGATCGCGTTTCAGCAAGGATTCTGGAGTTAGCAGATGGAACACTAACTTACTCTGACTTGTTGAAGAAGATATGCGAAGAAATGGGTGTGGCTGAGATAACTGTAAAGAAGAAGATTTCGAAGTTGAGGGAAATGGGCTTCTTAATCACGAGAAGAGAAGGGAGACATGCATACTATGAAAATTCTGGCTTATTTGAGTAGGTGAAACTAATGGCCAGAAAGACGCAAATAGCGGAGCGAGATATCATAGAAGATGTTTACAAGTTTATAGAGGATTACATTTTTGAAAATCACAAACTATGCTCTACAAGTGAAATCGTAAACTCTCTAAAAATAGCTAAGAGAAGATGTAATAGAATATTTAAGGAACTAATTCGCCAGAGGAAAATTACCGTAGTTTATGAGGGGGTGGGCAAACCAACCATCTACATTCCTAGGTATATGTTCGAGGAAATTCTAAGAACGCAACACAAACCTCGCTGGGTAGAAAAATACGCTTTTAAGAAAAAACTAGAGATGATCGAGAAGATTAACGAAATGAGAAGAGAAATTTCACATTATGAAATTTTAGAAAGGCTTCTCTATGGTACTGGTGAGCCTCTTGAAGAAGCTGTGAAATATGCGCTTGAACATTTAGAATTTGAAAATGTCGAGCGTCCTCAGGAAAAAGACACCTATGACATCTCTTTCACGCATAACGGGAAGAAGTATATAGTGGAGGTTGAAGGTACAACTAAACAAGGATCCAAGGAAAAGGTAAACCAGCTGGACGGGTGGGTTAGGATAGAACTCAACATGGGCACAGATCCAAGTAGAATAATCGGAGTTTTCGTTGTTAATCATTTTAGAGATAAAGATCCTGAAGAGAGGGGTGAACCCTTAACGGAACATGCCAAACGCTTCTTAAAATATTATCGATTTGTGTTTTTTACGACTTGCTTTTTGTTCAACCTTGTAAAGAAAGTGGATGAAGGCTCTCTTAGTAAGGAAGAAGCCCGTAAAATGGTTGTTAAAGGTGAAAGGTATGCATGAAGATGTAGAAGAGAAAATAGTGTGTCTTCTTGAAGAGATCCTTAAATGGATTAGATTCCAAGGGTGGCGAAATGTGAAGGATGTACTGATAGATGTACTTACTGATGATCTGTCCAAGCTTATATATCACTACAGTGATGGTAGGAGCAGTAGGGAAATCGCTCAAAAGGTATCAGTGAGTCACGTAACTGTATTACGATATTGGAGAAAATGGGCGAAAGTTGGGATAGTCGAGCCTATAAGAGTGGGTGGTGGAACGCGTTACAGAAAGATGTTTGAGTTAGAAGATTTTGGAATAGAAGTTCCTGAAATGGAAAAGGAGGCTGAGGCTTGAAAGTTTCTTGTGCATTTTCTCTGGAAATTTTGGATTCTTTTGCGTAGGATACCGTTAGTAATAGTTTGTCATGGCGTCTCCGCTATTAATTAGTTTTCTAGTTGCTGTTTCTGCTTCCCATCCCTGCAGCAAAGTGTCGCCGCCGCAGAGACAACCTGCAACCACACTCTCATTAAGACACCCTCTCTATCATCTCTCCGCAAAAATCGCGGGAATTTGGTAAGTGAGAAATGACATAACTATGTTTATGTCATTTCTATAGTGTAGGGATTCTTCGCAGACAAGGTAATTTGTAACGTGATCATAGAATTGAAGAATGGGACTTAAACCCATTCTGGTATGAGTCCCCTCGGGCCCGCCA
>QMXD01000103.1 GCA_003661965.1 Candidatus Hecatellales archaeon
ATCTAACAGCTGATGTTTATAAAAATACAATTATTAAAATCACTCTCAAGTCCTTCGATAGTTATGGATATCTCCGGTTGGGTAAATTTGTGTTTGCTAATCAAAATAATCAGTGTATCTGGAGATGAGTAAACTAAAATTTACAGACCTCATAGGGAATGCTGAAATACTAAGAAGGAGTTTTTGGTGGCTTTACCAGAAAGGATGGATTTCAAAAGAAAGTGTAAGCGAAGAAGATTACCGTGATTTAGGTTTAGAATTTCCTGATGGCTATGAGCGATTTGATAGAGAAGAGGTAAGAGAAGAAAGATACGTGAGAACTCGCTTGGGCAAACGGATAAGCTTAGAGAAGCTTAAAGATTTAATATGAAGGAATGTCGAATTCAAAGTTTCTTCCAGTGCCATCGGGAGGAAAGAAAACAGGCAGGACATTCAAGCTAGAGGATGTATTAGAGTGCTTTAGCAAACCAGCTCTTATCCGTGAATTAATATATCTTGTTGGCGGGACCGTAGTGCGTGGTGAGGGAAATGATGTAGATGTAGTGATTAGAGCCGGCGATCTTCCTCCCGCACTCACCGAGGCTATCTTGTTCAGATTATTCAGGGCTTTCTCTTCATATTTTAATATCCCTTATGACGAGACACCAAAATATCTACATATTACAATAAATGATTATGGGCCTTACACTGATTACATACCATTATTCTCTCTCGCACTAGTTCCACGTCAGCCGGTTAAGATATTTCGCATGTCCCATCCCGGCATGGAGATTATAGAAAAAAGTCGGAGGGAGCTGATAGTTGGTGGATATGCTGCTACATCAGACATAGACGCTGTAAAAGAAAGAATTTCCGAAAAGGCGCTTCAATCTATATTTAAGACCTTTAAGCAAACACCATCAGAATTCAGAAATCTTATGTGGGATCACACCTCAACCCAAATCGGTGTTCTACTCGAGAAATACGAAGATAAAGAAACTTATGTAGATGAAAGGGGCTGGTATATAATAGGCAAGCTTCGATATGATATTCCTGTTGCAAAGACAATAGCAAAGAAAATTATTGAAAATCCGGCTGAGTTTGGTTTTTCTGTAAAAATAGGGGTTCCTGGCGATGAAATTAAACAAGTATGCTTAGGAGATGTCTGCTTTACTGAGATTGAAGAAGCCTATTTCATAGAAACATCCATCACTCCGAATCCAGCCAATCCTGCCACTAAACCGCTAAAAGTGATAACAAAATGATTATTATAAAATTATGAAAATGGAGAGATGAATATTAATGTTACCACTATATTGGATGTTGCATCCCTTGGACCGAATGAGGAAACTTTTCTTGAAGGACCGGTTAATCTGAAAGATGCAGTGAAGTGCGCGGTAACAGCCGAATGTTCATTCAGGAATGCTGCGGAGAATGCAAGAGTACAATTATTTAGCTCCTACAATAATGCCAGCTATGATACCGAGCCGATTGCACAATGGGATATTCCTGTTAATAAGAGCCATACAGTAAGAACGACTGTTGCGCTTCTTCCCGATTTCTATTATGTGAAAGCGAGATTCCAAAATTTAGATACGAATGAAACACTTGATAACTGCAAAGTAACAGTTGTTTATGCTGTGCCATGATGATTGACTTGCCGATAAGACGGGGATATGAAGGATGGTATCGAGTCTCTACCACACAATTTTTACGGATGCGACCGCTGTGGGTAAAATATGATGGGGATGAAGCTGTAACTGACTACCAAGTAAGATGCGTGCTTACTTCCTCTGATATTCCTTTCGAAAAACTACGCAGCGATAAAAACGATATTCTATTTGTTAATAAAGATAACGAAGTAATTCCTTACTGGATAGAGAAGATAGATAACGATGAGATAATAGTCTGGCTTAAATTTCCCCAAATAACTCCTGGCAAGGAGGTATTTTGGTTGTATTACGGCAACGGGAATTTTCAGGGCTACGCAAGCAGTGGCGATGATATTTTTATATTCTTTGATGATTTTGAAGATTATCCTATTGGAAGCCATCCGAGTAAGTGGATAGATGGGGATATAGGTGATGGATATTCAAAGGTTACTAATACAACAAGTTATCATGGAACAAAATGTTTGGTTCAGAACGCTAAGGAAGATGGTGCAAGAATCTCAAAAATCGCTGACGGAGGTCCCTGGGGCAATGTTGCTGTCTCCTCAATGTATTATGATAGAGGGGGTTTGAATGTGGTATTGGTGGGAACTTATGAGCCCGCTGATGATCCAGCAAGCGACGGAAATGAGTGGGTATATTTAAGGCATAATACGAGCAATTATGTATATCGAGAAGTTTCAGATGGAGGAGACACTGGCAATACAGATACTGGTATTCCACGAAAAGTGAATCAGTGGGTTAGATTTGAGTTCAGATATTTTGATGGCGAATTAAAATTATATATAGATGGACAGTTAGTGCACTCAACCACGAAAGTCGATAATGTTGGAAGGATCTTATTAAAAGACTGGTGGGCTTCAACAGATGATGATTATCATGACCTTGTTATAGTGCGAAAATATGTAGAACCGGAGCCAACTATAATTGTATAAATAAAATAAGTTAGGTATCATGAGCTGGCTTGCTAGATTACAGAAGCCCGCATTCGTAATGTGTCCCCCAGTTTATCTCTCTAATAAAATTAGAAACAACAAATGGATGGAAGAAGATAATTCAACCATAAATGTTGGGAGAGCTCTCTTTCAGTGGAATAATCTCTACGAGTTGATGACAACGGATGCCATAGTTTATCTTCTTGCGCCTAACCCGAATTTACAGGATCAGACATATATTAATTCCTTTGTAGTTCTTGCACACGAACCTGACATTGCGATTC
Source organism: Candidatus Hecatellales archaeon (assembly GCA_003661965.1). Lineage (GTDB taxonomy): Archaea > Thermoproteota > Bathyarchaeia > Hecatellales > Hecatellaceae > EX4484-218. The sequence goes on from QMXD01000103.1 coordinate 2,869, forward strand.
TTTCAAACTTTAGGGCGGCTGGAAGAGCAGGGGAGGAGAGAGAAGCTGCCAGTCTTCTTACTCGGCTGGGTTTCAAAGTATTCCAAGCTCCTCCTTATTTCGAAGGATATCCATGCCTGAAATGGATACATGATAATATCTATGTTGCTGGATACGGCGAGCGCTCAACTCTCAAGACTCAGCGATATCTAGCGGAGGCTTTCGATTATAAAATTATTCCCGTAAAAACAAGTCCGTATCTCTATCATTTAGACTGTCTATTTTTCAGACTTTCTGATGAATATGCGATTGTAGCCGTCGATGACATCCCGAAAGAGGCAGTGAAAGCGATTTCGCGAGAAATTGAAGTTCTGCCAGCCGACCACAACGACGCTATGCAAGGAATTTGCAACTCTATTAGATTAAGGCGGATAGTTATAAATGCATCTAACGAGGATGAGCTGGAAGGCGAAGAAAGGAAAATTGAAGTAGCAAAGAACGAGAAGCTCAAGCGGTATGCGGAGCTCGCAGGCATGGAGGTCGTCTTCGTGAATTTATCAGAATTTCTCAAGAGTGGAGCGCTGGCATCCTGTCTGGTAGCCCCTCTCAACTATCGACATGAGGAATAAATTATCTATAGAGAATCAAAAACGATTTTCCTGCGAGTTTGAGAGACCCAAACGGAGAGTGGAGAAGTCATCTTTTCCCGAAATCTCCTCTTTCATTCCAGACTAACTTGTTTAGGAGTTTCTCCTTTGAGTAATCAAGGAAATACGGAAGGAGATATTCTCTTTTGTGAATAAATTTGTCATGTTGAAGGCAAAACTCGCTTCCCAAATATTATATGTCTTGGAGAGC
>QMXD01000104.1 GCA_003661965.1 Candidatus Hecatellales archaeon
GGTGGATAGGTGGGGATTGGAGAATTATGAAAGTTACGCTGCGTTCAAAGCCATAACCCGGAAGCATTGGCCTCGGTTGGAAGTTCTCAAAGGTAATACTTTTCCATTAGGCAACACCGGGATATATTTGTCAATCAAGGATTACAGTGGTGTACATCCAGAGTAGGACAAGCAGAAGGGAGGTGGTATCTGGACAGCTATCGGACTATACTGGGATATCAATCCTTTATCAAAAAACAATGACTTGGTCAAGCGGATAATAAAAGCCTTATGGGGGGATGCCAAACTAGCGAATCCGTATACTAACAATCAATGTCGGCTACGTATACTGAGATATATGAGACGTATCAATTACTTGCAATTGAGTTCCAGAATCCGAAAGGTTCCTTACAAGCCATACAAGACAGGAATACCGGCATGGTACAGTGACGTGCGTCCTGCCGTGGCATGGGAGCCATGGCGTTTGCAGACCACAAGGGCCAAATGGAAACGGTTTGATTTAGAAGAAAAGGAGGCATATAGGGAACAGTTCTTCCGCCACCCAGTGTCCGAATTTGTAATTATTAGAGATGAAATGGTGAAAGGTACGGGCGGCAGTGGTGAAATGAGTCAGGGATTGCTTTTGGGCCAGATTAGGAGATATGGAATAGGTATCGAGGGGCCAATTAGTAATGTAATTAAAAAGGACGGATTGATAGAATTAGATCTGGACAATCCTGGTTTGGCAATAGCCGATACAATGGGGAAAGGCCGGGTAGTGATGTTGGTGCGACGCATGTGGTATCAAATCCAGCTTCAGGTTGGAGATGAACCATGGGAAGACTACTTTGGCTTTCCTTTGGAACTGATTCAGAAATTTGTTCCCGGAAGGATGAAAAGGCGCATACTAATGTCATCCATCGTGCAAGCAGAAGGCGGCAGCGTACCGGGAGTAGAACCGGGCAGAACACCTCGCAATCTTCCGAAGTATCCTTAAAGAGGGAGCAGTAAGATGCAGGAGTATTACAGTAAGAGAGGGAAGAGGCATATAACTGGAAATGTATGGGAAGAGCACAGGAACACAAGGATATGCATAAATCTCTTTGTCTATATTGTCATGTTGCTTTTGAATTCCTGCGCCGTAGGACGCCATGGAGGAGAAGCGCATCCCTCTACGATGGTATACGTCCAAGGGGGGATGTTTGAGATGGGATCTGACGGTCTAAGATATTCAGAATATCCCATACATGAAGTAACAGTAGGGAGTTTTTATATAGGGCGCTATGAAGTGACGGTAAGAGAATTTAAGGAATTCGTAGAGGAGACAGGGTACAAGACGACCGCGGAAAAGAGAGGTGGAGCAAAACTATTGTTTGACAAGAAATGGGTAAAGATTCCCGTGGTAAATTGGCGTAAGCCGTATGTAAATCCGTATTTTAGACATAAAGAGACGCATCCAGTGGTGTGCGTTTCATGGTATGATGCTATACACTTCTGTAACTGGCTTTCCAAAAAGCATGGACTTAGGGAGTGTTATACAATCAAGGGGGAAAAAGTTTCGTGTGACTTCGGCGCGAATGGTTACCGTCTTCCTACGGAAGCGGAGTGGGAATATGCGGCCCGAGGTGGCAAGAAGAGTAAGGGATATATATATGCTGGCAGCAACGATTGCTATGAAGTGGCATGGTGGGAATTCAATGCGCAGGGGCGTCCGCACCGAGTAGGGACGAAAGCCCCCAATGAACTTGGCATATATGACATGAGCGGGAATGTGGCGGAATGGTGCTGGGATTATTGGAACAGGTACACCGGAGAATCACTTGTGAATCCTAAAGGACCTGAATCAGGAGAGAGTCGGGTTGTAAGAGGGGGTAGCTGGTATAGCCGCTACCCAACTATAACGAGAAGAGGGTGCGAAGATCCGCTAGAGGTAGATACCATGACAGGGTTTCGTATAGCAAGGAGTGCTGTCGAATTGAAGTAAGTAAGTGGAAACGGTGAGGGGTACTCAGCACACGGTGGTCTACTACAACGACGCAGGCGACGTGGTACGTCGAGAAGTATGGGACGGTTCCGGCACGCGGCGGGTCACGTACGAAGCCTCCTACGACTACGGGGCATTGGGAGCGTTGCAATGGGATCGGGACGCAGGGGGGCGGAAAACGTTATACACCTCATACGACGCGCTGGAGCGGGTCACCGCGTTTCGATATGCCGACACAGATGAGGGAGAAGACTACACATACGACTACGACGCCTCGGGCAACGTGATCCGTTTCAGCACGCCTGAGGGCACGTGGATAGAGCGCACGTACGACGCGCTGGGCAACGTGATCACCCGAAACGAAAACGGCCGCGTCACGCGGTATGAATACACGGAAGACGGTTTATTGGAATGGACGGTTCAGGACGCGGTAACCATGGCGGACGGGGGCAGCGCATACCCGGTGACGCAAAACGTGTACGACGAGCGTCGTCGGCTGGTGGAAATACGCCGGGGATGGACCTCGGATGCCGGAATCAAGCCACTTGCGGATGAAATGGAAACAGTGCGCAAAATAACGTTGGACGAAAACTCTGACACGGTAGCGATCGCCAACGTCCAATCGGACGTAGTGATGACGCGTGACATAAACGGCAACGGGATATTGGACGAAGAAGAAGTGGACCGTCAGGGACGTGTGAAAAAGGTAAAGGACCTTTTGGGCCGCATCACAACCACCGCATACACCAATGCGGGGGAAATAAGCACGAAAACGGACGCGTTGGGCAACATCACGACATTCAAGCACGACGGTGAGGGCCGCGACGCGGGCCGCACGCTTGCGGACGAGGTAAACGACACCGCCAAGACGTACACAAGGGAAGGATGGCTCAAGACAAAAAGGGACGGAGCGGGGAACACGCTGGAATGGACATACAGCGCCATAGGAGAGCTGGAGCAGATCGCGGTAAACGGCATCCCTGCGCGGCGCATCTTGTCACGGGATGCGCTGGGACGGATAGTATCGGTGGAGGAAAACAGCAATAGCACCGCGCCAGTACGCACGGACTATGAATACTACCCAGACTCGAATCGCCTGTACAAGGAAAGGGTCACGGTGGAAGACTTAACGTATGAAATCGCGTACACCTATGATGCTGACGGACGGCTGAAGCAGATCGTCTACCCGTCGGGCAGAGAAGCGGGATACACATATACTGCTCAAGGATACGTGGACACGATCATGTACGACGGCTCGGAGGCGGCGGCATACACGTACGACGGGGAGCGCGTATCGTGCAAGACATTGGGAATCGGCATAGTGACATGTGACTACGGGAGCGACTGGCGAGACTATCTGAGCAGTGTCACGGTGCGCACGGCGGGGGGAGTGACAGTGGATCGGAGGTATCAGCGCAAGGCGGACGGAAGAATTGTTGAAATCGAGGACCTTCTGAAACCAGCGGAGAGCGTGCAGTATGTGTACGGCGACGACTTGGGCCAAAGCACCCAAGGATATCGTCTAATGCGTGTGCTCGAAGGAGGCGAGCAAAAGGAGACATTCTTCTACGACATCATGGGAAACCACGCGGGCGCGGTGTCTGAGACGCCGTTTCCTGTGATAGACGACGCGGTGATCCA
>QMXD01000105.1 GCA_003661965.1 Candidatus Hecatellales archaeon
AAGGAGTATGCAGTTCTTTACAATGTTGATGGTATCTTAGCAATATACAGAGTCTTCAAGGATGGAAGAATTAGATTCAGTGAAGAAATGACAAGGAAATACCGAACTCTTGAAGAATTACCTCTTTAGAGTGAGAAAGAACATGAGATTCTACCAAGAAGGTTGAATCCAGTTGAAAAGTAGGCTCTATTATTTGTGAAGAAACAGAAGAAGGTGAAAGAATGAAATTATCCATTGAAGAAATAAAGTTAGATTCCAAACTTGAAAGCCTTTTCCCTAAGATGTCAAAAGAGGAGTTTGAGAGTCTAAAGAGAGATATGGAAGTTAATGGATTACAAGAGCCTCTGACAATAGCAAAAGATAGAACTCTCTTGGATGGATACCACAGATTCAAAGCTTGTAAAAGTCTTGGCATGAAGAAAGTTGAAGTAATAGTCAAGGATGATGTTAGAACTTTTGAAGATAAGTTGAGGTATGCCTTCTCTAAGAACTCTATAAGGAGACACTTAACAGCATTTCAAAAGGTCTATTCTTACCTTCAATTTAGAAAGGAAACTCTTAGGTCTCAGAAGGTGTCCAACGTTGGACATCCCTCTATTCGACAAGTTGCTAAGACTTTAGGTTTAAACAAGAGTACAGTAGATTACTGTATGAAGATAATTAATTCTGGAGATGAAGACTTAATTAAGAAAGTCTATGAAAACAAAGTAAGTCTGAGACAAGCATTAAAGAAAGTCAAGCAACAGAGCAATAAGTCAACTCCTAAGAACTACATTCTTTCAATTCCTTATGAACTGTTTGAGAAATATGAATCTAAATTCTCTGACCCTAGGAAAGCTATGATAGAAACTTTAGAGGAAGGAGTAAAGAAATGAAGTTCTACTGTCCTAAGTGCGAAAAAGAAGTAGAAGTTACTCCAGAACTTAACCTAGCCCATTATAGAACATTTAGATGTAAAGAGTGTAAGACAGAAATCAAGGCATGGGAATTAGGCTATAAGTTTAGAAAGAAGAAACAAGACCCTACACAATGTCCTTTCTGTGGAAGTTTTCACACACATGAAGTTGATAGAAAGATGATTCAAGATATCTGGGAGAATAGAATCACAGTGGTTAAGAGGAGAAGATGTGACAACTGTAAGAAGTACTATTCTACATTTTGGAGTGAGAAACTAACTTACCTATACTATCCAGAGTTGAAAGTCATAGAAGAACTTGAGAGAATGCACAAGGAACTAGAGAAGTTTGTAACTTATGAATGGGACAATAAAGTATGGTTAGTACAGAAGATTAAGAGGAGAAGAAGGAAACCTCTCAAGTTGCTTCTGAGTGAAAGACTTAACATGAAAGTTGAAGTTTTAGTTCCAAATAAAATATGGGACAGTTTACCTTTCAGATGGGTCTCAAATCAATTATGGAAGATATTCGGTTGGAGACCTTGGAAATTAGATGAAGAAACAAAGTGGCTAGTAACTCATGGAGTTAAGTTCCCAAGGAAAATTAGAGCTTCTAAGGAAACATGGAAGATAATACTCATTAACAGAGGTTATGGAGCTTCAGAGGAAGAAAGACAAAAGAACACTGAGGAACTTAAATTAACTTTGAAGAAGATATTTCTTTACTTTCCAACTAGAAGACTGTTTGCTGAATGGTTGAATAAGTTCTATTGGTCTTCTTGGAAATTATCACAGTGTGAAAGGGAACTTAACAGACTTGGAATAATCAAGTTAGGATTTGGTCATTCACTTAACAAGGAACAAAAGAAGAAACTCTATAAAGTAGCTGAAGAGGTCTTAATTAAGAAGACAATTTCTGACATCAATAATTACCTTCAAAGAAAGAGAGTTGAAAAGGAAATAGTAGAGGCTCTTATTGACTACCTCCTTCCTAAGTATCCTAAACAGTTAGGCTCTTCACCCCAGCAAGAACAAGCAATTAAGAAGGAATTGAGGAAGCAGAGGAAAAAGTAGGCTATATTATTAATGGTGATAGAAGTGAATCTCTATAAGTGTAAATTATGCAGTGAAATCCATTCCTCTATAGACAGTATTGAGTACCATCTTGAGAATGAACACTCAGAGGAGCTAGAGGACTTAGGTCTTTCAGTAGCAGAATGTTATGAAATTATAGACCATGAAGAACTAGAGAAACAAGTTCAGACACTGAGAAGAATAGAACAAAGGATAGTAAATCTAAATCAAGAGTATCCAACTTATCAGTACCCATATCCAAAGAAGAAGGGCTATCAGTATTATCCCTACTACAAATATGTTTATTACTACTACCCAAAAGGAAAGAAGGAAAAGGTCTTTGTCTGCACCGTACACAACTTTGAAACCGACTCTCCCAAGGAAATGATTGCTCATATTTTGAAATACCATAAAGAAGATGCAGAGGAGTTCATGCTAAAAAGAGCCTCAGAGATAGTCTTGAATAGAATAAGAAGGAAGTTCGGTAGTACAGAACATATATCACCAGAACAGTTGAAGAAGCTAGCTAGGGAGGAACTTAAAGAGGTTTTCATTCTTAATGAACTTAAGTCTCCACAAGTAAGTCAAGCTTTTCATTCATGGGTTGAAGATAGATATGAGAAGTTAGGTCAATTTGTCACTGGAGAATCTAGTCTTTGTCCTCTCTGCAACTTTGAGATGGAACACCTAACTATGGAAGAGTCGGAGAAGTACATAGCTAATCAAGTTCTGGAGAAACTTAAGCAATGGATGACTACTCTAAGCAAAGAGGATGAGAAAGACTTTAACAAACTAGTGAAGAGAAAGTATGAAGGTCAGTGGCTGGATAAGAAAGTTAGCTTATGTCTAAGAAATACTCTTCACCTATACACGAGGCATAGACCTCATTTTGAGACATTGTTCTCTAAGGGCATTCTCAAGGGCAAACTAGTAAAGTTCTTGGTGTTGGAGAAGTGGAAGGATAAAGGAAAAGAGAAAATGAACTTAAGTGATATTCTAAAGGCTAAGTCTCCAGAAGAAAGAATGACAAAGGAAGAAAGAGTTTTCAAGGAATGGTTAGAGAAAGGGAACTAGAGAAAAGGAAAGGTAACCAAATTTGCTACTATCATCACTCATTTTAGTTTCACCTAAGATGGGTCAAAATGCCTTTCCTCTCTAAAAGTTTCCTTCTAAACTTTGAAGAGGTGAAAGAATGAGGAATGAAAGTAAGAAAATCAGATTAGAGAATGGTTGGATTTTAAGGGTAACTTGCTTCAAAAGAAAGAAGGAGTTTGCTCTAGGAGTTACTAGAGAAGAATGGAATGCCAATGACTTTTCAGCTAGGATATTCCTCTCAGAGAAAGCAACTAGAAATCTTGTGAGAACTCTTCAAAGCTTTCTTGACAGATTAAAGAAAGAAGGTGAAAAGAATGGGGAAGAGAAGAAAGAGAAGATGATGGGACATGTACAAGCGAACTAAAATTGAGATTTACTTAGATGATTGGGAAAGAGAGATACTATTAGATTTCTTTAAGTACTCTAAGAGCTTCTCTAGAACTAGTCAATTAGCCAACTTTTTCATGTGGAGAAAAGGAAACCCAAGGAAGATTGACTATAGATGTGTTAGCAGAT
>QMXD01000106.1 GCA_003661965.1 Candidatus Hecatellales archaeon
ACTTTTTGGCGGGCTAAAAACTTTCTCAAACCTGACAACCATTTTCTCCCGAGGGAAAAGGAATCTTTTTTTCAGTATCATTTTATGTAAAACTTTTGCCGCCTCATAAAACTCACGGTAAATTTTTAATTGATGCTCTAAATCTGTTCCTTCCTCTTCTTCTAACTGCAAACTAGGCAGTAAAGTTCGAGACTTTATCAATAATAATTTGGCGGCCACCACTAAAAAATCTGCTAATTCTTCAGTAGATATGTCTGGAGATTTATTGAGGTACTCCAGATACTGATCCGTTACTTTAGCTAATGATACCTGAGCAATATCCATTTCTTCTTGCTCAATTAATTGCAGGAGAAGATCAAGCGGTCCTTCAAATTGTTCAATCTTTATTCTATATACCATACTACCAAATAAATATAATAAGATTAATAACCACTAAAGCTAGCCAATTGCCAATACTAATCCATCTATTTCTCCACCAATCTCTGCCCTCAAAATAAAAATCAGATAACGGATAAAATATCCTAGTCGCCCATACTCCTTGATGGGTAAAAATATCCATAATAATATGAAGATAATAAGGGATCACCACTATAGTATATGAAGGAGCTACTAAATAGATAATTATCGTCACCACTGTAATCGGAATAAGACTGTGAACAAAATAATAAACTTGAAAATGTACCTCAAGATTCTCTGGCGAGTTACGAACTTCCAAACCTCGATTAAAACTTTGACCACGGTATTTTAAAGCCCAGTACACACCCCAAATAATATCCGGCAGTAGGCCAAAAAAAACTGCCCACCAAACATGTGGTAATTTTCTGATAATGGTGGCCCCCCAGGCTGCATGCGAAACAGAATCCATAGACTACTTCTTCTTGCCTAAATTACCAGTTTTTGCTTCCTCAGTCTTTAAGAAATCCTTAACTTTCATACGAATACTTTCTGTAAAGCTACCCGCCCCAAAAATAGCATCACGTACTTTTAGAAGCGCCTTATCAACCAACACTTCTACTTTATGAATTGTGCCAAAGGGTGTTATGGCTCCTGGTTTTACTTTAAATTTTGTTTTCATCTCTCCTTCCTTAGCTAACTGAACCTTTTTTGCTTTGAGTAATTTCTTGACCTTGGCTAGATCAAGTTTATAATGGGCCGGAATAACCACTAGATAATATTTCTTATCCGCTTTAACCAGTAAAGTTTTAGCAATCTCCTGTAATTTTCTTTTCATGGTTTGAGCCGCGTCATAAGCGGTATAAACGGTTCTGTGTTTTAGTATTTCGTATTTTGTTTTATTTTTGTCGAGGTGGTTGAGTAATTTCTTAGGAATAGGCATGGATTTTATTAATTAATTGTTATTGTTGGCTATTTTCTTTACAGGCTTTGGTGATGAAGGAACCGATGTCATACTACGTTTTTTTCTCTGATACCGAACTTGCAAAAACATGACGATAATCATCATAGCTACCACAACTAATACGGGAGTAAAGGCAATAATAAAACCAATGGTTTGCCTTAGATCAGTTGAAACAGAATACAAAGGTATACCGCCCATTGCTTCCCATACACTTTCACCAAAAATCGGCACAAAGAGCAGTATTATAACCGTCGCAATGTATAGAAGCACAGCTATGCCTTGGAGTACCCAGAAGATAGCACGAACTGTTCTATTTTTTGAAAGAAACTGTAATAATGCCCCAATAATGAACAATACGCCAAAGGGTGAAAACAAGGAACCCAGGAAAACAATAGCAAAATAAATAAGAGAAGCTATCAGCAAGGGCCCAATTTGCTTTTTTATCTTATCCCAATCAGTGACTCCTTCTCCCACCTTTTTATTATCATCCGCCTGCCGCAAAAAGAGATCTTCAGTCATTTCAGAATATTTCATGTTTCGTGACAATTTAGTCAGGAAATATTTACTTTCCTTTGGAGTTATCCACGGATTCCCTTGATCATCAAGGGCCATTTCTTTAATATCTTCCTTTTTCACCCAATTAGCCCAGTTGGTGTTAAATCCTGGTAAGGTTTTTTTGTGATCAGCAAAAACATATAAAGTAATGGCTACTGTATCGGGACGATAATAAGACGGCACTCTTTTGACACTGACCTGAGCTAACCTATCAGTACTGTCCCCTCTTACTTGTCCGATCTTCTCATTATAGTTAATTTGCTCGCCTGACTTTTCTTCAGTTAAATCACCATTAAAGTGAGCAAGAAATAGAGTATTATCCTCTGCTTCAAACGGTCTATTACTTAAGACCTGGCTATAGGCTGCGCCAATTTCTTCTACCGTCTTCCTCTGAGAGGAAATCCTTACCTCATCTATAACTGCCCGGGCGGCATAAGAGCCAAGGTATCTACCACGCTGACCTATATACAAAGTTCCGTCAGTAGCTGATGACATGCTCCAACTAGCACCGCTGTAACTCACTTCCATCGTTTGAGCAATACCATTGATATAAATTTGTGGCGAGCTGTCTTCTGACCAAGTAGCTGCCACATAATACCACTGACTACTATCCCACGATAAGGGCTGCTGGTCTGAAGTTTTCCAGGCCGTAAATGACGAATCATAAGCAATAAATTGCAAATTATCATGCGTCGCGTCCTTGCCACGGCGCAATTCAAAAACATCATTGCCCTGACTATTAACAACATTTAGCAGTTCCCGGTATCCACTGCCTGAACTGACCCAGCCACTAGTTGGCTTAAGCCACATCTCTATGGTACCTTCTTTTGTATTAAAGGCGCTATTGGCACTAAAGGAAAAAATCTCATTAGAAGAAATTTCTATCCCCTTACCAATCCGACCAGTTGTGTATGTCGGGACCCCTCCGCCAGTAGTACTTGTATTGGTATTGGTGGTGGTACTCGTATTAGTGTTGGCATTCGAATTTGTAGTTTGACTACTAGTTGTCTGACTCATAACCGAGGAAATTTTCAATGGATAAACAATGTTTTTAGTAGCAAAGGAAATGGCCACCGGAGTAGCATGACCTTCACGCAACTGTTGTGAAACATCTTTCCAGTCCAAACTCTGGGGATTTATTTTCATGGCTACAAAATACCAGCCATTTTGTATATAGCTATCAAGAATATAACTAGCTGATGACGGAAAGTCGTAGCCATTGTCATTGAGCCATTCAGTCAACGCATCCTTATCCGTAGAAGAAAGAACAGTCACCTCATAATAATCAACTTTTTTTGTTTCAATAATGGTCACGCTTTTTTCCTCATAATCACCGGCTGCTCCCAAGCCAAAAACCGGCGCTTCTAAATATGCACGCGTATAGCCAGTTAACTCCTGTAATGAGGTAAACAACCCATCAGACCCTTTACTCACTTCTGGTTTAGCCGGAACTGGCACTACCCAACCAAAATCTTCAGCATCTCCTCTAAAAGTAATAGATAATACGAGTGTTTCTATGCCTTTGTCATAGAAAATGACTGCTTTCTGATCAGTTTCCTGAATCCAGTAATCTTTAGGCGGTACTACCATACCGTCAGCCAAAGCTATCTGAGGAACTAAAAGAGCCACCCCGAATACAACGAATAATAATTTTTTTAGCAC
>QMXD01000107.1 GCA_003661965.1 Candidatus Hecatellales archaeon
TAAATATGAGAGATTCAGATGTCCAGTTAGAAATCTACTTCTAAAGATATCTAAGAGGCTTGGTCTAAGAGAAGATAGACCAATTAATAAAGTAGATGTAGCATTTGCTAGACCAGTTAGAAGAGATATTTATACTCTAGAGATCATAGGAGGTATTAAACTTAGAAGAAAAGGATCTCATAGAGTAGGATCTAGAGTTAAGAAAGCTGGAGCTACTACTGGAGTAACAGAAGGAGAAATAGTAGATGATCATTTCTCTGGTTGGGTAGAAGGTAGAAGAGGTAGAGCTTGGTATGAAGATGTAGTTCTAGTTAGAGGATTCTCTAAAGGAGGGGATAGTGGATCTCCAGTATATGATGATGAAGGATCTTTCTATGGTTTATTGTTTGCTGGATCTGAGACACACTTTATATACTCAAAGGTAGAGAACATAGAGAGACTAGGAGGTGTAGAAGTATGCTTCTAGTTAGGAAGAAAGTCTATACTGGTCTACTTCCTATTGAAGAAGTTCTTGAGAAAGCCGAAGAGATCCTTAGAAATAGAATAGTTACAGAGATGAGTATACTTCCAGATCAGATAACCTTTGAAGAGCTAGTTGATCCAGAGGATGTAGATTTTCCAGATACAGTTAAAGAGATAGTTAGAAAACTAAAAGAGATCTCTAGCAGTATACCTAACTTCAGAATAAGGAAAATAGAATTCTATGGAACTACTGTAACTTTCATAGCTGAGTATGAATCCTAAAGTCAAGACTCTGCTTTATTTTAACTTTTCAGAGTGTAAAAATACGCATGGATCAGTCTAGCATATTTGAGCCTATTACAGTAAGGTAGATTAGTCTCAAAACATAGAGATAGAAATTCTATGGATCTGAGTATGGATAAAACAGAGTTATTAACTCTATACTTTATAGTTAAAAGAAATAAAGTATGGATCCTAGCTGGATCCTAGAAAAATTCTAGCTCTATACCAGTCTTTGAGAGTGGTTACTGTCAACCATCTACCAGAGTAGATATAGTACCTCAGATCAGTAAACTTAGCTATATCGTTCAGCTTCTTCTCGAAGTCTCCTAGATCAGGAAATAGATCCTCTACTATCTTTCTACTCCAGATATAATGTCCACAGTTCACCAGTAAGTTCTTCAATCTAGGTTTCTCTTCAAAACCAACTACTCTATATCCAGATAGTCTAGCTACTCCATAAGGTAGAGTAGGATATGTTAGACAGATCAAGCTAGATCCTAGATGTGCTTCAATCAGTATATCTGGAGTTAAATCTAGAAGAATATCATCTACATTCATTAGATAGAAGAAGTCTGAGTATATGTATCTAACAGCATTCTTTACTCCTCCTCCAGTTCCTAGTCTCTCCTTCTCTATACAAAGCTCTACTCTATCTCTAAGATCAGCTATCTCTCTAGCTCTAGTAGACTGAGACTCGTGTATAGCTACAATTACCTTATCTATTCTATCTGATCTAAGCAACCAATCTATCTGGTATTCTAACAGAGTATAGTTATCTTTGATCTCTAGAAATGGCTTATCGATCCAAGTAAATGGTTTAGTTCTAAGAGATCTACCTCCAGCTAGTATAACAGCATCCAAGAGATCACTTCCTAGTAAACCAGTTATATAGCTCAACTAGACCCTGATATAGAGATACTTTAGGTTCATACCCTAATTCTCTAGCTTTACTAATATCCAGTCCTCTACTCTTTACTCCTTCAGGTTTACTGGTGTCGTAGACAATTTTACTAGGCTTATGTTTAGTGATCCTAAGTATCATCTCTACTAGATCTCTAATCTTAGTCTTAACTCCAGTACCTAGATTAACTGGAGTAGCATCTGTAACCTTTTCAGTTAGGAGTAGAATACCGTCTATAATGTCAGAGACATAAGTAAAGTCTCTATCTTGCTCTCCAGATCCCCATACTATATATGGATCTTCTCTTCTAATAGCTCTATTCATTAGAGCTGGTATAGCATGACTTAGATCTTCTCTGGGACCATAGACAGTAACAAACCTAGCTATACTACTCTTCAAACCATACTCTTTATAGAATGCTCTAAGCTCTAGTTCTCCAGTTAGTTTACTCCAACCATATATAGTATCATAGTTACTAGGAGATGTAAGTAGAGCATCTTCTTCTTTAAGTAGATATGGAGAGTCATATTGATCCTGTAGATGGTTAGGATACACACAAGCTGAACTAGCATAGAAGACTCTATCTACACCAGCATCTACACATGCTTTAAAGACATTATGGTTGATAATAAAGTTCTCTCCACATCTACTCTGATGCCATTCTATAAACCCTCTACCTCCTACTACATAGGCTAGATGGAATACTATATCTTGATGTCTAAAGATCAGTCTATTAAGATCATAGTTTCTAACATCTCCAACTACATAGTCGAAGTTATTATATCTCTTTAGATCTATCATTCTGTAGTCTTCTAGATCTACCCCAGTAACTATAGCTCCTAGCTTACATAGCCTCTCTACTAGATGGGATCCTATGAATCCATTAGCTCCAGTTACAATTACTCTCTTATCCTTATAGAAACTACTTCTACCCATCGATCATCTACCTCGTTAAGCACTTTCTTAAATCTAGATATTTAAGATCTACTATCTGAAGTAAGTCTCTACAGCTTTATAGAATACTTCTTTCCATCTACTTCTAACCACTTCTGGAGAAAGTAGATCTCTCACTCTACTCTTTATAGTTAAAGAAATATTCCTAGCTAGAGTATAGTCTTCTAATAGAGTCTCTATCTTCTCTACTCCCTCATCTACTGTTCTGAATAGTAGAGTTCTGTCTACTCTCTCAATCAACTTAGTGTAGTCTAGATCGTTCTCTAGAACTAGAGTAGGTATACCTATAGCAAGAGCTTGTAGAAAGGCATTAGTGATCCTTCTAGTTTTACTTCCCTCTATATAGACTCTGAATCTAGAGTATAGTCTAACTAGTTTATCCTCAGATAGAAACTTAACTGATCCATCATGAACATAGAACTTATCTCTACCTAGTCTATCCTCTAGAGCTATATAGACTTCATCATCCTCTCTATACAATCTAGGTTGTCTATGATAGTTGAAGACTGTAAATGCTCCTTTAACATCTCCTATCCACTTAGAGTAGTAGAATAGAGGAGCTACATTATAGATCAGATACTTTAGATCTCTAGGATAGAAAGACCATTCTCTAGAGTTCATTGTTTTAGACTCTTCAAATACTAAAGGATATCCTTCAAGATCTAAGTAGTATTCTCTAGAGTATGGAGACCATAGAAATACAGCTAGAAACACTCTAGGTAGATCTATTCTAGCTGAAGCTCTATAGTATTCTTCAGGATCTACACTCCATAGATGTCCTACATCGAAGAATAGATCAAACCTAGAAGTAGAGACTGAAGATAGAGACTTGTTGAATAAGTAAATATTTTTAGAGTACGGGTATCCAAAGTCTCCTAGTCTTCTAGATCCAACTACACAGAAAGTAGACTCTGGAAACAATTGAGCTATATGATCTAGAACATGGAGATGCCATACTGGAACTAGAA
>QMXD01000108.1 GCA_003661965.1 Candidatus Hecatellales archaeon
CGTAGCTCAGCTAGGATAGAGCACCGGGCTTTTATGGGTGCAACCCAAAGCCACCCGGAGGAGGAACGGAAAACCATTCCCCCGGGTATGGGTCGCGGGTTCAATTCCCGTCGGGCCCGCCAAAAAATTTAACCCAAACTTTTATGGGTGTAGTGCACTGTAATGCAGTGTCATGCACCACATTTTTTTGTGTTTAGCCTTTAAAGATTAGTTTTATTGTTAGCATGAAGGCTATTCCTATGAGGAAGAAGCTGAAAGCCTCTATAGACTTTTTAGGTTTACCTCTTTGTGGAGTTGGGATTAGGTCTGAGGCTGTAATGTAGAAGAAGTCTCTGTAGCAAATGGTAGGAGAAAAGGGATTTGGTTTAGGTTTAACCCATAAGTTTTTACTTTCGGAAAGCTATGTGGTTTTGGAGGTAAGACCTCTTCATAGGGAAATTTAACATGTGGAATGTTTTGTAGGGTTGGGGTGTCTTGTTGGAGGAAAAGTTTAACCTTAAACCTATAGGTGTTATCCATTCACCCTATAAGACTCCTAGGGAGGCACCTTATCAGGGAGGTTTGGTTGAAAATGTTTGTGAGGTTGAGGTTTTCCCAGAGTTTGAGAAGGGGTTAAAAGATGTTGAGGGTTGTAGCCATCTAATCCTACTCTATTGGCTTCATAGGGCTGAAAGGGATAAGCTTATAGTTTATCCTCCCCACAACCTAAAACCTCATGGTGTTTTTGCAACAAGGTCTCCCCATAGACCAAACCCCATAGGTTTTTGTGTGGTTAAGCTTATTGAACGTAAAGGTAACGTTTTAAAGGTTAAAGGTTTAGATGCCATAGATGGAACACCACTCATAGACATAAAACCCTTCTCACCAAAACTTGATTTTATACCAGATGCAAAAATAGAATGGCTTGAAAAAGCTGGAAAGGTTAAAGAAAAATGTTAGACGAAAACCCCTTTGGAAGCTTTAAAAAAGAATGTGAAGAAACCCTTAAAACTGTAATTAAAAAGCTATACCCAGAATTCCAAATCCAAAAACTTGTCTTAGAAATTCCACCAAACCCACAATATGGAGACCTAGCCTCCTCAATCTGTTTTGAACTCTCAAAAACCTACAAAGAAAACCCAGAAACCCTAGCCTCAAAAATCCTAAACGAAATTTTAAAGCTAAAATTTAACCTAATATGGAAGGTTGAAACCCTAAGAGGCTACATAAACTTTTTTGTTAACCTACCAAAACTAGCAGAACAAACAGTCAACCTAGCTGAAAAACTAAAAAAAGAGTTTGGCTTAGTTAAAACAGAAAAACCTGAAAAAATCATAGTTGAACATACAAGCGCAAACCCAAGCGGACCTCTCCATGTTGGAACAGCCAGAAACGCCATCCTTGGTGATGCTTTAGCAAGAATTCTTACGGCTAGAGGTCACAAGGTTAAAAGACATTTTTATGTTGATGATGTTGGAAGACAGGTTGCGATTGTTGCTTATGGTTATAGGCTTTTAGGAGAACCAAAAATAAAGGAAAAACCAGACAAATGGCTTGGCTTTATCTACACAGCCACAAACTGTGCTGTTGAAATAAAAACCTTAAAGGAGAAAATAGCTAAAACCCAAAACCAAGAGGAGCTGGAAAGACTTAAAAGAAGACTTGATGAGTATGCTGCTGTTGCTGTTGAACTTGAATCAACCCACAAAGAAGAATTTTATAAGATTTTGGATGGGGTTAACTCAGACCCAAACCCAAACCAAACAATAGAAAAAATTATTGTAAACTATGAAAAAGGTGAAAAAGAAACAAAAAGACTGGTTAGAAGGATAGTTAAAGAATGTCTAAAAGGTTTTAGGGAAACCCTAAAAAAGGCTGAGATAAGCTTCGACAGCTGGGATTGGGAAAGTAGTTTTGTTTGGAGTGGAAAGGTTTGGGAGGCAATCGAAAAACTCAAAAAAACACCCTACACCTTTACAAGGGATGGAGCCCTAGTTTTTAACGTTCAACTTGCAGCTGAAACACTTGGAGTTAAACAAAAAATTTTTGGAGAAAGTTTGTTTGAGGTTCCTCAGCTTGTTTTGGTTAGAAGTGATGGAACAACCCTATACACGACACGTGATATAGCCTACCACCTTAAAAAGTTTGAGTGGGCTGATAGGGTGGTAAACGTTGTTGGTGTTGAACAAAAACTTGCCCAACAACAGCTAAAAACAGCGTTACTTGTGCTTGGGGTTGAAAAGGCTTTAAACTCCCTAATCCACTACGCCTACGAGCTTGTAAAACTTCAAGACTATAGGATGTCAAGAAGAAGGGGAAAATACATAACCTTTGATGAGCTTATAGATGAGGCTGTAGCTATGGCTTTAAACGAGGTATCCAAACGTTCACTAAACCTACCAGAAAAACAAAAACAAAAAATAGCGAAGGCTGTTGGAATTGGAGCCATAAAGTATACTATGCTAAGTGTTTCAGCAACAAAAACAGTTGTTTTTTCATGGGATAAAGTTTTAAACTTTGAGGCAAACGCAGCACCCTACATCCAGTATGCACATGCAAGAGCATCAAGCATCCTAAGAAAAACAAAAATAAAACCTAAAAAACCAGACTACGCACTTCTCCAAAACCCCCTAGAAAAACAGCTTATCATAAAGCTTTCAATGTTCCCAGAGGTTTTTTGTGAAGCAGCAGACAACCTAAAACCAGAACTACTAGCCGAATACTCAAACAGTTTAGCAGACGCATTTAACGCTTTTTACAATAAGCTTCCAGTTTTAAAGGCTGAGGATAAAGCTTTAAGAGACACAAGACTTAAACTTGTAAAAACAACAAAAATAGTCCTTGAAAACGCTCTTAACCTACTAGGAATAAAAACACCTGGAAAAATGTAACCGTAGAGGATTAAAAAGGTTTAGATAGCATCTTTACCACACCAACCACAATCTCAACATAGGAAATGCTTACAGTAATAACCCAACTAACAAACAAAAAAACTTTTAAACCCACACAAAACCTATTTCTTGATGGAAAAAATTCCGAAGGCTCCGGTAGTATAGCCCGGTTAAGTATACCGGCCTTTCGAGCCGGTGGTCGCGGGTTCAAATCCCGCCCGGAGCACCATGTAAGGGGCTTCGCCCCCTACAACCCCCAAATTTTCCTTGTTTTGTGAGAATAAGCTTAACTTTTGGTTGTTTTCATGTTTTAGACTTAAATTTTGATTGTTTAGTTGCTGGTTTGGTGAGTTTTGTTGGTTAGTATTAATACTGAGGAGCTTCTCGATTAGTTTGGCTATGCTTAGATTGTAGATTTGGGCTAGTTGCCTTAATGTTTCATGTAGGTGCCTTGGAACGATTATGTGGGTATAGCCTCGCTTGGTCATTTTATTTTCCCTCTTTGGTTTTTCTTTTGAGTTTTATGCTTCTTTCTTTTACCTTAATTTTTTCCCGCAACTCTATTATCACTTCTTTAGGTAATGTTATGTTGTTGGTTA
>QMXD01000109.1 GCA_003661965.1 Candidatus Hecatellales archaeon
GAGGATTACTTTGACTGCTGTTGACCGTGAGAAACGGTCAGCGGCGCAGGTTGGTGGTGTTGGCGGGGAGGCTGCTGGGACTTTGCATACTTTGGAGGTTGTTGAGCGTGGTAGTCGCTTTGGATTTGAGATTGTTGTTCATGGTGGGTTTGGTGATGCTGTTGGTTTGTTGAGGAGTGTTTTGGAGAGGGCTTTGCCTGATGAGGGTATTGGCGGTGCGAAGTCGAGGGGTTTGGGTAAGGTTGCTGTTGAGGATGTTAAGGTTGAGGCTGTTGACACTGCGGTTTTAGAGAGGCGTGCTGAAGAGATTGACACTCGGCGTTTTAGGGTTAGGCTTGTTTCTCCTTTGATTTTGGATGGTAAGCCTTTGGATTCTTCGAGTTTGCTTGAGGCTGTTCGTAGGGCTTACTCATGGGCTTTTCATGTTGGTAAGCCTGCTTTGCCTGAGGTTGAGTTGAAGCGTTGGGCTGTTGATGGCGAGTTGTTTAGCGGTTGGTCTTTGAGGACTGGTAGGCGGCGCAGGATTGAGTCTGCTGTTTCGGCTGGTTCAGTGTTTGAGTTTGAGTGCGAAGTTGAAAGTAGGGAGCTTGCGTTGGGCTTGGCTGCGTTGGAGCATTATGCCGTTGGAGCCTACAAGCCTCATGGATGCGGTCAGATTCTTGTGGAGTAGGCTTTAAAATTGGTGTTAAGGGGGGATTAAAGGAGGAGTATGGTGATTAGTTTTTGGTGGATGAGTCGGCTGGGAATTATGGATATGCAGTGCCCCCTTTTGAAATCTTTCCCGGCTGATGATGTAGGTCAGGGGGACATGGATGCTTCGATTATCTTTATAAAGGGTTTTGCATTTGACTGATAATCGAGTGGCGGGTTGCAGATAAGCCAGAAGAACACTGTTTTCCACAGAAGCGGCATGAAATAGGTTCGGTTTCAATGACTCCTTCATGGAAGAGAAAACAGCAAGTTATTTCGCGTGTTATCATTTCTCTGTCGCGTGTCTTGCGGTTTCAATGACTCCTTAAAAGAAGAGAAAACAGCAAGCAACGGTATATAGTAGACAGTTGAAAGGCGATATGCGTGTTTCAATGACTCCTTAAAAGAAGAGAAAACAGCAAGAATCGCAGGCTAACCGAGGAATGACATTTCTCACAGTAAGTTTCAATGACTCCTTAAAAGAAGAGAAAACAGCAAGTGGGCTTCCTCAGGGGTTGGAGGCGGAGGCAGCTCTTCAGATTTCAATGACTCCTTAGAAGAAGAGAAAACAGCAAGAATAATCCTTCTGGATATTTTCTTTTGAATACCATATTTTTGTTTCAATGACTCTTGAAGAAAAAGAAGAGAAAACAGAAACAGCATATAATCGCCAACACACCAAGGATACGCCTTTACCGATTTAACGACTCCTTCATGGAAGAGAAAACAGCAACTTGAATTCAAGAAGCTCTCTGTTCTTGCCTATAAGGATGATTCAATGACTCATTTAAGGAAGAGAGAACAGAAAGTCGAAAATCGGATAGTAGCGCCAGAGGTTATTATCATGATTCAATGACTCATTAAAGAAGAGAAAACAGAAAGATTATCCAGTATAGGCAGTCTCTTCCCATTCTGTCGGTGCGATTCAATGACTCTAGAAAGGAAGAGAAAACAGAAAGCTCCAAAAGTTGTTGTCGTGGTCGTATTTTACCCAGTATTGGATTCAATGACTCTTTAAAAGAAGAGAAAACAGAAAGGGCCAATACTCATGATACCCAATTTCACGGCAAGCCCGGGTTTCAATGACTCTTTTAAAGAAGAGAAGACAGAAAGTCAAAATCCTTGATTACTTCTTCATCGCTAATGTCTTCGTTTCAATGACTCCTTAAAAGAAGAGAAAACAGAAAGACTTGGTGTCCTATCCAGCAGAATCTGTCATCCATCCAGGCGGGATTCTATGACTCTTAAGAGGAAGAGAAAACAGAAAGTTGAACACCTCTGCGGCTTCTTCGAAGGTTAACTCAGCGAGATTCAATGACTCTTTTAAAGAAGAGAAAACAGAAAGGGATACTGGCGGAAGCGGAGGCCAAGGAGCAGAAGTTCCGAGATTCAATGACTCTTTTATAAGGAAGAGAAAACAGGAAGCGCTTTTTTATGACTCGAAAAGTGTAATCTCGGAGATTGTTTCAATGACTCTTAAGAGAAGATAACTGCGTTGACGTTCGCGCTGAACCGCATACGCGATTCAATGACTCTTTTATAAGAGAAGACAGAAAGTTGGCAAATTTTAGGGGCTTTACGATTTTTCCTCAAAGTAATTCAATGACTCTCTGAAGAAGAGAAAACAACAAGACCCAAAATACGGCGTAATCGCTATCGACGTATTCTTCGTTTCAATGACTCTTGAAAGAAGAGAAGACAGCAAGTGGTTTTTCACCTTTGGAACCCTAAAATGCGACTCTGTTTCAATGACTCTTTAGAAGAAGAGAAAACAGCAAGATTGTTATGTCGCCTTGATGCACCATGTTGAATGGAGAATGTTTCAATGACTCTTTAAAAGAAGAGAAAACAGCAAAACTGCCTACAATTCTCCATCCTTTCAACTCATCGATTTGATTCAATGACTCAATTAAAGAAGAGAAAACAACAAGTTTGAAAAGCTAAGTATAACGTTGTCTCCTCGTCTCTTATAATTCAATGACTCTTTTAGAGAAGAGAAAACAGAAATGGCACGTAATCGCCAACACACCAAGGATACGCCTTTACCGATTTAATGACTCCTTTAAGGAAGAGAAAACAGCAAGTCACAGTTTGGATATTTAAAATGCCAGTAATCCTTCTCCGATTCAATGATTCATTTGAAGAGAAAACAGCAAGGAAAGACCCGCCATTTTCCGACTTCCAAACTGCCGCAAGGGTTCAATGACTCATTTAAAGAAGAGAAGACAGAGTAACGGGGAATAAGCCATGGCATTTTGCGTTAATTTTAAACACAAAATAATCCAAGATAGTCCTGTTAGCTGTTAGGTGCAATCTAATGAAAGCACTGGTCATATCAGTTGGAACCGGAACACGCCCAACCTCAAAGGCAGTAAAAAACCTCGCAAAAGCCCTAGCATACAGCATAAAAAACCACAACCCTGATAAAACATTCTTCATAGTAACCCAACAAAGCCAAAAAACAACTCTTCCTGAAATTCTGAAAATAATAAAACCAAAACAATACGAAACAATAACCCTCAAAAACGCCGACAACATACAAGCCATATACGAAACACTCAACCCGAAAATCAAACAAATAAGAAAAAACTTCGCCAACCTCACCATAGACTACACTTCTGGAACAAAGGCCATGACAGCAGCACTCGCAATACTCGCAACCCTACACGAAGCAAACACCCTAAGCTACATAACAGGAAAAAGAATAGGCGGAATAGTCCAACCCGGAACAGAACAAATAATCCCAATCCACCCATACTTCGC
>QMXD01000110.1 GCA_003661965.1 Candidatus Hecatellales archaeon
TCTTTAACCTTTACAGGTTTTGCTTCTGTGGCTCCAAGCTCTAAAGCCATCCTTCTATATCTTTCAAGGTCTTCCATAATTTTTTCTTCTGGGATTTCTGTTAGAGGGACTATTCTTTTTGGTATGTAGGTTACTCTTGCAACATCACCCATTTTACCCTTTCCTCCAAAACTCAAGCCACTCAATAAGCTGGTTTAAGATGTTTCTAAAGGTTTTTAGATATTCTTCTTCTGGTATGTTTAACTCTGCTATCTTGTTTCCTCTTAAATCGTAAAACTCAAATCTTGCAACCTTTGCTCTCATATCCATTCTAGCCGAAATTTTACCTCTTTCAGTTTCAACTGTTATGATTCTTAACGGTCTAGGGATTTGCTGTTTAACAAAATCTGTTTTTTCAGCCAAAATTAACCACCATTTAAAAGTGGATAAATTAACTTAAGTTTAAGACGGATTTTAGGTTTTGGGTGGAAAAAGGTTTAACTTGTAAGGTTACCCTAAATTTCTAGGATGGAAAGAGTGTCTATGAGTCAAGCTGGCTTGGAGGGTAAGCTAAAAAAGGTTGTGGAAAAAATTTTTGAGGCTGGCTACCAAATTGAGGGAGAAGCCTTCATACTCCTCCAAACCCTTCTAAAATCCTCCAAGCCAGAAAAAGTTATAGAGTTAACCTTAGAAGAGGTTAGGAAAACTCCTGAAAAAATTTTTGTTGATAAGGAAACCATGGAAAAGGTTTACGCTAAACTTTCCTTTTTGGAGGAGGAGGTGGAAACTTCAAAAACCCAAACCCCAACCTTAACCCATGAAAAGGTTGAAGAGGCTGAAACCGGGAAGGATGTTTGGCATCCATACGCTAAAGAGGTTGAGGATAAGGTTGAGGTTTTAAAAGACCCTACAAAGTTTTTAGCTTCAGCTGGAGACCTAGAAAATTTTAACAGGTATTTTAGGGATAGGTTTAAAAGGCTTCTAAAAATCCTTAGCCAAAGAATGGATGTTAGAGGATATTTAACCGTAGGTGATGTGTTAAACGAGAGAAACGGTGTAAGGGTGAAAGTTGTTGGAATGGTTTCCGATAAGGTTAGCCGTGGAAAAAGAATTTTTATCACCCTAGAAGACTTTGAAGCTAACATAACAGTTCTTATCCAGCCGGATAAACCAGATTTGGTTGAAAAAGCTCAACAGGTTTTTTTAGACCAAGTTATTTGTGTTGTAGGGTTTAAAAGCACAAACAGTCTTATAGTGGCGGAAGACCTTGTTTTTCCAGACATCCCCTACCATAAACCCTCACGTTCAAAAGAGCCTGTTAGTGTTCTTTTAACCTCAGACTTTCATGTTGGAAGTAAAGCTTTCGAGGAAAAACTTGTTAACAGGCTTTTAGCATGGTTAAAGGGGAAGATTGGTGGTGAAAGGGAAAGGGAGCTTGCTGGAAGAGTAAAATATTTAGTTATTGCAGGAGACTTGGTTGACGGTGTGGGGCTTTACCCCCAACAGGAAAAAGAGCTTGAAATAAAAGACATCTACAGCCAATATAGGGCAGCAGCAAAAATTTTTGAGCAGATTCCAGACTATGTTAAGATTGTAGTGGCTCCTGGAAACCATGATGCTTCAAGAAAAACCTTACCTCAGCCAGCAATCCAAAAAAGGTTTGCTGAACCAGTCTACCAGTTTTCAAACCTAGTGATGGTTGGAAACCCTTCACAGGTTAGGCTTCATGGTGTAAACGTTTTAATTCATCATGGTAGAAGTTTGGAGGATGCCTTGGTAACTCTTCCAAACGTAAACCATCATAACGTTGCTCGTGCAATGGCTAGTTTTTTAAAGGTTAGACATTTAGCACCAATCTATGGTGGAAAAACACCCATAGCACCAGAACCAAGAGACTGGATGGTTGTTGAGCAGGTTCCAGACATCTACCATTCTGGACATATCCATGTTTTTGACTATTTAACCTATAGGGGGGTTTGGATTATAAATTCTGGATGTTGGCAGAGACAGACAAGCTACCAGAAAAAAATGGGGATAACACCTATTTATGGTGTTGCACCACTCATAAACCTTCAAACCCTAAACCTAACACCAATAGACTTTAAAACTATCGGTTAACAGGCAAACCCAAGTCCACGTGCAATAAGGTCAGCAACCCTTAAAGGTTCAGGTCTACCACCAAAAACCGTCAGCCTTCTCAGCAGTTTTTCAGCCTCTTCAGGGGGTAAACCAAAACTATAAACATAAACAGTTTTATCCTCACCTATTTTTAGTGGGGAGGATTTTCCAACCTTCTGGATGATTTTAAGTCTTTTCTCCCAATCGTTAAAATGTTTTTTAAGAGCAAGTTTAACAGCCTCCTCGTTAGGCTTTTTAGGGTTAACAACCAAAACAGGAAAACCAAACTCTTCATGTATTTTAATGGGGTCTATAAGGTTAAAACCAGCATACGCAACAGAAGCCAAAAGAACAACATCCAACTTCTTTTTTATCCTTTTAAGAATTTCAGCCAAACGTTTAGTTGCATCTAAACCATCAACCGTAACATAGGAAAGAAAAACCTCCTCAACCCTAAAATCCTCAACCAAAACACAAACAAGAAAAGCCTTATTCTTCCCCCTTCTTCTTAGGGGAAAATCAGCCTTAAAACTTCCATCCTCAACAGCTAAAACTTTAACCATAAACCTTTAAACCCTAAAAATGAGAAAACAGTCCAACCTATTTTAACCTTGTAGACGACTATAGCTAAACCAAGAAAAATTGTAAAAAATTTTTGTTAAAAGTTGCTGGTAACCTTTTCATGGGTTGATGTTCCTGTTGGAAGTGGTAGGTCTGGCAGATGCTCCTTAATCTTTTGTTCAGCAACAGCGCTTGCAGCTTGAAGTATTTTTTGGGCTTCCTCACCACAAACCTCAAAATCGTAGGTTGAACCTGTAGCCTCACCAGCCTCAACAACCATACTGTTTAGGGTGTCACCAATAATACCAAGCTCATAGGAGACTTCAGGCATTATTCCTGCAAGCTGACTTTTAAGAGAGTGGATAACGTTTGCCACAGGAGCCATCTCACCAACAACATCACCAAACTCTCTGATGGTTTCAAGTCTTAGGGTTACCTGTTCGATTGCATGTTGGCTGCGAAGCAGCACCCTTAAAATTTTTCTAACCTCCATACATTCATTCGCATATATTTTTGCTCTTTCCTCATCTCCATTTGCAAGAGCATCGGAGCATTTAGCAAAAAGCTCTTTATCTTTATGTTCCATTCTTCTACCAAGGTTTTCAAGTTTTGCCTGAATAACGTTTAACCTATAAATTGAGTTTGAAAGTCTTTCACGTAAAGGTGGTTTACGATGAATTTTTCCACTAATCCTTTCAAATATAGAGCCTTTTTCCTCCCTATCCCAGTTTTTTATAAACCTTGAAGCCAAAGA
>QMXD01000111.1 GCA_003661965.1 Candidatus Hecatellales archaeon
AGACAAAGCGACCCTATCTGGAGAAGATCTTCCACCCTGTTGATCGCCTGCCAAAGAATAGACAGATACTGCTTGTCTTTATCTTTATTCTGCTATCTGTTATTTCGGTGTATGAGACAATCTACACGCAACCATGCCAGAGAACCCTTACTGTTCTGTCCATAGTATTTACATCATCACTTATTTCTGCAGGGATAATAACCAACAGAATATTGACAAAGATTGCAAACAGAATTCGCGCAAAGAATGAGGAACTGCCTGATTTAAGTGAGATAGTGTCTGCTTCGGACGAATTTCCAGAATGTGCCCTTGCAGCATTCAAAAAACTGTCTGAGTTCTATGAAAACATAGAGGAGAACACCATGAGGGACAACTACAGAAAGGCATATCAGATTCTTGCCATAATTATGCGAAAGCCGTCCACAACAAAAGAGCTTTCAAGAATTTTATGGAGAACAAAGAGGGTAGATCCTGCAAAAAATATAATAGAAACTATGATAGAACCACTTCAGATCGTGATCGTTGATTCTGAGGGCAAATATCACATGACCCCCATTGAGAGAAGAAGAACAAAAGCTTATCTTATAAAGCATGGAATGATGGAAGAGATAAGGGAGATGCTAAGAGATCTCGGTGTTCTGGAGGATTGGTAGATCATAGTATCTCAGAATTATGTTGATGGCCTCTTCTATCTTCTTTATCCCTGTTAATCTGGCTCTCAACCTTGCAGATCTTGGCAGATCCCTCGTGAATTTTATGGCATGAAGCACCTGGATCTTCTCCGGGATTCCAAATTTTCTGGCCAGGTCTGTGTAGCCCAGGAGGGCATGGATCTTCTCTCTCGCAGGGATCCCCTTTGGATTAAGCACCCTTCCCTCAGAAACCAGATGCCTGAATATCAAAGGGTTACCTATGGCTGCACGGCCAATCATAACTGCTTCGCATCCTGTTACATCCATCATCTGCTTTGCTGTGGTGTAATCCACCACATCACCATTACCTATAACTGGAACACATGAATGTTCCACAGCAACAGCAATCTTCTCCCAGTCTGCCCTGCCAGAATACATCTGCTCCCTTACCCTCCCATGGATTGTTATAGCATCAACACCGCTACTGGATATCTGTTCAATGAACTCTATGAAATCAATATTTTCCGGAGGAATTCTTATTTTAACTGTTACCGGTATCTCTATTACCTGTGACATCTCTTTCAGAATTCTGTAAAGCCAGTCAGGATTTTCCAGAAGTGCTGCCCCTGCACCAGTCGTCACAACCTTTCTAACAGGGCAGCCTGCATTGAGATCCACAATATCACAGAACTGTGATGCATATATACCACACTTTATCAGATTATCCAGTCGGCTGCCAAAGATCTGAAGTGCAACCGGGTGTTCCTCAGGTGAGACTATAAACTTTTCAAGTGTGCGCCTGTTGTTCTGGGCAAACCCATTTGCAGAGATCATATCTGAGAATACAAGACCTGCACCATATCTCCTGCAGAGAGTCCTGTAGGCAACATCTGTTACAGATGCCATGGGCGCAAGAACATAAGGATTCTTTATCTGCACATCCCCTATCTGCATGTTTAACCGCCTGCAGTTATTATTGCTATTATCAGTGCATTGATAAACTGGAAGAGTGTTTCATAGAAGCTTCCTGTCTGAAAGATTCCGAAACCGCGGGGGACAATTTTTCCGCTGTAGAGTGGATAGAATGGACGTATTCCCTGTGGTGTGATGGAATCTGCAATCAGATGTGTTAACCAGCCAACAGCAAAGAACAGGGCAGAAAGATCAAGAAGCCTGTGCGTTTGGAGGAGAAAGTAGCTTATGACAACACCAGAGGGCACCCATACTGTATGCACAATACCCCTGTGCCCCAGGGTTCTGGAGAGACCGGAGAATTTTATATCTATATCAGGCAGGGTACTGCCGACAAGCCCAGCCACGGCGGCAAATGCCAGTTCCTTTGATGGACTCAGGCCCATGATCTTAATTACTGCAAGCATAACTGTTATATAGAATAGCTGGTGCGATGCTGCCTTCACATAATCACCTCAGAAGAACCAGCTCTGCTTATCAAGCTCCTCACAGAAGGCCTCCAGTGACTCTATTCTTTCAAGGAGGGACCAGATTCTCTGGTTTATTGAGGAGAGCTTTGGATCAAGCTGCTGTGGCATCTTATCTATGGCATACCTTGTGTTGAGCAGGTGTTTGATCTCTGAGAGCATGTGTTTATCAAGTTGATCCAGTTCATGCATCCATTTGTTTCTCAGGTTGTTGATTTCTACTCTCATCCGTTTTGTTGATTTTACAATATCTGAAATCTTCATATTCAGTTCATCTTCATATGCCTTCAATATATGATTTATTGCATCCCACTCAATGGATTCCAATTTTATCACACAATAAGCATCCTGGCAATTTTCAGTGATTGTTTAATCCACTGCCATCCATTCCCCTTCACAGGCGACATATGCCCCGGATAGAATTCATCAACATCAAGGGATACCAGACGCTCCAGGGATTTTACAAGCTGATGTGGATCTCCCCCTGGCAGATCTGTCCTGCCAAAGCTCCCTCCAGGGAAAACAGTATCTCCAGTAAACAGGACATGATCATCCTCCTGATACAAACAGATACTTCCGGGGGTGTGTCCTGGTGTGTGAATAACACGGAATACCAGGCTCTCTATAGATATAATATCTCCCTCCTCAACCCCATGCACATTCTTCACAGGAGGAACCGGTTCATTCAGCATGTTAAACAGGTTATCTATCCTTCCCTCCCTGACGCCAGGGGCCTCAATCTTATGCACATACACAGGTATATCCAGCCCCTTCTCGCGGTAGATCCGCAGACCACCACTGTGATCGGGATGGGTATGGGTCAGGACTATGCCCCGGAGGTAACCCCGAAATCTATCAATAACCTGGGATATGATTGTGGATTGACCTGCGGTCATGTCTATGAGAAGCGCATTGTTGCCCTCCTCCACCACATACACATTTGAATCAATTCCACTGCTGAGAAAAGAGTATATCTTCATTTTAACCTATCTGTGTATTAAAGAGTAACTGTTATAATTTTTTGTGTTTAAAAACAGAGTGTGGACATGAAAGAGTTTATGAAGGAAATTGATGCTGTTGTTGAGAACAGGGATTTTGGGAGACTGCAGGAACTGGAAGGAAAAATACAGGATGTTATAAATTCAGGGGATTTTGAGACTGCAGCGCAGATGTATGGGACACTCGCCAGAGTCTATAAACTGATATCAGATGCACCGGACACTGCAATAGCTGCTGATTATTATCTGATTGCTGCTGATCTTTATAAAGAGGCAGGTAATCAGG
>QMXD01000112.1 GCA_003661965.1 Candidatus Hecatellales archaeon
ATTTTGAGGTTGGCTTGTTTGTAGATTTTAAGCAGGTTTTGAGGGGTATAGTCGGAATAATGGCGGGCTAAGATTGTTTGGGGAAGCCTACCCTGGAAAGCATCAACATATCTGTCTGGAACTCCTAGTCTTGCAAGTTCTTTTGCATTCCATTTTTTAAGCAGATGAGGATTAATTTTTTTGTTGCATAAGTTTTTTAGGTTTTGTTTAGGATTTTATTTTTGTGTTTGTTGGTGGGTTGGTTTGGGTTTTGTTGCTGTTGTTTTGGCTGGGGGTTATGCTAAAAGGCTTTGGCCTCTTACAAGGGATAAGCCTAAACCTCTTCTTCCTGTTGCTGGTAAACCTATTTTGGCTTATATTTTGGAGAAGGTTTTAAGGGTTGGTGTTAACCGTATAATTCTTTCAACAAATTTGAGGTTTAGGTCTGATTTTGAAGGGTGGCTGAATAGGTCTGGTTTTGTTAGGGTTGAGGTTGTTGCTGATAGGTCTCGTAGGGAAGAGGAGAAGCCTGGTGCTGTTAAGGCTTTGGCTGAAATAACCAAAAACATTAAGGATGACTGTTTAATTTTGGCTGGGGATAACATTTTTACCTCTGGTTTGGAGGATATGGTTAAGGTTTTTAGCCGAGTCTATGCGCCCTTAATTGCTGTTTATGATGTTGGGGATTTTGAGCTTGCAAAAAGATATTCAACTGTAACTCTTGACTCTGAGGGGAGGATAGTTGAGTTTGTTGAGAAACCTGAAAAACCTAAAACAACCTTGATTGGCACATGTATCTATATTTTGCCAGCTAAAACTCTTCCAAGGATAGGTGAATATATTGATAAGGGTTTGGGTAGGGATGAGCCTGGAAGGTTTATCCAGTGGCTTTGTAAACAGGAAACTGTTTATGGGTATAGGCTTGAGGGGGAATGGTGGGATATAGGAAACATTGAAACCTATAGGGATGCAGACAAATATTTTTCAAAACTTTTATCCAAAGGGTAATTGGTTAGCAAAGCAAAACCAGTGGAATAGGTAAGGTTGCAACCAAATATTAAGCTTATTTTTCCGTTTTTGAATGGTCGAAGCTATTTAACATCCATCACCGTTAGAGAGTCTACTGTTAGGGAAAAACACGGCATGAGGATGGGCTGTGGATTATCCCCTATGTTTTAACGGTTTCATTTCAAGTTTAGCCACAAAAAGGGTTTTGCTAAGCTAAACAATCTTTTTTATTAGGTTTAAGGCTTCCTTCTGGTTTTTAACAAAAACAGCACCCATATTTTTAAGTTCCTCAAAAATTTTTTCTGCTTTTCCACCTGTAAAATCTCTTTGTTTTTCACCCTCATCTATGATTAAAACCTTTTTCCTTTTCTTCTCCAAAACGGTTTTTACCGCCTCCAAGTTTTTTAGGTTAAAGTTTCCGAATGGCACGTTTGAGACTAGGATTAGGTTTGCCTCCTCCATCAGACGAAGGTTTTTTTGATGGTTTTCCTCTGTTATTGGTGAGAAGGGTGCTTCACAAACAACCTGCAAATTAAAGGTTTTAGCGGTTTCATAGTCTGAGTCAAGTAGGTGGAGGACACCGCTTGTTACCTTGTATCCCTCCTCAAGCAGGGCTCTTATAAGGTTTGAGCCGCTACCTCCACCACAAACTATGTGGATTGTTCCCTTCAAACCTTTTTCTTCGGTTTTTGGTGGGTTAAAAAGCGGTGTAACGTAGAGTGAGCCTGTAATAGGATTATGTTTTACAGCAACCCTAACACCAAAAACTTTTTCTATGTTTTCGCTTGTTAAAACCTTTTCACATGAGCCTAAAGAAACTATTTTCCCCCTACTTAAAAGGATTAGTGAGTCACAGTATTTTGAGGCTAGGTTAAAATCATGGAAAACCGCTAAAATGGTTAAACCTTTTTTTCTGCAAAGCTCTTTTAGTAGAGACATTATTTCTATTTGATGGTTTAGGTCTAGGTGGAGGGTTGGCTCATCAAGCAAAAGTATTTCTGGTTCTTGGGCGAGAGCCCTAGCAATTATTACACGTTGTTTTTCCCCTCCACTAACCTCTGTTATGGGTCTATCAGCCAAATGTAGGATTCCTGTAAGCCTCATAGCCTCATACGCAACCTTAAAATCATGTTCGCTTTCAGACCTAAAACCTTCAAGATAAGGGTTTCTACCCATCAAAACAACATCTAAAACTTTAAAGTTAAACCCAACATAAGACTCCTGCGGAACAACAGCCATCCTTTTTGCAAGCTCACATCTTCCAAGCAGTTCTAGGTTAAAATCGTCTATTAAAACCGTGCCAACCTTAGGCTTTAAAATTCCACTAACACATTTTAGTAGGGTTGTTTTACCTGAACCGTTAGGACCGATTATCCCAACAAAGTCTCCATCTTCAACCCTAAAACTTACAGACTCTAAAACTTTTGTAGACCCATAATAACAATCAACGTTTTTAATGGTTAACCTAACCAAACAAACCACCCTAAAACATGTAGCTTCCCCTACTCCTACGTAACAGATAAAGGAAGAAGGGTCCTCCTGTTAAGGCTGTTATAACACCTACAGGTAGCTCTGCAGGCATAAAAACAACTCTTGCAATTATGTCACATAGGGTTAGAAAGCTTGTTCCTGCAAGGATTGAGGAGGGTAAAAGTACTCTATGGTCTGGACCTACAAGAAGCCTCATCATGTGGGGAATTATTAAACCGATAAAACCTATTGAACCACTACAAGATACGGCTATAGCTGTGATAAGAGAGCCTAAAACAAGAAAACCCTTAATGTTTTTTGTTACATCAACTCCAAGATGCTGCGCCTCCTCCTCGCTAAGTAGTAGAAGGTTTAACCTTCTTGAAAAAAGGAGTGTTAGTATGAGGCATGGAATTATTATTGGTGTTGAGATAAAGACGTAGGGCCAACGAACGTAGGAAAAGCCTCCCATAAGCCAAAAAACAAGCACATGAAGCTCTTTCCCAGCAACAACCATAAGTATTGATACTAGGGCTGAAAGAAAAATACTTACCATAACACCTGCAAGCAAAAGAACTGTTACAGGAATTCTACCCTCAACAGAGGCTAAACGGTAAACAGCATAAATGGTTAAAAGTGAGAATAGGAAGGCTGTTGAGGTTACACCACTTAAACCTGGGAAAAAAACACTTACCTTTAAGACTATGGCTAAGGCTGCACCTAAGGCTGCACCTGAAGAAACACCTATAATGTATGGGTCTGCAAGAGGATTTTTAAAAACAGCTTGAAATATGCATCCTGCTGTTGCTAAGGCTGCACCTACAAGCATACTCATAAGGGCTCTTGGAAACCTAAAATTTACAATAACAAACTCTTTTGCCTCTTTAACCGTG
>QMXD01000113.1 GCA_003661965.1 Candidatus Hecatellales archaeon
CTCCTGGCTCCCATATCTAAGGCGTTCTTCGTTAACTCCCTAGAGAGGTTCATCAAGTCACCCTTGCTCGTGGGCGTCAGCATCTCGACGAACCTGAAGAGCCCCTTCTCCTCCAGCTCCTTGACATCCATCCCGAGTAACCTCATATAGTCGTAGAACTCCTTTTTGCTCTCAACCGTGCTCAGGAAGAGACCAGGCTCTTCGAATCTCTTAGCTCCCTCGTAAAGGACCTTAGCGCAGAAGGTGGTCTTGCCAGAACCAGCGTTGCCGACCACGAGGATTACTTGTCCCCTTCGAAGACCCCCGAATGCTACATCGAACCCCTCAATACCAGTCTCGACGAGGTTCATGTTTATTCACCGATTGGACGCCCTCTCTCAAACCCCATCATTTCAAGTAGGACGAGAACACCGTCTAAATTAAGGTTGACCTGATGGGAGATCCGCGCAAAAGGAACCTCGATATCCCAGAATACAGTCCAGTACTCGACGTGAAGAGGGAATTAGCGACCCAAACAAGTTTTAGTCGATAGTGGAGGACTCAAGGACCTGATGAGGTCTAACGACTGACCTCAACCCGCCCTCTTGAAGTACTCCTCAGCTAGCTTAAGGAGCTCTCTTACATCCCCTTCCTCAAGGCGCTCTAGGATCCCTTCTCCTTCAGGTAGGACCCAGAGCTCCTCCCTGAGGTAGTTCGAGAGCATTAGATCCACGTGTTCGAGGTACGTCTTCCCCTTAAGACTGAAGCTATAGCTTCGTAAACGTTCTCGGGATCCCTTTCCAACACCCCTCTAAGTAGGACTCCTTGAGTCCGAGCCTCCTGATTACGTGAAACTCGATGACTAGGAAGGAAGAGGGGGAGATGACCTTGGAGAAGAGTTGAGAGAGAAATTCCCTTAAGACCTTCCCGACTTTCGGATCCACCTCCCTAGAGACCTCCTCTAGTTGAGTCACCTCAGGATCACCCTCCCCTCTCGAAGTCCATCTCCCTCTTCTCCCTGCTATGTCTTGAACCCCTCTGCTTGAGAACAGTTAGCATTCGCTTGATTTCGCTACCCTCTAGGTCGAACCAGAGGGCTATTATCGTATCCATGAGCGTACCAACTCCTGACGTTTCATGCCCCTCATGAAGCCATGAAGGGAAGTTATCACGGTCGTTATTCTCCTGCTCTTATTGGCATGAACCATGCTCCTCAGGATCTCTAGGAAGTCTTCCCTCGAGTAATGCCTCTCCAAGGTACTAGCTCCATCGAGGACCATCCTCCGAGGCCTATGCCTCTCGATCAGATCCATGTAAGTTGTGTGAATCGTCCCCGAAGTGAGGAGACGGGGGCTTAGGGATACGATCTTTAACCTCCCTCCTAGGGTCGTCGGATCTCGGCCCATTATCCGAGAGTAGTCTCCACCTGTTCTACCGATTGCAAAGCTCAGACAAAGCATCGTCTTCTAGGTTCCACTAGCCCCGCTTATGAGCGTCGTGGATCCCCTGAACAGCCCCCTCCTAACATACGATCCAACTCAGGGACCCCCGGTACCGACCCTTTCCAACTCGAAAGAACCCAATAGGGGAAGGGTATGAGGGGCGTGGACCCCTAATCCCTCCCTATTACGTACTCGAACTCGTGGATCGGGAGCGGGACCTCCCTAGCTTTGAAGACTATGAGCTTCCTCTTGGTCAGTCCCCTCTTCGACTCAACCCTCAGCTTAATGAGCACGTCAGCTAAGAACTCCTCAAATCCAAACCCGATCATCTCCTGTCCGTAGGGAAGCTCTGCAATTAGGTAAGTCGTTATCCCGGGCTCCTTAGTTAACTTGAAAAGACTAGTCCTTAGGATGGCTCTAGCCTCGTCGGAGGAGGAAGAGGATAATACGGCGGTCACCGGATCTATGACTAACCTGCTGGGGGAACGTCTCCTCAAGAGTTCGATGAGGAGGGTGAAGAGCCTCTCCTAGCAGTTTCTTAAAGCCCTGAACTAACCTCTTCTTTTTTGACTCTTCATACTATATAATTTACCTGCAAAGCTGGTCACAATCGCTAGTAAGTCCTAGACTAGCTCTTAGCACGCATCTTTTGGTTCTTCACCGTAGACTACTTCTATTTTAACACCGTATTTTCTAAAGGAAAAGTACTCTAAATATTCAAAGCCAAATCTTCTCAATCACCATATATCATCCCAAGTTATGTCTATTGCTCTTTGGAACAGGCGCTCATGGCCATTTAAGAACTCCTCAATATGTAGTTGTGCCTCATCTTATGGCTAAGGGTCACATATGAGTTGCTTTACACCTTCCACCACCTTCTTGTACTTATACGACCTCATTCCGTAAAGCTTTCCAGCAAAGTGGGAGGTCAACGTGACCAAATCTTCGATTAGCTCCTCCCTTGGTGATCTTCCTTCTTTGTTTATAACTATTATCTCGGTCCCATAGCTTTTAAAGAAGTCCTCCAGCGTTTTAAAACCGAATCTCGTTAACCTGTCGGGATAAGCTATAACGACCTTAGAGACTTCTTTGTTCATAACCATCTTCAATAATTTTTGGAAATTCCTCCTATCATCCTTTAACCCCGAACCCACATCCTCCAGAATCTCTA
This sequence comes from Candidatus Hecatellales archaeon, assembly GCA_003661965.1. Taxonomy (GTDB): domain Archaea; phylum Thermoproteota; class Bathyarchaeia; order Hecatellales; family Hecatellaceae; genus EX4484-218. The sequence goes on from QMXD01000113.1 coordinate 2,593, forward strand.
CTTTCCAGTTCCTTTTTTCGGCATATTTCCTAATGAGTTCAATCTGTCTCTCTAGATCGCCTTTCCGAGCGTGAGAAGAAACTCTAGCGTATCCGACTATCTTCCTCTCTTCATGAACTCCTAAAATCCTTTTTATCTCCGATTCGGGGACCCTACGCTTACCACCTACAGTTCTAACACACCTGATCTTGCCGGCTTTGTCCCACTTCTGAATAGTCCTGATATGAACGCCCAACAGCTTCGAAGCTTCCTTCATAGTATACAATCGTTCCATCTTCACCTACTAAATATGACATTTACCTATCAAACAAATACTTAACTGCTACGCAGGGCGTAAGGACATCAACGGCACGGTAGTCGAGATGAGCAATTCAAGCGAACCGATTAAGGACGAAATAAAAGCTACGTACGTCCCTACTAGGAAGCTAAGGATCCTCTCCTTGGACAAACGTCCCTTGGAGGACTTGATCTGGTGCGCGATCACGTCAGGTAGCCATAAACTGTACTGGATCGGGGGGTACGTTATCTGTACTGAGGTTTACGAGGAAGCGTTCAAGTACGAGGTGGAAAAGGGGGAATTCCCGATAAGCCAGGTATGTTACTCTGAACTACCGAAGTACGAGAGGATGCTCGAGTTGGAGAAGGGATCCCGAATACCCCTAGTGAAGGTCGAGGGGCTCAGGGC
>QMXD01000114.1 GCA_003661965.1 Candidatus Hecatellales archaeon
AGTCCCGCCACAGCAGCACCCACATGCCCATCGATCTGGAAAAGCTTCTGAGTCACACTCATGTCCTGAAGGCTTGAGAAAGGCTTCTCTTCTACGGCTAAGACTGCTCCACCGTTACAGGCTAAACCTATGGCTGTTGTCCCCTTCCTTACAGGCTCAAAAGCATATTCAACTTGGAATATTCTGCCGTCTGGGGAGAATACGGTTATAGCCCTGTCATAGGCTCCGGGAGGTACAAATCCCAAATGCCCACCTCCAATTCACTAGAGTATTAAACTCTATAATTTTCCCATAAACCTTGATGGGTGGCAGCCCATTTCTCATATAAGTAGAGTAGGGGTTCTTATAAAGGTTCAGTCTCAACCTATAATCTTGGTTATGACACCTATACCCTTAGCGTTAGCCTCCCTAAAGACGAACTTTTGACCCTCAAACAGGTATTCAGGGTAGTAGAGGAAGCTGAACCTAACCCTAGCCCTATCACCCGTCCTTAGAACAGACTTATCATAGATTTTAACGAACTCCGCCGCCTGCCTAACCGTATGGACGTGGATGACTGCCTGGTAGCCCGGCCTTATGGTTGTTGGATGATGGAGGATGAATACTTCACCTTCAAACTGTCTGACGGCCCTAGGCTTATCGTCTATGCTTAGGATAGCCATACCTTTCCTTAACTCTTCAACCTTAACTCCAGCTAAGGCGAGGCACGCGTCGCTTCCAGCGATTGCGCATTTAACGAAGGTTCGATTTAGATGGATGGACTTAACTCTGACGCTTCTGAAGCTTCCATCTTTAAAGGGGCCTAAAAGGACATGATCATTCTCCATAACTACTCCTTGAAGTATTAGTCCTGAAACTACTGGGCCCACACCCCTAACGTTGAATATGTCGTCTACGTAGAGTAGAAGCTGCCTGTTCGCCTTTTCCCGCCATCTAGTTCTCGGAGGCAGAAGGTTTAGGAATGTTAGGAGTAAGTCTAAGCCTTGACCTGTAACGTTTGAAACCGTGAATATTGGGGCAACCCTACCGCAAGGCATAACCTTAGCTGCAACCACAGCATCGTCTACGTTTTTAACCTGGAACGGTATGGCATTTATCTTTGGAAGCTTAACGAGGCTTTGGATGTCGCTTATAACCTTTCCAACTAGCTGCGGAGCTAGGTCGATTTTTGTTATAACGAAAATCATTGGAAGTCTAAGTCCAACCACAACCTTCAGGTGCTCGATGGTCATCGGCTTTATTCCTGCGTTCGCCGCCACTGTTATTATGCAGTAGTCTGGCTGGTGGCCCATTATCCCTTTAAGGGTTGTCTTAAAGTATCTTTCATGTCCACCTAAATCTACGAAGTCAACTATTTTGCTTGAGTTTAGGAAGGTTTCAGCCTCGTCGAATGGTGAAGGAAGCCTATAGTTTACAACATTTCCATGCTCGTCGAAACCTAATGGATGGGATGAAATAGAAGAAGTCCTACGACTTTTGATTTCATGTAGGTATCTTGCGATTTTAGCCATGGCGCTTCCGTTTCCATCGTCAAGTTGTCCGCTGACTAGGACGCTTACTAAGCTTGACTTTCCTGAGTCAACGTTTCCGAGAACTGGTATATAGAGCCATACTGGAAAACCTCCAGCATCCTTTGTTCTCCTTATTAATACTTCAGCGGCGACCCCCATTTTGCCGTTAGTTTTCCTTATAACCGTGATTTTCGCTCCAACCTTCTCTGAGGCCCTCTTGAGAGTTTCTACTGTTTTCTCGAATTCTTCTAGGTTTAGCCCCACAATTTCGCCGTCGTCTGTAACTCCAATTTCGTAGATGGCTTCGCCCATACCCTCTTCAAGCCGATACTTAAGCTGGCTTGCAAGCTCCTCCAGCCTCTCAGGTTTAACCTCTACAAGTTTAAGCTTGTATTCGATGTTTCCTTGAGGCCTTTCCTTCTCCAACCGCACAAGTCCTCACAATTTAAATTTTCAGCTTTGAGACTTAAGTTTCTTTAGTCTGTCAAGCATGTTGCATACTTCGCATATGGGCTTTGAAGCTGGCTCTCCACAGATTCTACAGAAGGTTATTTCCGGCTTAGAGGGAGGCTGAATGAGGCTTTTAAGCTTCTCAAGTGAGTGGTATATGGTGTATTTTATTCCGGGATGGTTTTCCTCAAGCTGGTTTAGGAAGAATCTGACCTCGCTTCTTAGGGCTTGAGGCGCATAGGGGCATACCCTAGACTGAAAACTTATCCCGGTAAGGTAGGCGTAGAAGGCTATTTCAGCTTCAGGAATTTCACGTAGCGGCTTAACCCTTGGAATAAAGTTTTTTGCCTCTGGGCTATCTTGCGGTAGCCTAGCAATCTTCAAGACGTCGCCATGAATTATGTTTAGGATTAGGGTTTGGATTTCGTCGTCTAGGGAGTGCGCGGTGGCTATTTTTGTGGCTCCAAGCTCCTTTGCAGCAATGTTTAATGCTCTTCTCCTGAGAACTCCACAGTAGGAGCATGGGGTTAATTCGCCCTCGACGCCTTTAATTGTTTCAGCTATTTCGTCTAGGGTGATGTCGAAAAGCTCTTTGAAGCTTACAACTAGGTGCTTAATTTCAAGCTTTTCACAGGCTTTAACAGCGTTTTCTAGGGCTTCATCCCTATAGCCCTTTATACCTTCATCTACGGTTATGGCGTAGAGTTCGGCCTTAGGGAAATCCCTCTCAATCTTATGCATTATGTGAAGGAGGGTTAGACTATCCTTTCCTCCTGACAGTGCTATGGCGATCCTATCGTCTGGATTAAACATCTCATATTGGGATATGGTTCTTCGAACCTTACGTTCAATGGATTTCAGGAAGCATCTGCGGCAGAGCCTTTCGCCAGAATATGGCCTAAAGTAGACGGCTTCCCTTCTGCCGCAGATGCTGCAAGAAGCTGGCTGATCGACTGGCTTTCCATCCATCAGCTTTCATAGGGCTTGAAGCCGGCTGGAGGTTTAATAAGTTATCGCTCCCTCTTGCCCTGAATAAATTCTTCAACCCACTGCCTGGCAATATAGTCTGGAACCTGTTGGGGTGGATGTTTAAAGGCGTAGGCTGAAATGCTTATTAGGGGTCCTCCAATTTCCCTGTCAATGGCTATTTTAACAGCTCTAATAACGTCAACCATTATTCCAGCGCTGTTTGGTGAGTCTTCGACGGAAAGCTTAACGTCGATTGTCAGCGGGACATCTCCAAACTTTCTACCCTTAATGTAGATGTAGCATATTTTCCTGTCTTTGAGGAATTCAACGTAGTCTGA
>QMXD01000115.1 GCA_003661965.1 Candidatus Hecatellales archaeon
ATACAACATTGGGATTCGGGCATTTTGAGTAGGGTGAAGTAAGATGATCGCTATTGACTATAAAAAGGGAATTAAAATCCTTTTGGATGAGTATAAGGAGGCTCTTAACGAAGAAATTAGAAAGGGATTGATGTGGAGACACAAAATAGAGAATAGAAGATTGTCTTATGAAGATCAACAAGAGTTATTGAAAGATATAATTGCTCAATTACTCGTTCAAGGAAGAGGTGCAAAAGGAGTAGGAACCCAGATCAATAACATTGAGGAAAAAATTGGAGGATGGAGTATAGAAAACGTTGAGAAAAACTTGGATAGTTTGGGAATGTCAGATAGGAAAGTAGAAAAATTGACAAAAATTTTACAGTATTTAAAAGACAACTCGATTAGTGATTGGATAATTAAGCTACATGAAGATAACGATCAAATGCGTGATATGGAATTAAGTATGGGATTAAAAAGTGATGATGATTTTCTTAAAGACCATGGATTTTACGAGCATGTACCTGTTGACAGGCATACTCAACGTTTCTTATTTAGAACGGGCATAATTCAGTGGTATTTAAAGAGAAATGATGATGTGTTAACCTTGTTTGCGGGGACATACGAGGAAAAATATAAATTATTTCAGAAAATTATGGTGGCATTCTGTAAGAAATTCTGTGATGATATATACGTACAGACCCCCAGCGGAGAGTTGAGATTGGCAGAAAATCCGGGCATTCTTGATATTGTAATATGGCGTCATTGTGGAGAAGATGAAGAGCTGGGTTGCAGGAATATCTGTGGAAATAGACCAAAATGTAATGAATGTGTATTTAAGGAGGCTTGCTTATGGTATAAATTGGGGTGAGCTCGAAGCCCGATGCTTCGCCACTATCGTGGTTCGCCTTCACTTCGTTCGGGTTATATAACAAGCGGGTATCCGGCCTTGTTATGCTTCACCCAAAACCTCGCTTCGTTCGGACTTCAGATACTCGGCAATACGTTATATGATAATTGGAGCGGTGCTCTATGATTCCAAAGAATATAAAAAGAGAACACGTTATTAAAGCGATAGAGGAAATTAAAAGAAATGGGATCCCAAAGGGTAGTGATTCAAGGAAATTTCTTTTAGAATTTAATGGAAAATATTATCCTCCCAAATATGTTATATCGTTGGCCAACAAGTATGCTAATGGTGAAACATTAGATCCAGCCCGATTCAGCGGAGGTAAAGAAACGAATAAGTTTCTTAGGAATCTTGGCTTTAATGTCGTAGAACTCTCAATATCAAAGAAAACTATCAAGCCTTTTAGAGGGAGAGAAAGAAAGTTATCAAATATTCATCATGATGAAAGATGCCCGAAGTGTAAAGAAACTATTAGAAGACTCTTAGAGGAGATTTATGGAAGAGTTGAGAAGAACTATAAGTTTAGCGTTGGAACGCATCCAGAAGATTTTGAAGACACACGGTATTACTGTGAACTGAAAGAAATTTATGAGGCACTCCAGAGCCACAGAGGATTTAAAGAATTTGTCAAAGCAAAGACGCTCCCAAATTGCGATTTCTTTATTCCAGATCCGGGATTCATCGTTGAGTTCGATGAATCACAACACTTTACATTACCAAGAAAAATAACCTTGGAAAGATATCCTCCTAGCCTTGAATTAGGATTCAGCAGGGAGAAATGGATAACACTATGTAATGAAATTAATGCTAAAGATAACGATCCTCCTTACAGGGATGAACAGCGTGCATGGTATGATAACTTTAAGGGACTTTCTACCAGCAATATTGGGTTTGCAGCCTACTGTTAGATTATTTGCTAAAGGTTTCATCTGGTGTAGTTTGAATCCAGATGATCCAAAAGATATAGATAAATTTAGGAAAATGATAGAGGGGAAATGATGGAAAAGAGAGGTGCATTTTGGGAAATTGAATTAAGAGAGGACTCTGAGCCATTTTTAGCGAGGATAATTATTGCTGGTGAATGGGAAGGGAAGCCTGAAGAGGCAAAGAAATTGCTTGAAGATGTTTATGATAAATGGCCAAAAGGTAAAAAGGTTAAATTCCTTATAACATGTGGTGGCTTTATACAGTTTGATTGGCCAGAGTCTATATCTAAGAAAAATATTGGTGATAATAAGAATCCAGATAGCAGTGTTGTGGATGCTTTAGTCAAAGAAGCTGAAAAATGTGTAAAATTAGTTTTAACAGAAGATTTACGCAATAAATTGAAAGAGGTGACGAATTACATAACTTTGGGTGTGGATTCATATAAGGAGAGAATATCGACAACCCAGAATTACATTGGTCAGCCGCATATCGAATTGGTATTTCTTGTTAATTTAGAGAGCAATGAATTTTACTGGACAGGGAAATCATATCCTACACCAAGTCAACAAAATGGCTTAGTGAGAATCGCTAATTTAGAAACCCACTTTCTTGATTTAGATAATATCGGAAAACTTATGCTATTGGGCTGCCACGATTTAACTATATTTAATCCAAGATCAAAAAATGCGAAAGGTTGGCGTAAAGAAGTTAATGAAGGATTTAAGAAATTAGCGGAGAAAGAAGAGCCAAAAATAGTGCTACAACATCCACATACCACTGTAAAAGTAAAAACCTGGCTTAATGCTTGGCGCAACCTAAAGAAACTCCTATCTTCAGTAGAAATGTATGCAAGTGCTGGAAGATACCATGAGCCTGATCGCAACCCATCAGAATACGATGAGCTAAACGCCGTCCTTAAATATACGAAATGTGGTGACACCATCGATTTCATAGTCCACTTAGCAGGAGGTAATAAATGACCGCCCCAACTTCATATAACAGCCGGACATACAGTTACACTTCGCTCCACCCAAATCCCTCTTGGCGCTTCGTATGTCCGCAATATGTGATTTTGGTTAGGGACTTAGATATGAGTACTTAACACAGAAGGAAGTTTCCAGTAGCGGCCTACCACGCAATTCTGTGCTTCTTTCCAAAAGTTAAATTAACGAGAGTAGCAAAAATCCCTTTTAGCTTTATCTCAATTCATCTTTCGCTAGGTTTTACACTGAAACTGAAGATAGTTGAAGTGTATAGGGGGGTTTAAGGAGATTGGTGGGGTTTTCGAGGATTGCTAGTATTGAAGAGGTTAAAGATGAAGATTGCAACTTGAATGCAGGCCTTTACGTTTATCCAGATGTTGAAGGGGTGAAGATGGGTTTGCGGGGGTTCGAGGAGTTTAGGGAGATTGAGGAGGATGGGTTGGGTGAAGTTTTGGGGTGTGTGTAGGAG
>QMXD01000116.1 GCA_003661965.1 Candidatus Hecatellales archaeon
CATCGGGGCTTTTTGATCTTATATCCCCAAGATAGGCCCACTTGGCGTCGACAGCTATGGGACACGCCAGGATCTTTCCATTTGTCAATATGGCAAATGCTCTCCTTCCAGCTTCACAAGGAGGACTTGAAATAGGGGAATCTATCATCGATTTTACTATCCCAAGGAACGGAACTAATCCCATCACCTCCCCCCTTTCTAAACAGCTGGTCCAAAGCTCTATCAACTTGGAAATTCCTGGCTTATAGGAGGCCCTTGACCACCCGTCGAAGTCCCTCCATGAGTTGGTCCAGATAACGTTTAATTGCCAATGAATATGATCAAATAGCTTAAGTGAGACCAGATGGGAGACATCCGAGAATATCTCGCTTCTCTCAGAGACGGTCATTCTAGCTATCAGGTCACCGCTAAATCCTATCTTCCTCAGCCACCTCGCAGCTCTCACGACCCTATCGTAAACTCCTGGTCCCCTATAGTGATCAGTTATCTCCCTCCTTCCATCTATCGAGAGGAGAACGGAGTCAAACTTCAACCAGAATTTTCGCTCCAGTTTCTTAATCAAGGTTCCGTTTGTTTGAATGACAAACCGGTCAGCTGATACCTTCTCCATTACCTCCTTTATGAACTTCGGGTTTAAAAGGGGCTCTCCTCCATAAAAGGCCACGATTATCTCGCCTTTATCGCCCTCCAGAAACTTTGATAGCTCTGATAGCCTATACCTAACGGTCCATGGAACCAGCCTTTCGGGGAAGCTTCCCCCGCAATACCTACAATTTAGGTTGCAGGCCCCTGTGGTGAACACGAAGTAGAGCATGGAAATCGCCCAACCATGATTAGCCTTCAGGGACCCATGTTGGAATTCCAATAAGAACTAACGTTAACGGACTTAAAGGTTAAACTAAAATCGCCTTACACGGTTAGTTGAACGTCGTTAAGGATTGATGTGCTGTCGAGATGCGTTTCAGGAAGCAATTAAACTAATTTCAGTAGAGGATTACTTATAGGTGAGGATCGGTGAGGTTTTAGTGAGCAGACCGAGTTTTATTTTCCCAAGAGCCCCGGGATTCGCTGAGGCTGAGGGGATAAGGAGGTTTGAGTGCCACGACATAGTTGCCAGGTCTGGCGTCATAAGCGCTGACAGGATTCTATTACAGAACTACCCAATAGCTCACCCGATTTCAGCCTTTAACGCAAGCGTCATATACGATGAGGAGGATGAGGAGCTCAAGCTATATGCTAGGATAGTCCACGGGTATTACATGTACGTTAGTAGCATAGCGGAGGTCAGGGTCCCTATCGGAGATGTCTTCAACAGGTATGTTAACGCGAATCGTTACGCTGGCAGGATAGTGATCCACCCATCGAACAAATACGATATTTGGGGAACCGAGGACCCCCGTGCCTACAGGATCAGCGGCAAGCCATACATGACCTATGCTGGCAGGTCCATAAACTACTTCAACCCCTACATAAGGGTCAACAGAACCCTGCCGATCATGGCGGCTTATGATAGGGAGACGAGGTCATGGGTTAAACGTTGTGTTTTAACCCTCTCTCCAGATGTATTCGGGGATCCCATAAGCAATAAGGACTCCTTCCTCCATATGGCTGGAAATAAAACCCTTTTCTTCTTCCACAGGCCCCATCTATCGGATGAGTCGTTTAGGCTGATGATAAGCAGGCTGAATGCAGAGGAAGTTCTAGCTGAGGGAGGGGAGCTGAGGGAAGTAAGAGTTGATAACTGCGTGGAGGTTTTAGGCAACGCTCCATTTGAGGGGAGGATAGGCTGGGCTACCCCACCGATAGATTTAGACAGGGACAGGGTGATAGCGTTGATTCACTCAGTCGATAAGGACATGGTTGTCTATAGGGTGTTTGCAGCACAGCTCTTGCTGAAGAGGGATGAGATACTCGTGGAGGCCGTCACCCCTAGCTATATAATGGAGCCGAAAACCCCCTACGAAATGATTGGAGACAGGCCTTTAGTTGTTTTCCCGTGCGGAATGGTAAAGGTGAAGGAGAAGGGGGTCTTGATCACCTATGGGGCGGCCGATTACATGATAGGAATAGGACTGATCTGCTTGGATGACCTCCTAGCGGAGCTGGATAGGGGAAGAATATACTAGCTCCCAAGCCTTCTAACCAGTTCCAAGAACTTCTTCGCCACCACCTCATCACTATTGTTAAGGGCGTGTTTCTTGGCATCTCGGGATATCCTCCTCCTTAAATCCTCGTCCTCTATCAGCATCACCATTTTCCTGTACAGATCCCAGGGATCTCCAAGCCTGTACTTAACGACAACCCCGATCCCCATTTCATCTACCTCGAGCATCTCGAAATGCCTTGTATCAGGAACAACCGTTGGGGTTCCTGAGTAAAGGGTTTGAGCAAGGGTTGAGGATGTTACGACCATCCAGCTGTTCCATTTCGGCAATAGATGGACATCTGAGCCCATGAGGTAGCTGTACAGTCTTCTTGCATCGGGCCTCTCAAAGGTTTGGATGAGCCATCTCTCCTTATGGGGAAGGGGGCCGTCGCTCCTCACTATCCAATAAGCAATATCATATCTTGAGCGAAGTCTCCTCAACGCGTGAATGTAATTAAAATACTCTCTCACCGGCTGTCTCCCAAAGGAGAAGAAGAGAAACTTGCCCTCGGCAAACTTAGGCCTAAAGGGACTTATTTTCTCGATGATCGCGTAGGGATAGGGAATCTCAAACACCTTGCTCAAGACCTCCCTCCCGTAATGGGCGAATATCTCCTCGATGTACCTTTTGTCGAAGACTATAATAGCATCCCAGTCTATCTCCATGAATGGGGTCGCATCCCCAAAGCAGCCCAGGTGATTTATCTGAATTAAGGGGGCTTTTCTCCTTATCCTCCCGGATATCCTCTTGAACTCATATACGGGAAACCTCACATAGGACTCAACGACGAATACCTCGTAGTCCTCCCTTAATATCTCGTCCTCCTTTATCCTCCCGCCAAACGGATATAGACATTCCTCCGTTTCATCAAATATCCTGTGAACCCAGGCCTCATCCTCAGACCTCACCTGCTTGTGATGCCAGTCCCTGCTGGCCGATTCCAACGTGGGGGCATAAACTATCACCTCATGGCCCATCTCAACGAGCTTCCTGCCCAGAAGCTCAGCATGCAGGCTAATTCCACATGTGGCGTTCCACCTGCTCATTATGGCTATCTTCATCTCGATGATTCAACTAGCCCTTAACCTTAGAACTTAAAAGATCGATTAGGGAC
>QMXD01000117.1 GCA_003661965.1 Candidatus Hecatellales archaeon
CACGGTGTTTCCTCTAAACTTACACCAAAACTTTTAGAGGCTGGCTTAAAAGTTATAGATTTAAGCGCTGATTTTAGGTTAAAAAATCCTGAAGATTATCCAAAATGGTATGGTTGGAATCATCCCGCACCAGATACTCTTAAAAAGGCTGTTTATGGTGTTCCTGAGCTTTACAGAGAAAAAATTAGGGATGCTCAGCTTGTTGCTTGCCCTGGATGTATGGCTGTGGTTACTATCCTTGCGTTAGCTCCCGTGATTAAAGCAAACCTTATTGATAAAGACCATATTGTTGTTGATGTTAAAATTGGTTCTTCTGGTGCTGGAGCTAAACCTTCAGCTTCAACCCATCATGCTGAAAGGTTTGGTGTGGTTAGACCCTATAAGCCTACCGGACATAGACATACAGCTGAAATTGAGCAGGAGTTAAGCCTAATTGCAGGCTCCAATGTAAAGGTTTCTATGTCTGCTCATGCTGTTAATATTGTTCGTGGGATTCTTACAACTGTTCATAGTTTTTTGGTTGAAAAAGCAGATACAGCAACTATATGGAAGGCTTTTAGGTCTCTTTATCAGGGTGAACCGTTTATTAGGCTTGTCAGAGACAGGAAGGGTTTGTATAGGCTTCCAGACCCAAAAGTTGTTGTTGGCTCAAACTTTTGTGATTTAGGGTTTGAAATTGATAACCACACAAATAGGCTTGTAATTTTAGGTGCAATAGACAACCTTATTAAAGGTGCTGCTGGAATAGCTGTTCAAAACATGAATATTATGCTTAGAATAGATGAAAAAACAGGTTTAAATCAGCCAGCTTTACATCCAATTTAACCTACCGTATTTATTTATAAACAAAGATTATTTAGGAGACCTAAACCTATAATGTACCTTTACTTTTATAGGAGCCATGTTTATCACAAATTTTACTAGCGCTAAATTATGTTTAAGAGACTTTTGTGAAACATTGGGAAATACTTAAATAAGGGTAAAATTTTCATAGAGTAGTTTTATCTTACATCAGTAAAAATGTATGTTGCTGAGGCGGAATAAACGTGCAGCAAAAAACGTTTGTTGTTAAAATTGGTGGAAGTATTTTAAAGTCTGGTTTTCCTGAATCCTTCCTAAAAGATTTAAAAAGTTTATATGAACATGATAAGGTTGTTTTAGTACATGGTGGAGCAGACCTGGTTACTCAAACAGCTAAAGCTATGGGTAAAGAGCAAAAGTTTATTGTTTCACCTGATGGGATGCGTAGCCGTTATACGGATAAAGAGACAATGGAAGTTTATACTATGGTTATGGCGGGGAAAATAAATAAGCAGCTTGTTGCTTGGCTTCAAAGTTATGGAATTAGGGCTGTAGGGGTGTCTGGTGTTGACGGTTTTCTTTTAAGAGCTATAAGGAAAAAGAAGCTTATAGTTTTGGATGAACGTGGAAGAAAGATTGCTATTGACGGTGGCTACACAGGTAAAATTGAAGCTGTAAACAAGGAGTTTTTGGAAGCCTTACTTAACCTTAGATATTTGCCTGTTGTTGCTCCAATAGCAATGGATGATGAATATCAGCTTTTAAATGTTGATAGCGACCGTGCTGCAGCCTATATTGCTGGAGCTTTGAAGGCTGACGCCATTGTTATATGTACTGATGTTGAGGGTGTAATAATTGGAGAAACAGTTAGAAGAAAAATGAGTGTTGAAGAAGCTAAGAAAAATCTTGAGGTTATCGGACATGGGATGAAAAAGAAGGTTTATGCTGCTGTTGAAGCTCTTCAAATGGGTGTAAAAGAGGTTGTTATAACTTCAGGTTTAAAAGAAGAACCTATGACTCAAGCTTTAAACCATGAGGTGGGAACCTTAATTGTCTATGAGTAGAGATGAAATAATAAAGGTTGAGGATGAGTTTTTAGCTAAAGTTTACCATAGAAGAAAAATTGTTGTAGACCATGGGAAAGATGCGGTAATCTGGGATGTAAACGGTAAAGAGTATATTGATTGTATGGCTGGTTTTGGTGCAGCCTTTATAGGGCATTCAAACCCAAAAATTGTTGAGGCTATAAAAAGACAGGCGGAAAAGCTTATCGCATGTCATGGCTCCCTATATCTTGAAGCTAGAGCTCAACTATCAAAAAGAATAATCAATATTTTACCTAAAACCCTTAACAGAATTTTTCTTTCAAATAGTGGAGCTGAAGCTGTTGAATTAGCATTAAAGCTTTCAAGAAAATTTACTGGAAAGAAAGAGATAATTGCTATGATGAGAAGCTATCATGGAAAAACGATGGGTGCTTTATCAGCAACATGGAACCCAAAATATAGGATTGCATTTGAACCCTTAATTCCAAAGATAAAGTTTGTACCCTTCGGAAGGTCTGAAAAGGTTAAGGAGGCCATAACTTCTGACACAGCAGCAATAATTGTTGAGCCTATTCAAGGTGAAGGGGGTATTTATGTTGCACCAGATGGGTATCTTAAAGAGTTGAGAGAGATTGCTGATGAGAAAGGTTTAGTTTTAATTTTTGATGAAATTCAAACAGGATTTGGGAGAACAGGTAAACTTTTTGCTTTTGAACATTGGGGAGTTACACCAGATATTCTTTGTTTAGCTAAAGCTACTGGAAGCGGTATTCCTATAGGTATTACTGTTGCAAAAGAAGAAATAATGGAAACGTTGGGTGTTGGAGAACATTCAAGCACTTTTGGTGGAAACCCTATAGCATGTGTAGCAGCTTCAGCAACAATAGATGTTCTGGTTGAAGGAAAGCTTTGGGAGAGAGCAGCAAAACTTGGAGAATATTTTATTAGTGGTCTTAGAAGATTAGCTGAAAAACATAAGATTGTAAGAGAAGTAAGAGGTTTAGGGCTTATGTTGGGTATGGAATTAAGGTTTGATGTTTTAGATGTGATGGAAAAAATGTTAGAAAAAGGAGTCTTGGTTCTGAATGCGGGAAGAAACACCTTAAGATTTCTGCCTCCATGTGTAATTACGGAGGAACAGATAGACAAAGTCTTAAAAAGTTTAGATGAAGCTTTAACAGAAAAAGAAGCAAAAACACTCAAAACTTAAAAGTGTTGTTAATGTTTAAGGATTAGACAAATAAGTCGTATTTTATTGGTCTATTAAGCATATATGCTCCGGCTTTTTCATCCTTCACATATTTTTTATAGCCTTTTATTATGGCTACAGGTATTCCTTCATTAGCCTCTCCTATAACAAGCTCAGCAGCTGAAGCAAGCTCATCGGCTATAGCTATTTCTTTAACC
>QMXD01000118.1 GCA_003661965.1 Candidatus Hecatellales archaeon
GCGTCTCTTAACCTGCCAGGATCCTGCAGCCGGGTCCCATGGAAATGTATGGTGAACGTCTGTTGAGGCTCAAAGCAATCGTTCTGATACCACGAAGAGATGGAATTCTCCGTTTATCCGAGGCTCAACGAGTGATCGTTCTTGGAGACTGGGAGGGATTCAGGGCTGATTCTGTTCCCAGCGTAAGATCATCGCCGAATGGATGGGCCGTAGGGGTTGTTATGGATCATAGTCCCATCGATGATCTCGCCGGCGCCTTTCTATGGTTCCCCAAGGATTGGGAACTCCAGGAGATCTTGAAGGCTATGGATCAAAGCGATCGATTAACTGAGAAGATTTTGGGGCGAGGATGGATTAAGGGACCCCGACCCTACGTTAAGCTCCATCACATCATAACGGGAGGCTTCTGATGAATCATGCGTGTGCGTATGAGTAAGGCGTTGATGCAACGCTTTGCTGATGAATCTTCGAGAATCCATAGAATCATGAGCGGATCCGAAGGTCCCAGAAAGCGGAATGTTAAGAGCAGGGTCATAAGGGTCCGATTGAGCGAGGGGGAATATCAGCGATTGATGGATCATGCGGAGAAGACCCGGCGGAGCATAAGCGAGATTGTAAGGCGTGCGATAAGAGCATGGATCAAGGAGCATGGATCATGAAGAGGAACCTTGAGATTGAACTGATGGAACTCGAGGTTCGTCTGGACCGTCTTCAGAATGAGGCCAGGAAGGCTCTCGGAATCGTAAGGCGTATCCTGGAATATCACAAGGCTGATCGACAGAAAACCTTGCGGTCTTATGGAGTCTATCCAGAATGGAGTCAACATCATCCCCGATATCGAGGAAACAAGGAGAATAAAAATGTCCTACGCTGACGAAGAAGAAGAATATAATGCAGAATATGGCCATAGCCATATGGCCATAGCCATATCAGAAAATAATTCTGAGCTCCGAAATAATGTAGGACAAAGATTCATTCTGAAAGTCTATATTCCCGCTTCTTTCTATCAAACCGTTGTGAAAGCTCGGATGATTGCAAAGCGTGAAGGTCGTAGTCTCAGCGATCTTATCAGGGAACTCTTGAGGGACTATGTTCGCCGGCATGAACCCGGGAATCCGCAGCTTCCATTATCCAGGTTTATCGAGAAATCCGAAGATTCAAGACGTTGTAGCGTTGAGGGCTGCGATGAGCTGGCAGCCTATCAAGTCTTCCTGGACCGTGGCAGGGTGATCGAGAAGATGCATGTGTGTGAGGAGCATTTGATGGATCTGCGCCGGGGATGGCTTGGAGGCCGGCGGGTAGATTATAAATCGCTTTCCTGGCGCAGAATTTCACGGCGCTGAAAAATTTTGTATATATACTTGCGTGATTAAGGCTGAATGTTTATTGAATCTGTCTTTGAGTTTCTGAAAGAATTTTGAGACTGCATACGCTCTTCTGAAAAGTTCAGAGAACTCGGGGACGGGATCCCAGAATTATGGGACCGAGAAGCGATGAGGCCGATGGAAGTTCAGGGACCCCGTCCCCTCATAAAATATGGTCCTGTAAGCTTAAGATTTTTCTGGATCTTTCCGTGGAAAACTTTTTTGCATGCGCGTAAGGTTTATGCATAAAAGTGTGCATTCATGCACATTTTTGTGCATATTTTTATATGTCTCTCCCCATCAATTTATCATGGAGATAGACATGTTGCCGGAAATAGAAGGTGGAAGCGCAGAATTCACGTTATCATTTACTTCCGAGAGAGAAATGAAGGATTGGATAATGAAAGTCGGGGCTATACCATTTGCAACATACGGACTGGGAACTCGAAAGTTATATCTCGTCCAAGGTCGATTGGTTGAATTAAAAGTTAAGCCGATACAGCCTCATTATACAACCAGCGTTTCAAGCGGTGAAGTCCCATCAGAGGCTCAAAAAGCCCTTGAATAATCCCTTTTTTTATTTTTGGGGAAATTTCATGCCGAGGCCTCGTAAGTGGCTTTCCTGGAAGGAACTTCTCCGATTCAGACGTATCTATCAGGTTCTCCGTGATGATCCGCCGAGATGCAAATGCGGAAACGATGATCCAGACTGCTTCCTGTTCTCTTATGATCCCAAACAGGGCAGAATTCGGATCAGATGCACTGTCTGCGGCAGGCAACAGAGCCGGGGAGAGAGACACGGCTGGTATGCGAGCCAGATAGATCTCGAGAGACCCAGCCATGAAGCATAAACGGAGACGCAGACGCTTCTGCCCTGAATGCGGCGGCAGAATCATACTCGCAAGGGAAAACGAGTACTACACGGCCACGGAGCCATGCTGCAGCAAATGCGGACTCGTCTACGATGATGAACTTTTCGATCTTATCGATGACGCTTCAAGATTGAATTTTTTCCTTGGAAAAAGATTGAATAATTTCCAAGGAAAATCAAGAGATCGATCTCCGATCATGATTCTCGAGGATAAAAATTCTTAAGTCGTGATCGTCATTCTTATCTTGGGGACGGGGCTCCAGGACAAGGCCATCCGAGTCACCAACTTGATGGTTTTTTCTGGAGTTCCCGTCCCCCGCCTTATTCTGGATCGCCTCTGAACATGTCTGAAGAATTCATAGGCAGAGCTTAAGTAGCGCAGAGACTACTATAGCTCGGTGACTCGGATGGCGGAAGAGAATTTTAAAAATAAGATTTGTCCCCTTACGGGGGAAAATTGCCTCGGAAAGCACTGCGCACTTTACGTGCGTATTATAAAACCGAAAATTTTGGAGAACGGCGTCATTAAAACGGTGGATCCCATAAGCATTTACGTCTTTGAAGGCTGCGGACTTATCCAGCAAGTTCCCTGGAAGATCCAGAAAATAAGGAGGCAATAGAAGGCTTCAGACATGCATCAGCATCCTATTTTTATCGAGCTTCTTAAGGCGGACCTGAAGGAAACCTTGCGGCAGCGTTTCGGCGAAGACCGGCAGAAATGGATCAGAGTGCTCGAAGCCACCTTAAACAGTCCACTCGTCCAGAAGATGCCAGGATACCAAAAGCTGGTTATGCGACTGGTTTTATTCGAGCTGAAGCAGCAGGAGCGGAAAGGCTGATGCGCCGGATCTATTTCAAACGCCCCCTTATTTTTAAAATTCTACGTGGAGAGAAAACGCAAACCAGAAGACTCAGCGATCGCTTCAGAATTGGAGAAATCTACCGCGTGAACTCAAGCGAGATCTGGATCCTCATAACCCGCA
>QMXD01000119.1 GCA_003661965.1 Candidatus Hecatellales archaeon
CATATTTGCTCATCTCCGTCTTAAAGGTTATCTCCCTCCTAAAAAAGAGAGCCTACCTCTACACTTTCAGTGTGTCCACTCCCCAAGGGCCTCAGTATAACTGGTCAGAAATCATCAACCAACAACCCACAACCATCATCATTAATCATGGCCTGGCCCATGTTATTGTAGAGCAAGGAGGAAATCCGGTAAATAATGTAAATGTTTATGTTTTTAATGAAAGCGACTCCTATCTTGGTATAAATGGCAACACCGGTGAGGATGGCCACGTAGAATTCGAACTGCCTGCGGGAAGTTACAAATTCCGGGCTGACTACCAGGGAAGTCAGTATTGGAGTGAAATTGAGACAATTGTTGCTGACCAAACCACCAATGTGAATATTGATCTCGGCGGGTGCTTATTTACCCTTACGGTTACGAAAGGAGGGACTGACTATATTACCGGAATCAATGTCTATGCCTTTACCGAGGGTGGCTCCTATCTTGGTCTTTATGACACCACTGACGAAAATGGTCAGGTAACATTCACCCTCTCTGATGGAGACTACAAGTTTAGGGCTGATTATTTAGGTTACCAGTTCTGGACTGAAGTGTACACTGTGCCCGATACTCTAAGTACCATTCTCACCATCCCTCATCAGGATGTAATTGTCATCGTTCAGAAGAACTACTTGGGGAATGACACTCCTCTAACCGGGATAAATGTCTATCTTTTCACCGCTGGTGGAAGTTACCTGGGTCAGAATCAGCAGATTGATGAAAACGGTCAGGCAATCTTCAGCCTTCCTGCTCAGGATTATAAGTTCCGAGCGGATTATCTAAGTCAGCAATACTGGTCCGAAATCATCAACCAACAACCCACAACTATCATCATTCACCACGGCCTGGCAGCCATAAATGTAAATGACGGAGGAAATCCCTTAGGGGGAGTGAATGTTTATGTGTTTAACTCGGAGGGATCATACCTGGGAATCCATGATCAGACTGATTCAGCGGGAGATGTGAGTTTTGAGCTTCCGGTAGGAGATTATAAATTCCGAGCTGATTATGGTGGCACTCAGTACTGGAGTGAAATTGAGACAATTGTTGCTGACGAAACCACCAACATAAACATTGACATTCAAACCGCTTCACAATCCTTTCTTGACAGACCTCATCATACTCTCTATGATAAAAAAAGGATTATGCTTGCCTCTCTGGGAAATCTTAAAGGAATACTGGCCAATACCATTATAACTCAAATCCCTGGAGATGAAGTCTATTATTACCATAATGACCACTTAGGAACTCCGCCGAAGATGACTAACTCCATCGGTACTATTATCTGGGAGGCAGATTATCTTCCTTTTGGGAAGGCGATGGTGGATGAAGATCCGGATGGGGATGAGGTTGATGTTACTAATAACATAAGGTTTCCGGGGCAGTATTATGATAAGGAGACGGAATTGCATTATAACAGATTCAGATATTATAATGAACAAACCGGAAGATATCTAATGATAGATCCTTTTGCTTTTGGATTTGGGGATGGCTCTAACGTATACTTATATGTAGATGCCAATCCAATAAGGTATAAGGATATTCTAGGTCTATTTAAAATCTGTACCCCCTGGATAGATCTTGAAGGAGAGGAGGAACTTGTCAGTTCTTACACCGAATGGAGGTTCGCAGGGAGTATAGAACAAGGTTTCGGCCCTAATATGTCGGTACAATGTCATTGGAGAAAAGTGAGAGAGGAGTATATACAAACGTTAGTCACACCTACAAGGTGGTGTTTGGACACTAAGTGTGCAGATAAAATAAAGAAGGAGCAAAAACTACCTTACTATAAGTCCGGTATTCGGGAAAAAACGATAGACTATATTACTACTCCGGCAAAATGGATACCCACAGGTGACGGTATAAGCTCTTTTTATATATGTGATCCTAGATATAGAAGCCCGTTTTTCCGATATCCCGAAGATTTTCCTCAATAATTTAAAATGCTATCTTACTTTTTTATTACAAAGTTTTTATGTTCTTATGAGGAATAATTATTCAGACAGATTGCCAAGAGACGTGACAAAAGAGTAAAAAAGGAGTAGAAAGGGGGGTGGGGGAAATGCAAGGATTCCATGGTTTGATGTATTTTCGAATGAGCACAATTTTACCCGTATTAGTTTGCATCGAAATTATCACCCTCTTAATATTTTGTAGAGAAAAAGGAATCATCTTTGGTGGACAACGCCTTCTTCTTTGTGGCATGATATGCTTTCTTTTAGGTACGATTTTCAACCTACTGACCTCGTTTGGCTTTTTTATGATCTCTGCGGGAGAAGAAGGTGCCTTTACTGTTCATCCCCTCGTTTTTTGGGGCCAAGGGTATATATATTTATTAGGGTGGTTGATCTGCGGAATAGGATCCTACTGTTGGTACGTCGATAAAGCGAGGAGAAAGACCTAGAGAGAAGGGAATCTTATATTTCTCAGAAAGAACGAGAGAGACGTTGACTACAATTATCACTCTATAAAACATAAACCGGGCCGATTACCTGAGTCAACAATACTGCTCCGGAATTATCAACCAACAACCCACAACAATCATCATTCACCACAGTCTGGCAGCGGTTAATGCAAATGATGGAGGGAATCCCTTAGGGGGAGTGAATGTATATGTATTTAATTCCGGAGGATCATACTTGGGAATCCATGATCAGACCGATCCATCCGGGGATGTAACTTTTGAGCTTCCGGCCGGGGATTATAAATTCCGAGCTGACTATAATGGCACTCAATACTGGAGTGAAATTGAAACCATAAGTTCTGGTCAGACCACCAATGTTAATATCGATATCCAGACTGCCTCTCACTCTTTTCTTGAAAGAAGATACCAAAGACCTTATAATAGACAGAAAGTAATGGTTGCCTCTTTAGGGAATCTTAAGGGAATGTTAACTAATAGTATTGTAAATCAGATTCCTGGAGATGAAGTCTATTATTATCATAATGACCACTTAGGAACTCCGCAGAAGATGACCAACTCCATCGGTACTATTGTCTGGGGGGCAGGTTATCTTCCTTTTGGGAAGGCGATGGTGGATGAAGATCCGGATGGGGATGGGGTATCAGTTACTAACAATTTTCGGTTTCCGGGACAATACTATGACTCCAAAACGGGCTTGCATTATAATTGGCATAGGGATTATAAGCCGGAGATTGGGAGGTATATAG
>QMXD01000120.1 GCA_003661965.1 Candidatus Hecatellales archaeon
CTTTAGTCGCTGATAGCTGGAGGTTGCTATACGATAAACCGCGGCCTAACAGGCAAGGCTAATAGGTCTAGAGTCCTACATATTTCAAAAACAATGGTACCTCAATATATCTGCTCATTTTTTGCAGAAGAGCTCTGATGTTTATGATATTATCAGAAGAAACATCCGATCGGTGCTTCCGATAGCATTCCCTTAATTTGGATTCCGTCTATGCAAAGAGGGCAAACGTCTCCTCTACAGAATCCAACCCAGGCCTCCAGCTTACCTGAAACTACGTGGAAGTTGTTACACGAGCAGGTGCAGTCCACCCGCTATCCTGGCCAGCGTTCTTAAACCCTGATACCCCCATGCTACCTCTCATTCATATAAGTCTCACGCATGAGAAAAATTAGTGCTCAGACAGAGAACATTCTTCGGAACTTTGTTATTGTTATAATGACTATGGCGGCGGCCAGTAATATCACAATCGATGAGATCACATCGAGGAGGGATGCGCTCTTTGATAGATTTACGAAATCTTCAGTCACTGTCTTTTCAGTAGTTAACGTTGATGTTATGCTCTTAGTAGCAGTGGTTGTGATAGTCTCTGTGAAGTTTAGTTGTTTAACATGTGTAAACGTAGTAGCTGCCGGAATAGTTTGAGTCCTTATTACAGTCGTTTGAACAGGTATTTCGACAGTCTCTTTTGTCGTCAATTTAATCGTTTCTGTAACGGTGTGGGTTACCGTGACCACTATAGGGACAATGGACGTACTGATAGAAGTATAGTAAGCAGTTATCGTTCTCGTAATCGTTTTTGTCAAGATTATTGTTCTGGTAACAGAAAGCCATCTTACAGCCAATCCAAAAGCTAACGCATTTAGCTCTTCGAGGGAGGGAGCGGTGTCCGACCTTATCCTACAAGCGACGTAGTCGTTCGCTATGTCCAATAAACTGTTGCTACACATACTCCATTGGGAATCAGATAAGTAGAGCATCGCCAGCGAAGATTCGTCTGCTGGTGACGGGAGTTCTTGAACGCTATAATGCAGTTTAACGACTACCTCGTTTAATTCTTCGAGAACTGATGGTAAGTAGACATCAACCCACTTCTGAACCATTCCAGAAATCGGCTCGGCGGGGCTCTGAGCATATGAGACAACGAATATTTCGGCGCCGCTTCCATGCAATATCACAGATACGTCAGTTGCTGGAAAACTTACTTCTAAATCGGGTGTAATGTAGGATTTATACGTCATAACTCCGGAGCCGTCGGCCTCGTTTCTCAGGGGTGCTCTAAGCCAAGGTGTAAAGTTGACGAAGCCAGAAACGCTATCAATGGTGGAGACTCCAGATCCATAAAGAGATGGCCCGTTAGCCGATCCCCACCAATTATTCTTAACGTTAATCTCTACTGGCGTAGGGTTATCTATTCCAATCCCATTCCCGTAAATGTGGTTAAAGTGGACTCTTATCGCGTTAATAGTGGAATTGTCTTCTATCTTTATCCCCTTACCGTTGTTATCGATAATCTTATTTCCATATATCGTAAGGTTGCTTACGCTACCCTCAATGCTGATGCCCGCTTCTAAATTGTCTTGAATGTTGCTTCCCTTGATCACTAGCTCAGAGGATTCCTCCATATCATCTCCATGAACAACTATTCCAATATTATTGCCGAAGATTATAGCATCTTTAATCATTACATGAGTTGCATTTTCTATTAACATGCCACTCGAGCGAACGGCGTTGGCTACTTTTAACGAGCACAGTTGAACAGGGAATGCAGATCTCGAGGTAACTGTGATTACGGGTTTTGAGGGGTCTTTAGGGACTAGAAGAGGAGGCTGGTCTGGATCCGTCGCTACCAGACGTATAGATTTTGTTATCAGGAGATTCTGTGTATACGTTCCTGGATAGATGTTGATCTGGGCGTTTAACCCTGCCCTCTTTAATGCGTCACCTATCGTTGTAAAGCATGGATCATTTCCGCCGCAAGTTCCATGTATGTCGACATAAAGTTGCGGAGCGAAATAAGGCATGAACACAGGTATGGGGAAAACCGACTTACCATCAGAGCCTACATCATACATTGGATACTCATCATCTCCATCAGGCAGCTCATATAACACGAAGTAGGTGGAGTAATTTGCTATCCACGATGAGAATCTTCTATCAGTCATCCACAACTCCTCATTACCGACTAGCATGACGTCGGTGATGTTCGTATATCCATTAGTCATGTTTGCTGCTACTCTGTAGCTCCCGTTCCAGAAGATCCCGCCTAATGATAAGTTAGCTTCATTCAACGCTGAAAGGATCTTGACGTTTTCTAGAGTCTTTATCAGATAAGTGCTACCAACCCAAGTGTGATTCCCTATATCGTAAAAGTCCATATACTCGCCATTATCGTTTAGTATGCTCAAATTTACACCCGTATTCAGATACTCCTCATCAACTACCCTTATCCAGAAGTCGTGTGCCCAAGTTCTGAGGACAATATTCTCTTCGCAGACTAGAGCTGTTCTAATTCCTATACCATCCGGGTTCCATGCTTCTACTAGGTCTTCTGGGAAGTTTTCTGTGGTTACTGGTACTCCGCCCATGGATCCGAAGATCCTCAAGACGGCCCTGTCATTGACCTCCTCCGCTGGCGTCGTTCTTATCTCTGGCATCGAGCCCTCATAATCCTCGGCCCATGCCCAGTCTATCTTAATCTCATATGGCACCTCAACGTCTCTTCCAGACCACCTGCTGATTGCTGGTGATGCAATTCCCGCACCTACATAAGTCTGGCTATTGACGGTTGTTACGGTTATGTTGTAGATTGTTGGTGGCATCTGGTAGAATACATATTTAGCCTCGTATTCTGCTAGGTTCTCACTCGACGAGTCGTCAGCGATCTTCTGGAAGAATGTCTCCACCTCATATCTGAACCAGAGCGGATGAACTACTATCGAAGTGTTGTAAGCGTCAGTATCCCCGTCTCCTGTGGGATCTAGGGTTTCTAGGAAGTAGATCTTCTCGGTTGTCCACGGCTTGTAGGTTCCTATCCAGGTTAGGGTGATGTTCAGGTATGGTATCTCCATTTCTCCTTGGAAGTCAGTCGTGTAGAAGATCAAATTCTTGATCGCCAATTTAATCTTTATCGGCAGGTCTATTCCTTCGGTTAGCTCGAGCTTGAGCTCTTTGTCATCGGTTAATGGTATTTCTGTTCC
>QMXD01000121.1 GCA_003661965.1 Candidatus Hecatellales archaeon
CCTCTAACATCTCCAAGAACATCTTCAACAGCAGCCTTAAGCATACCGTTATCCACAAACCTATCAAAATCTTCCTCGTCACAGTCTATGGCTAGAAGAATAGCCTTATCAACTCCAGCCTCATCCATGGCATGAATAATTTCATCTGGAGGAACAAATTCTGCTAGGGTTACATCTATCGGATGAACATGAGAATCTATAACCTCAACTTTTTCTGAGTTTATTTGGATAACCATTTTCTCTTCCCTAGTTATCAGCCTAAAATTCTGGTTAAAGTTAATATTTCTTTCTGTGTTAGATTATGGGGAGACTGGTTAATGTGAATCTGGAAGCCATAATTTTAAACGTTTTAGCTGGAACCATAATAATAGCGTTTTTCACAGTTTTAGCATTTCTTTTTCTTTTCTTAACCAAAAAATATTTGGTTAGACTGTTTAAGGGTAGAGTGGAAACCCAAACCCATGTTGTTTCAACCGTAAAAACCTCAATAACAACAATGATGGTTTTGCTTGGAGTTATATTTGCCTTAAGGTTTTGGGTTTTAAGCTTTCCAGAGGTTTTTCCATGGTGGTTAAAGGAGGAGTACCTAACACTTGCAACCCGACTTCTCCTTCTCGCCCTTGTGGTTAGGTTTGTAGGGTTGTTGTCTAACAGTCTTATTGTAACCTACACCGAAAAGACTGTTAAACAAAAACCTGAGCTTGGAGGTTTTCTTAGAATCCTTAAAAAAATTATTGACTATCTAATCTATGTTATCGGTGTATGTGTAGCGGTTTATCTTTTTTCTTTATCCCCAATTGTTCCTACTGTTGGTGGAAAAATTTTTTCTTCTATTCTAGGCTTTCTTGTAGGTTTAACTTTAACGTTTATTGCTGTTTACCTTGTAAACCTTCTTTTAACAAGATATATTCATGAGCTTTCTGTCAGGGAGCCTAAACTAACAACCCTCTACATTTTTTTAAGAAGGGTTTTGGTTGGGGTAACAGCCTTTATAGGTGTTACAATAGTTGTTTTTACGGTTTTCCCAACTCTTGCAGGTTTAGTTACCTCCCTACTGATAGCTGGAGGTTTTATATCGATAATTTTAGGTCTTGCAGCCCAATCAAGCCTATCAAACCTTATCTCTGGAATGTTAATAGCAACCTCCCAACCCTTCAGAATTAACGACGCTGTTATGTTTAGAAACGACTACTGTGTTGTTGAAGATATTAAGCTTATGCATACTGTTCTACGAACATGGGATAACAGACGGCTTATAGTTCCAAACTCAATTTTTCAGTCTGAGGTTATAATAAACTATAGTATAGGAGACCCGACAATGCTGATTCCTTTAACAGTCCAGGTAAGCTATGAGTCAAACCTTGAAAAAGCCATGAGTTTAATGGTTGAGGTTGCAAAAAAACATCCAGATTTTCTTCCAACACCAGGTCTTCCAAAAGCTATGGTTATGGAGTTTGCGGATTCAGGTATAACCT
The DNA here is from genome assembly GCA_003661965.1 of Candidatus Hecatellales archaeon. GTDB lineage: Archaea > Thermoproteota > Bathyarchaeia > Hecatellales > Hecatellaceae > EX4484-218. The sequence goes on from QMXD01000121.1 coordinate 1,476, forward strand.
TAAGGCTTTTGTCAAGAGCTAAAGACCAGCCTACAGCCTTTATGATGGCTAGAGACCTGCTTCTCCAAATAAAAAAGGAGTTTGATGCAAACGGGATAGAGATTCCCTACCCTAGAAGATTCCTAGTTTTAGACAAAAAAATTGAGGAAAAAATTTTTGCTTTGGTTGAGAGTCTTAAAGGAAAAAGGGAGGATAAAGGTTTAGGCTAGAAGTTTTTCGTCTATCCACCAAGCCCTTTTTCTACCCATCCTTTCCACAGCCAAAAAATATATGGCTGGCTTCCCAAACCTTTTTTCTGTTCGTTGACTCAGCTTTTTTAGTCTGTTTAGGATAAGCCACCTATTCAAACCAACATGTTTTGCAATTTCACTTGTTGTTGCTCCACCCTGCTGAATCAAAAACTCAACAATTTTTTTGTCAACCTCATCCTGACAAAAACTATAAGGATTTTTTTCTCTCTCATAGGTTAATAGGTCGAATTCGGCAAGAACCTTTTTAACCTCCCCAACCTCATTTTCAAGTCTTTCAAGCCTATCCTCTATCTCTTTAAGCCTCATAAAAACAGGGATTTTACGGATTTTTTCCTCTATAGCCTCCCTAACAAAAACACTTCTACGGTTTTTTGGGACTTTAAGCTCAAGCTCCTCTAAAAGCTTTTTAGGTATTCTTACCGTTAATATGGTTGTTTCTTCCACCATAACCTTTCACATAAGGCTAAAGTTTTCTAAGTAAAGCCACATTCGCTCCTCTTTCAACCCCAACACTTCTAGCAACAGGATTACATTTTGCCTTTAAAAGGAATAGAACATTGGTTCCTGTGTTTTTTAGCTCTGTTAGGGCTTCATAGTTCCCCATACCTTTAGCAATAACAAGGTTTGAATCTAAAAACGTCTTTTTTATTTCTTCTGAGGCTTCACTCCAAATTAAGCCTACGGTGTCTGAGCCTATGGTTTTAAGCTCATCAACAACCTTGTCAACTCCAACCTCATAAGCATCCTCTAAGGTTGCATCGTTTAAAACAGGTTTAGGTTTTACAGCCAAAACAACCTTTAAACCCATAACCTTTAAACATTCAGCAAGCAAACCGTCAAAAACTATTTCTCCAGCATTATCCGTTAAAATTAAAACTTTCCCAGAGTTTTTTAGGTGGTTGTAGGCTTTAAACGTGTCATCAACAGCCAAACCTATGCTTTCCATAGTTTTTTCTATTTCCTCAAGCCTAAAATCGTATCCTGAAACATCAAACTCCATAGCGTTTGCCGCAACAGAAAACATGCATGCTCTCCTAAAACACTCATAACCGTTTTTTGTATCCCCAAAAACTTTTTCCCTAACTCTTGGAAGAAGCCTTAAAGCAAGCATATTAGCCTTCTTTTTAAGATCCTTGTATGGGTCTACACCCAAAACCCTTCTTATGGTTCTTTCTCTAAGGGTTCCAAGGTAGGCTGGAGCAGCCTCAACAGAAAAATTTTCACATATAACCCTTAAAACCTCAACCATAACCCTTTTAAGCTTTTCAGGTTCACAGGTTACCCTTGAAATCTCCCTGTAGGCTCTTTCAAAAAGGCATGGGATACATTCAGCTGAAACCTTCAACCTAAGGCTCCAACCAAACTTTTAGCCATATCAGCCAAAACCTTGTATGGCTCC
>QMXD01000122.1 GCA_003661965.1 Candidatus Hecatellales archaeon
ACCTATGCTGGAAATGCTACAAAAAATACATCGACCTCATAAAGGAGGTTGCGGCATACCTAGCAGAAAAATCCGTGGGAGTCGAAATGAGCATACCCGACGCAGAAGTAATCAGGCTCCACCAAACAAGAGACTGGAGACAGCGCTTCGAAGACCTGCTCAAGCACTTCGAATACATATCCAAGCCGGTGGCAAGCAATATAGACGGAATAACGTTCTACGCCTTCCCCAAAAGCCCGCTAATACATCCATACGAAATGCGAATACTCCCAAGAGAACTTGTAGAATACCTAAAAGTCATGTCCAAATGGAGAGAACGGGAGGCTGAGGAGAAGTGGGCGCCGAGATCCTCAGGCTGATACTTGAGATCCTCAGGCGGAGGAGGAGGCTGACTATAAGCCAGCTTCTAGACGAGCTGGCGGCAATGGGGATAACGATTTCAGCCGACGAGGCTAGGAGGATGCTGAGAGATCTGGAGAGAGAATACAAGGTGATCCTGGTGAGGAGATACATTACGCCGGCTGTATGGGAATACCTGATATTCTACGAGCCCGAGATAAGGCAGAGGATATTGAACAGGCTGGCGAGGAGGCCGAGGAGGCTTCAAGAATTGGCGGCGATAACGAACATCCCCCAATCTTTTTTGAAGCCATACCTCGACTGGCTGGTTGAGCAGGGCGTCCTCGAACTAGTCGAGCAGGAGTATAGGGTTACGAGGAGAGTGTGGAGAGTGCAGAAGATGAAGGTGTGGTCAACCGAGAAACATCCAGACTATTATAGGATAAAGCTTGAGGAGACAACCAAGATACCGACGAGACTCGTCCAAATGAAGCTCGCGCCGGCGGAGGAGACTGATGAGCTCGCCGACTCGACCTACGGAGCTATACGGGTTTACGTTTACACCATGAACCCGATGGACTGGCCGGAGGATAGGCTGGAGAGACATATAAACGCCATCCTAATATATTTCGGCTTCTCGCTCCAGAGAAGGCCGGCGGCGATGAAGCCGTATCTCAAAGTCAGCCAGGCATACGAGGAACACGAGGTGGATCCAGACGAGGTGCCCGAGGACGTCGAGCTTGACGAGCCAAAAGCCTGGCTTTACATAGCCAAGGAGGAGGGCTTCACCTACGCATATGAGCTAAGGCACACGGTCGCAGGCTGGATACTTGAGAGGAGAATCAGGATACAGTAAACCTCCCCGGAGGCGCATAGGCGCCCCGGAAAGGAGGTGTGAAAGTGGAGGTGATAAAGCCCGGGATGGTGAAAGTCTTCAAAGCGCTTGGAAACGATAAGAGAGCCAAGATAATAAACGCGATAGCCGAATTGACGGCGGAAGGCGAGAAGGCGACCTTCGACAAGGTGAGGGAGAAAGCCGGACTCGGGATAGGCGACATGGGCTACCATTTGAAGGTGCTGAAGTCCGCTGGAATAGTTGGATATGTAGATGAGTATGGATACGTGGTCTCGCCGATGGTATTCGACCTCGCGGAGGTGTATGAAGCCCGTGAGAAAGGGCTATTCCAACGGGTATAGGTATTGCGCCCATTGCAGAGCGTGGTTCAGGGAGGTGATAAGATGTCCGATGTGCGGAAAGCTTTTGAGAAGCAGGTCAAAATGGAGGAAAAGCGAGGCGAAGGAAATAGACCCGGAGAAATACGGAGTAAAAGTAGAAGATGCCCCGAATGCGGCTCCGAGAAGATCGTCAATCAAGGCGGATGCTGGATATGCCTCGACTGCGGGTGGTCGTCATGTCCAATAGCCTAAGCAGGCTAGACATAATACTGCTGACCGTAATAATACTGATAACGGCCTTAGCCCTGATAGGATTATACCTGGTCATGCAAGCGTCCATCGAATACTGGAACAACCTGTATCAATATCCGATGAACGCGACGGAGGTGGCTATATGCGCATAACCCTAGACATAGATGGGCCAGCATGGAAGGCGTGGGCGGCCTTCTACACCCACGTATCACTCTCCAACAAAGTTGAAATATACAAGACGAGGACAGGATTCCATGTAATCGGCTACGGCGCGCCGGTCGAGACGCCGGAGCAGGTGATAAGGGTGAGAAGATGGCTTGGAGACGACCCGGTCAGAATAGACTTGGACGAGGCTCTTGTCAAAGCCGGCAAGCCGTTTCAGATCCTCTGGACTAAGAAGAACGATTTCCAGGTTAAGCTTCTGGAGGTGGTGGAGAATCGAAATCTGGACTGAGAAGCACGACTACCCGGAGATAGCCTGGAAGCTGAAGAAGATAATGGAGAAGAGGATAGACGAGGAGGAGCCGCCGAAGAGAATATGGTTAACCGACACGGTTTACTGCGGCCGGAAAAAGATTTGGAGGATGATGGGATACAGGGAGAGGTTCACCGAGAGGCAGCTGAACGCGATATGGCTCGGACTGATAGTCGGCGAGGCTTTGAAGAGCCTTGGAATAGCCGGCGAAGTGCCCGTCGAATACAGGGGGATAAGAGGCAGGATAGACGTGATACTCGAAACCGGAGAACCCATGGAGACGAAGGTGGTTAAAAGCCTATACGTCTCGGCCAGCGAATACGCTAGAACCCATGTCCAGCAGTTGAGCAGATACTGCCTCGCGAAAGAATCTGAATACGGCGTCCTATTCCACTACGTGCCCGGCCTAAGCATAAGCAACCTGCCCGCATACAGATACAGGTTCGACTTGAAGGCGGTTAAAAGGGAGACGGATGAAAGGCTAGACCTGCTGTTCAAGGCGGAGGATGCTATGGATCCGTTCATTTTGCCGCCGACATGGCACTCCGAAACCATGGACAACTGGGAGTGCAGAAACTGTCCATTCCAGATGCTATGCAGGCAGGGAAGAGGTGGAGTCCTATGAACTTCTACCACCTCTACATAGGCGACTCAAGAGAGGTATTGAAGAAGATACCCCAAATAGTCAAGTTAACCGTAACGTCGCCGCCATACGCCTGGGAATTCAGGTATGAAGGAAAGGAAAAGCAGTTAGGCGAAATATGGGACACGAAAAAGTTTTTCCAGGAGCTTCACAGAGTATGGAG
>QMXD01000123.1 GCA_003661965.1 Candidatus Hecatellales archaeon
CACTTATATCATCCTGTCCGTTATCATCGTTGCCAAAAAGAGTCCAGAAGAGCCATTGCAGAGGCTTCTTTCCATAGGCAATCACCCACGTGTGCCTCCAACCATCGTCTATGTAGTCCAAAGTGCAGATGCCAAGGGCTTCAAGAAATTCTCTCCACATTCCGCATGGCCTCCATTTCTTTCCTCAATTCCTCCTCCAGTTCCATGTCCCTCTCAACGGCAGTCTTCAGCTTGAGCTTCGCAATAATCTCCCGCTTTCTCTCAGGTGTAAGCCTCCGTGGGTTGTACTCCGTGTGCTCCTCGATGATCCGATCCATCACCTGCCGTACCTTGTTCTCCACGAGGTTTTTGACCCACTTGTAAATGTCCACCATGTCCGTCAAAAGGGCCTTTTCCTCCTCGTCGGTGAGGGTGAAGGATTTTTGGCCTATGGTGATAGTCAACATGCCATTCTCACCTCCTTCCTAAGCTATTTTTACTATACTTCCCCAAGTCGTTGCTGACCCTGCCACTAAGGTTGCTGTGCTTGCTGAGTTTTGATATGCGTAAAATTCTACATAGTCACCTGCAGCAAGTTCGATGACAGTCGTCAATATTGGATTGATAGCATTAGCCCCCCCTGCAGCAAAGGCTTCCTCATAAACTTTACTGCCATTTTTGTAGATCATTACGAAATACTCATTTCCATCTACAACATCTATAAATGCAAGCTTAGCCGCAACGAGATATCGCCCTCCTTCTGTAGCTGTAAATCGGTAATTTGTCGTCTCATCAAACTCATTCTGGATATCAAAGACAACGGCATCAAAATTAACCTTTACGTGGGTTTTCGAGGGAATACTTTGGTCAGTTGAAAGATAGACCATACATCCGCTTTGCTTCGGCAACCCCACAATCCCCGAGGTCGCCACTCCCAGCCACTTGTTGCCGGACATGTAGGCGTTGATTGCATCTGAGGTGCTGAGAGGGAGCATGTCGGGGTCGTGGGCTTCGTTTCCATGGGGATCAAGGGCCAGGGCAACGAACTCAAGGCCGTCCTCTGTGGATTTGACCCTTAAGCCCTTTCCGGCCTGGCCGGTGTACTCGTTCGGTGTATCCTCAAGCTGCCAGAAGTTCATGTTGGTGATCTCCACCTTTAGCGTGCCATCCGTAGCACACGGGACCTTTACCCATTTCTTGTTCGTCGGGTCGTATGCCCAGAGGTATGCACCGGGCATCCCTCATCCCTCCTCCTCTATACCCTCATGCCTATTGATCCCCCTGATAAGGACCTCCCTTGCGCCCTTCTCCCACCAGGCCCTCGTTCCCTCATCCGCCTCCTCAAGGGTCATGATCTCCTTGCGACGCTTCTCCGCTATGACCTGCCCCCTCGTCTTCACTATCCGCCTCGTCATTATCGTCCTTCGCTTCCTCTCTCTCCTCATAGCCCGTGCTCCTCAAAGCCCACAAGGGAGACCGTGAACTCGTGGTCCTCATCATCCAGGTTGTAGACCCTCACATAGACCGTTGAGCCTGCCGGTATCTCGTAGGTCCCAGAAGGGTGAAGGGGTAGAGAGAAGAGGAGGTCGTAGTAGACATTGCCGAGAAGGGCAGGAGAGAAGTTGAGGGCGCACTTCTGTATCCCGGGAGCATCGCAGCAAATGAGGCCTGCCGTGAGATGAAGGATCGTGTCCTCAGGGACCACATACTCGATGAAATCATCTGCCGACCCCGCAGGTACAGTCCCCATCTCGACAGCATACCAGGCCGTCTGTCCCGAGCCGTAGATGTTCATGCCCGGGATCTGGGCTAACCAGAAGTCAGGCCTCCCGTGAGCCACTCAGTCCTCCCCCAGGTAGCAAACTATGCAGTATTTGGCATTAGAGCCCGCCGTCTCGTTCTGGACCGTGAACCTGTAAGCCGGTACAGGACAGGGATAGATCTTACCCCCTGGGACCTTTATCACACGAGGAGCACCACGTCCCGGGATGTAGAGCTTGACTTGGAGCGGGTTGTCCAGGGTGATGATGTCGATGTGCTTGATCCCCAGGGGTAGCTCGAAGATGGAACTCTCCGTATCCGCCGCAGTACCACAGAAGACCTCTATGTCCTTGTACGTAGCCATCTCCCTTTCCTCCTTAAGTCATAGAGCGTGAATCCCTTCCCGTCCTCAGGAAGGATTCTCTTCTCTTGTTGAATATGTCCCACCTTGCAGGTGGTGTCAAGGTAGATCTTGTGTCCCTTCCTCCTTACCTGGGTGCAGAAAGTCATATCATCCCCCATATACCCGTGCCATTCCCAGAGCCTCCCAAGGTCAAACTCCTTAAGGATCGATGTCCTGATGAGCATGCAGTCCATACCGCAGGCATCGACCTCCACGAGGGGCTTTGAAAGGTCCTTCACCGTGAAGACGTACCGCCTCCTCTTCTCATCGAAATCGTAGACCATCGGCAAGGTGAAGCCATGTCTCACGTAGTACAGGCCTGACACTATGTCGAGATCGTGGCTAAGTAGCTTCAGCAACGTGTCTTCTTCAGGGACAATGTCCTCACCGAGAAAGAAGAGGTAGTCTGATCCGTTCTCTATTGCAGCATGTGCTATCTGGGCCCGAGCCTGGGACACAAAAAGCCTTACCCTGACCTCCGGGATCAGGTCGATGCCCTCACGGGCAGTCCTCGCTATCATACGCAAAGTTGCCCCTGTAGCCTGGCTTTCGAGACCGGCGTACAGGGGCAACCCTATTGTCACCCTCATCCTTAGCTGCGGAGCTGCTGGATGATCACATCACCCGCAAAAGCAGCCTTCGCCTGGAACTTCAGCTTGATCGCATCCTGCTTCTGGGCAGGGAGCCAGTCCTCGGGGTTGTTCAGGTCACCGAAGGGCAGACCCACAAGGCCGCTCACCATGTAACCCTCGGCATTGCAGACGCAGGTCTTGGCGCTGGTCTGGAGTGCTGGGTCGCTCGGGGTCGTGAGGTCGTACAGGCCGATGGAGACCTTGTTCTGGTCCACAGCCTCCACGGTCACGATGTGGTCATC
>QMXD01000124.1 GCA_003661965.1 Candidatus Hecatellales archaeon
ATTATGCCTATTTGGTCGGATTTAGAAATTCTAGTAAGCATCGTCCTAGGTATCGTAAGTCTATGCTTGTAAGAAATGTCAGAGAGATTGAAAGGATCATAGAGGAGCGTAGCAAAAAATGTTAAGAAGGAGACATAGTTTTGCTTGTAATATCTGGATTTATGCTACTAGCGGAGCTTATCGTCTATGCATTGATCCATTTTGTTAGAGTTTTATTTTTCCGGATTGAATAAGCGAAATATTAAGTTACATATTACTTTTTAGTTTTCAATTCTTCAATAAACTTCATAAGTGCTTCCTTTACACCATCAAGATCTGTCTTTATCACATGAATACCAAATTGCTCAAAATAAGATAATGCCCTATAACCGATACGTTTACAAAGAAGAATGTTGATCTTTTTCGAAGCTAGCATCCTAGGAATCTCTCCTGGAGCATGAGAATTAGCTGATGTATTTTCTAGAACATCGTATTTTTTAATCTCAAAATTTTCAATATCAACAATAATATAAAAAGGAGCTCGACCAAAATGCTCAGCTATATTGCTATCAATAGAAGAACTAGTTGCAGGTATGGCAATTCTCAATACCATTTTATCACCACTAGTAAATATTAAAATCACAATTAATACCCTTTATGCTTTCTCAAAATTCTATTTATTTTTTAAGCATTTCGACATACTATATTTAAGCCTTACAATAAAGTTTTTACACTCAAATTCTAATTTTTGACAAAGCAAGAGTTACCTTTTAATTTCTGATATACTTGTTAATAGATGATTAATTTTAGACATTTTGGATTTACTTGTGATTAAAAATGCGAGAGTATCTTCTGATTACTTTACTAATCTTTATAATGTTATTCCCTATTCCTAACTTTACTGGCTATTCGGTTAAGGATGAAAAGAATGAAATCCGTTTGTATCTAGAGGGAGATACTAATAGCGGTGAGGATAATAATACGTATGCAAGCGTTAATGTATCCTTTATAGAATCATTTGTAGATAAGATAGAAAAAACTTTTTGGGATGCTCAATACGGCGGTTATTTCTATTCTGCGAAATTTGGGAACATAATTAACTATACTAAATCTCTGAGCGTAATTGCTAGAGCTATGGAAGCGTATTCGAAGCTGTATAATGAAACAAAAAGAGAGGAGTATAAGAATAAAGTTTACGATTTAATAAGTCTAAGCGAAAAATTCAGACATAAGCCGTCAAATTTATACTATGGATTTCTTGATAGGGATTTTTCTCCGCTTTCTACGAAGAATCGCCTTTACGATTTATATGGTAATAATAGTGTTATTAGCAATATAATTTTCGCGAATTCTCTTTTAACAGTCTATGAAATACTAAAAAATGACTCTATCTTAGTATTATCTAAAAACATATGTAGATCAATATATAAAGAGCTATGGGATCAAGAGTATGGAGGTATATATTCCCTCGATGCCAACGGTAATATAACTAAGGACATTGAGGTGAACGCCGGTTTTTTAGTCTTAAATCTTAAGCTTTATCTCTTAACAAATGAACGAGAGTTTCTTGAGAGAGCTAAAGCCGTGTTAAAGATCGTCGATAGCATGTGGTACGATGGATTTTTTCATTCGTATGATAAAAAATTTAATCCCATAAACACGATGAGATACCCTCCTGAGAAAGTCATAGAGCTTCCAGCCTATGCTTATCTACTATCTTACAAAATATTTGGGGAAGAGAAGCATCTAATAAAATCACTCAGACTCATAAATATTTCCTTATTTTATTCCTGGAAAGTAGCATCAGGAGGCACTTTACTGTTTTTGAATCAATCTTATGAATCAACAAATGAGTTCATGATAACCTCAGGAAGCACGCTTCACTACCTTTCTTTAATAAGGGATCTCATTGATAACTCTCTAATAAAAAAATACTTAAGGAGAAGAATTGCAGGATATACAAAACTACTACTCTCTTCCTTTATTACTCCGTATGGCTTTCCATATAAGAGAGGAATGTTTAACAAGATAAAGGACTATACGATTTTTGCAGCAAATCAGTTTTACATAGCATATTCTATATTGCTTGCTAAGGAAATACTAAAGAAAGATAAAAATCCACCAATATTTTTGTATGCTTACATTGAAGATGATTATATGTTTATAAGAGTTGTAGATCTTGAGAGCAGAGTTAAGGGAGGAGTTTTAATAATGAATAATTCATGGTATGCTTTATTGTACTTTGTCAATAGGAATGAATACTTTTTCCAATATTTAGATGAATACAAAGGAGGTGATTGCATAATTCAATTTGATGATGATTCAGGAAATACATTAACTTTGAGAATTAATATAGAATCATTACCTAGGCGAGAACGCGGAGAGGAAGGTGGTGAGAAACCAGCTCATGATATTCTTTCTCTGTTATATTATCGTTTTCTACTGCTTTATGTTCTTATAATAGTGCTAATTTTCCATATCATTTTCAAGTCTAAGGTTAAAGTTATTGAGAGAGTATCTTGATATTCTTTGAGAATCTAATTTTATGAGCTTTCTAAAACCCAAGAAATTCTGGTAATGACAATTACATCGTTAGATTAACATCGTAGACATCTTATTGATGTTCACCTATCCAGATTCTGATATGCTTTCTAAGGTACTCAACATTTCTAAGCGAATTACATAAATAGAATTGTTTTCATTTCTATTACTTAATTCCACTGTTATATTTTTGGTGAAATGAATGATTGAGAGAAAAGTAGTTTATTTTGAACATGCTGGAGAGGAGAACACTTTAAATACTTTAAAGATTGCAAAAGAAAGGGCTGATGAACTAGGCATTAAAGAGATTATAGTCGCATCCACTACTGGTTACACAGCAAAAGAGGCTGTAAAGATATTCGATCCCAACAAGTATAAGCTGATAATTGTTACTCACATGACTGGCTTTATAGAACCAGGATTTCAAGAATTCCCAGATGAATTAAGGAAAGAACTTGAGAAAAA
>QMXD01000125.1 GCA_003661965.1 Candidatus Hecatellales archaeon
CCTAAACTCTACGTCAATCTCGGGGTCGTCCCACTCAGGCATCAGGAAGTTGATTACCTTACTGTAAGTGTCGTTGCCAGGCATCACGTCTCACTCAGGGCTTCCCTTATCTTGCTCATGAAGTCCTTAATCTTAGCCCTCAGCGGGTACTTATTCTGTATGTAGTCCGCTAGGTAGTCAAGGTCTGCTAGGGTGTAGTCCTCTGGCTCTTCCTCAACGAACTTAATCAGCTTGAGGATGTAGAGGTCGTTAAGCGCCGCAACAGTCCTCGGTCCCCTATATATGAAAGCGTGTATCTTCCTGCCGCCAACCTCTTTAAGCGCTGCTTCCTCGTAGTTTACGCTGTCTTCAAGCATGGACTGTATGATTGCCTGCAACCTAGTAGCGTATGCATCACTCACTTCTTACCCCTCTTACGCTTCTTTATCCTGCCTCTGGGCTTCTTGGGTGGGACGACCTTTATGTGCTTGCGCATGCTCACTTCCTCTTACGTCTTTTCCTTCTCTCTTTCTTAGAGACCTTCCGCAGGTCCAGCTTAGCGCACCTCGAGACCCTCTGAATATCCTTGAACCTTCCCTTAGAGTCCCTGACAGCGTAGACCAGCGGTCCACGCTTACCTCGAGGCTTCATCCTGAACCTGTCACGCTTCCTAGCCACGCTAGTCACCTGAGAGCTTAGGCCTTATTCCCTTGTCTATGTATTCCCTAGCTTCCTTCTTTCCCTTCATGTCCTTGTCCTTCTTTATTATCAGCTCTAGCAGGTTGAGCCTAGAGGTTGCCGTGCGCTTGTCTATCCTGCCTTCCCTGTAGTCCTCTAGTATCGCCCTAGCTATCGCCTTAGCTTCCTTAGCGCTGTCCAGCCCTGGCTTACCCGTGTCAGGGACCCTGTGCCCGAGGTACACCGTCTTCCTGCCCGTGCGAGGGTTAACCTTCTTTCCCTCAGACTTCTTAGATTTACCATGCTTTCTCTTGGCCCTCTTCTTCTTAGACCTAGGTCTCTTCCTACTTTTCTTACGTTTAGGCATGAGGTCTCACCCCCGAACCCTTGATTGACAAAACTACAGCGAGCAGCGAGAGCGCGCCAGCCAGCAGGACTAAGGCCTGAATAGTCCTAGGCATCGGGACGCCCTGAGCGTAACTCTGATACCAGTCTACTATCATCTGAATTACCGTAGCTATGCCGACTAAGGCAACACCGATTATAGCTAACACTGCCTTGCCGCCCCTCATCTCTTCCTGCCCCTCAGCATGGGGACCATCAGTGAGGTAGTTACTATAGCTGCCGCACCGCCCGCCACAGCAGCTATCATAGCTGGCTGCATGACTGAGCTGCTGCCGCTAGAGGTCAGAGCGCTCGAGAGACCGACCCTGTACTTGACGCCTATCCTCGAGAGCGCTTCCTTGATTGCTGAAACGCTGGTACCGTAGTACATGTTGGCTACATTGCCTTCTAGGGCGAATGACACCAGCCCTACTACATTGCCTGAGACGTCTACGATGGGGCCGCCTGAGTTGCCGCTGTCCGTGCTTGCCTGGAACTCAAATAATTCCTTATCTGGGTACACCCAGTTCACTATTCCTTGGCTCACTCTCGGGTTGGATGACATGACGCCTATGTCGCCTATGATTTTATATAACTCGAATGGATAGCCCACAACGTAGATTTCCTGCCCCTTCTCAGGGTCTCTAGCGCTCAGGGACCACACGTAGATTTCGCCTGAGGGCTTCCTTTCCACTTTCAGGACAGCTACGTCGTGCAGGCTGTCGACGTAGACCACGTAGGCCACGCTCTCGTAGTCGCCGTGTATGACCGTGCACTTCCCTGCGCTCTGATAATTCACTACGTGAGCTGCAGTAACGATATATTCCTCATTGACCCACCAGCCAGTACCGTACTGGCTTCCGTACAGCACGACAACTACGCCCTTGTCCCACATAGAGCTGTAGAGCTCGTCAGCTGCGGCAGCATGCGCTAGAGCTGCTAAAGCAACTAAGGATGCTAGGACCGCTAGCCCAGGTTTGTTCCGCAGCTGCATAACAAACTCACTCTTCCTCAACCTCTTCCACCTCTTCAACCTTGACTTCCTCTTTCCCTCTTTCCGGTGGCCAGACCCGGTGTCCTCTGCTGCAGACTATGGTTCCGTCAGCCAGTACAGTGACCTCAGCATCCGGGTGCTTGGGGCACGCAAGCTTCACCGCACCTGAGTCCATAGCGTTCCTGAGCTCTAGAAGCATCTTATTGACCTTAGCGTACTTCCTAAGCTCTTCTCTGTGCTGCTCTTTGAGTTCCTTAATTCTTTCCTTTAGCTCACTAAGCTGCTCTCTCATCGACTTGATGCGCTCTTCATATTCCTTCCTAATCCTAGATACTTCATTCCCCCTGCTCACGAACAGGTAGGCTACTGCGGCCCAGCCCATACCCATTACGCTTACCTTGAGTAGTATATCGAGCATATTTAGCTCGTTCACGACCTCTCACCCTCTAGCACCTGGACTTTACGTAAGGGCTCAGGTACGTGGGGCGCGACATACGGCCACACCACCACAAAAGCAAATGTAGCGAGGAAGCTCAGGAAGATGAATTGGTCGGCCGTGATAGTGAGGGCTGTGGCAGTCCCTCTTACCTTATTATAAATGTATAGAGTGAACAGCGGCCTGTCAATCCCGAATGCCCACAAGACCCCAGCCCAGACCTTACCGATTACCAGCATAGCTAGGAATGCCGTTCTAAGTGAGTTAAACCACTTCCAGGCTAGGATGAGGACTATGACCATGCTGACCACCATCATCCCTATGACTACCTCAGTACCCCAGTTCACGTTCCCACCCCGACCGTAGCTGTGGGCGGTGGTGGGGGCTGGGCTGGCGTGATAGTTACTGAGTGAGCGGGTGCCGGCGTAGTGGGCTGCGGTGCTATGTGCTCAGGTGTAGTTGCTGTAGTGATGTTGGCCGCTGTAGCATTTGCTGGGGCCACGCCGAAGC
>QMXD01000126.1 GCA_003661965.1 Candidatus Hecatellales archaeon
GTATTTGGTTTTTGATTGGAACAAGGAGATAGTTGCAAAAGTTAAAAAAGAATGGAACGATACAGAGCTTGAGAAATATCTTAAGGAGCTTAACTTAAACCAAAAGGCTTTACTGTATGCGGCTGCCCAATTAAGAGACCCTACCAAAGATGAATTATTAAGAAGAATGAATAAACTGTTAAAAGAAAAAAATAGTCTGGAGATAGATGGACGCCAGTTTACAGCTATAAAAGGAAGTCTTACTAAACACTTTGAAGCACTCGGTAAAGAGGAGCTAATACCATCCCAATTTACTGTTGACGAATATTGGGATGATGAAAAAAGTAGATACCGTATAAACGAAAAGTATAGGGAAAAAATAATCAAAATCCTCAATGGAGAGTTCAAGTAAAAATTCTCGGTTGAGGAACAATGGGGTATAAAAGAATCTCAAGCCCAATTTTTGATTGTAAACCTTGCTTGGAATAGCTCAAACTGGATTGTGTCAACTCTTGGAGACGGCCCTTCTGGATTTAATGTTGAGAATTTTAGATTTGGACGTGTAGTAGACCCGCTAGGAGGAATCTTGGAATTTTAACCTTGAATACCTTATTTCTGACGGTTATAAATACGGTTTCTTCCAGCGTACTACGATGTTATATGTTAAAAAAATTAAAACTGATTCTTTAGCATCTAAAAATCCATTATGATAATAAAATTTATGTTGTTGGAGTTTATGGAAAAGCTGAAATTGGTGATTATAGGTTTGCGCATATAAAAGCACCAGTGGATTTGTTACTAGGTAGTAGTCATCTAAATGGGGTTCAACATCTAACTCAAAAAATTAGTAACATAGGTAGGAAGACATATATCGACATTAAAACACCTAAAATCTTCTTTGGTAAATTACATATTCTTTAACTTTTCGGATTTGTGTCTAAAACTATTACCTTATCGATGATTGGGGGAAATTTTATTAGAAATTTCATCTATAAGTTTTCTTTAGTAGCATCTATAGTTGGGATTATAGGTATGTCAAAAGAGGTTGTACTTAACAAGACAAAAATTGGGAGATACTGTAGGACTACAGTACCTGAGGAGGTTAGAAAGTTTCTTGAGATTGGTGAGGGAGATGAAATTGAGTGGGTTTTTAATGATGGTAAGATTTTAGTTAGGAAAGCTTCAGGGTGAGGATGTTTGGAGAAGCGTTTTATTGAGTCTGTTAGGTTTCCTTTTCGCGAGGTTAGTGAGGCTTCCGCCGTTGAGAAGGGTCCTGGTAGACCTCCACACTGGGAAATGGTTTTTTGGTGGACCCGTAAACCTTTGATTTCTGCTAGAGCTGTTATTGCTGGCTGCCTCTTACCCGAAAACACCAATCCAAAAGACTTTCTCCGCTCTATAGGCATAGTTATACGTAAACGGAGACCAGACGGCAAACTAGAATTTGAGGAAACTCCTCATAGAGTTAAGCCTAGGCTTAAATTTGACGGTGTTAAGCTCCTCGATCCCTTCGCCTGTTTCGGCTCAATCCCGCTTGAAGGTTTAAGGCTTGGATTAGATGTTACCGCGTGTGACCTCCTGCCTGTAGGCTATGTTTTCCTTAAGGCTGTACTTGAATATCCTGCAAAATATGGTAGAAAGCTTATTGAAGACGTTAAAAAGTGGGGTAAATGGGTTACCGACAGGCTTAGAGAAGACCCATTAATAAGAGAACTCTACGATGAAGATGTAGCCGTCTACATTGGCTCATGGGAAATTAAATGTCCAAACTGTGGAAGATGGACACCCCTAGTTGGCAACTGGTGGCTTGCAAGAGTAAAAGGCAGAGAAGGCTATGAGAGACTTGCATGGATGGAACCTAAAATTGAAGGTGACAAAGTCGAGATTAGAGTTGTGGATTTGAATAAAGAGCTTGGTGATGAGGCTGTTAGAAGGGCTAAAGTTGAAGGATTAAAAGTTAAAGTTGACGGGGAAGAGCTTAGGATTCCAGAAAGCAATATTGAAGCCAGAAGAGAACTAGCCATATGCCTACACTGCAACCAGCCAATAATGCAAATAGACCCAGAAACAGGAAAACACTACACAGAAACAAAAACTCTGCCAGAAGACGTAAAGAAAAGGCTGGAAGGCTATGTTAAAGTCGCAGTAAAGCTTTACAATCAAGGAGCAAGATATGACGTTTCACGGTTCGAAGAAGCCATTTTCGCACCAGACTGGATTAAAGAAGTGCCAGCAAAACAAAGGCTACTCGTTAAAGTGAAAGTAAAAAATGGAGATTTAGAGTTTGAGTCATGCACAGAAAAAGACCAAGAAAAACTCGAAACAGCGAAGAAAGAAATACTGAAGATGCTGGGATCAAACGATCCAGATGTGCCAAGAGAAGAAATTTCTCCTTATAGTGCAAGGTATTTGTTTCCAATTCTGTATGGTATGACGAAGTGGTATAAGCTCTTTAATCCACGTCAGCTTTTCACATTGGTCAAGCTTGTTAAGCTGATCCGTGAGGCAGGCAAACAAATAGAGCAGGAAAAGCTCAAAGAAGGATTAGGCAAAGAAGAGGCGTTCAAATACGCAGAAGCGGTAACAACATACCTAACAATAGCGCTATGTAAACTCGTTTACCTTAATTCCATAGTAAATAGATGGGATGGCACGTGGCTTAAGGTAGGCGAAAGTATGTCTGAAAGAGGCATAGCGATGCAATGGAATTGGGTTGATGCAAACTCTTTTAATAAATTAGTCGGTTCTTGGAGGAAATCATTTAACGCTACTGTTCGTGGTTTAGAGCACCTCATTTCCACGGTCCATAGTAACTCTAGAAGTCTTGGTAAGAGAGCTGAGACTTTGCAGGATGATGCTACTGTACTTAGTAAGGTAAGTTTTGATGAAAAATTCGAGTTAGTTGTAACCGATCCACCATATTACGACGCTGTGCCTTATTCTGAGCTTAGTGACTTCTACTATGTCTGGCTTAAGAGGGCTTTAAGCGACGTTGAGAA
>QMXD01000127.1 GCA_003661965.1 Candidatus Hecatellales archaeon
ATCATTAGAAACAGTCCTTAGTTATAAGATACATGTTGTTTGAAAGATCTCAAGGAGAACTAGATAAATATGAAAATAATCTATTTTGATAGCTGGGATCAAGAGGCAACCAAATACACTTTGATAGTGATGGAGAACAGCTCCTTCCTAGACGAGTATGGAGGGCAGTTCCTAGTGGTTGTCCTAGTTGGATCTCAAGGGACAGCATACTTCTACAATCAGGGATATGTACATCCAAGCTATGTGAAAGAGAAGCATCCTAACCTAACATGGAGGGATGCTGAGATAATAGCTGAACGGTTAAATGAGGTGATTGGGTAAGATGAGCTACAAATGTGAGCTCCTAGAGAATGTGAATAGGGTTGTAGAATACTTACAGGAGAGAATAGACACTTTGGTATCAGATCGGGATAGGGAAGATGTAGTCCAGACATCACTTAAGAAAATTCTAGATCAATGGATAGAAGATCTACGTCTAGTCCTAAATATTCTATCAGGGGAAGAGGTTAAATGACAGATGAAAAGCTGATTCTGGAATGCCCATGTGACAGCTGTGAACATTCCTTTGATGGGTGTGAGCTGGGATGCTCTAAGCTCCTAAAATGGTATGTTGAAGTACAGCAGAAGATAGGAGATGACTCTGGAATTGTCAAGATTACAGAGTGATCTTGTAGAAAGATACATGGAGTTCTGGAATAAGTGTGGTACACATGGGCTGAGCAGAGAGGACAAGATCAAAGCCCTCAAGAAGCTATCTAATTTTGAGTCTAAATGTGACTTCATTGATTTCTCTTATAAGGACAAGTACAATGGCAAGACACTAACTGATCTCTTTCCTGAGCTGGTACCAGCCAATCTCTGTAAACTCCATAGGCACTCAGCCAGACTTAATGGTCTAATGCTTTACACCTTCAAGATATGCTTGGAGAATGAGCTTTCTAAAAGGGGAGAGTCCCATGTGCATAATAAGGACAGTTAAGGAAGAGCCATGTTCTCAGTGTGGTAGACTAACAAATGCATATGACATCCTGATGGGTAGGCTATGTCCAGAATGTATAGCTAAACGGGCTGCTGCTTTTGCTAGGAACATAAGGGACTTGTATGGAATTGATGAGCCTGAAGAGCTAGATCCTTACTATCTTAGGTTAGGTACTTTACCTTTGATTGATCATTCCAATGACATTGATGCTCATTTACATTAGAGTGAGGGTCTAGAATGGATAGGCAGTTCTTACATGAGTTCTTGTATAGAGGTAGGGATCTGGATTTCCTAGATGATAAACGGGTTACAATGCTAGGCTGTGGAGCTCTTGGAAGCTGGACTAGTATCTTACTAGCTAGGAGTGGACTTAAACGGTTTAGGCTCATAGACATGGATAAAGTGGAGATCCACAATACTTCTACCCAAGCATTCTTCCTAGAGAATCTTGGACAGTATAAGGTTACAGCTCTTTCTAGGATCCTCTATAGGATTAACAGGGCTAAGTCCTCCATCTATCAAGAGGAGATAACTAAGGACAATGTGTCACTATCCTTTCAGGATAGTGACCTTGTGATCTGTACATTTGACAATTACATTTCTAGGAAGATTGTTAGAGATAAAGCTGTAGAGCTAGGGTTCCCAACAGTGTTTGGGGCTATGAATGGCAACCTTAACTATGGAGAGGTAGTATGGGCTGAAGGGTATGATCCACCTTCTGATCCTCCTAGAAGAGCTATTGATCCATGTGAGTATCCCCTATCCACTACTCTAGTGTTGCTGACTTCATCCATTCTAGCTGAGGTGTCTCTTCGATACCTGATCAATGGAGAGAAGATCTCCCCCTTTGGGTTTACTTTAACTAGCCTTCTCTACCCTTAAGAGGAGATGATTGAATGAAGATAAACCCTCAAATAAGAAACCTATTGAGGAGATGTGCTGAGTTCTTGTATTATGTCTATGAGGCTGGGGATCCATTAATCTTCAATTTAGAGGCTTACCTAGAGCTCTCTCAAGAGTGTATTAGTCTAAGCCAACTTCCAGATCTTGATCAGCTGATCCAAGACGCTTTAGTTCAAGAGGTATTGTCAGATGAGAGTGAGTAATATAGCTTTGAAATCTCAAATTTGAGGGTGATCTTATGACTACATTTAGGGATCTCCCTACCTTCCTACCAGAAGATCTACAAAAGGTGGAGAGAAGGATAGTGGTTGCTAGGATGATCCAGGCAATACAGCATCTTGACAGTGAAGTGTTCTCAGCTCATGATTTAATTAACACTCCATTCCTGAAGAAGCTAACTAAAGTGATGGTTGTAGCCCGATATTTAAGCTTGCTTTGTAAGATGGGCTACGTAGAGCTCCTTTTCAAGGAGTCTAGGGGACCATCCTTCTACAGGAGAAACCCCAAGATCTTCAATATCCAAATTAAATAAAGGAGGGATGAGTATGGGTATGTGCTGGCTAAGAAGAGGGAGAATATGTAACTCAAGCTGTGTTGCATTTGATGAGCAGCTTGACGGATGTAGGATCTTATTTCTAATAGAGAGGATAACCAGATCTCTAGAATCCCTTACCATAGCATTATCAAACATGGAGAGAGGGCAACAATGAATAAGATTAAATGCATGAAGTGTGGAGCTACCTTAACATTATCTTCAAAGAATATTAATGGGAAGCATCTAGTATGTCCAAAATGTGGATCAAGGAAGTTCCTGATCCTGGATACGATAAAGATCTATTAGGATGAGGTAGCTGATTTGAGATGTTAGGGTACACCTTAGATGATGTCCTAAGAAGGAGACATAGAAGAGATCGTCCTAGACACAGAGACATCCTGATCTACTGTCGGATCGAGGATATATCAATGGACTCATTAGGCAACCTAGTGTTGTTCCTTTCTAAGGAGAACAAATCGTACCTATCCTTCCTATTGAGGCAGCTACGAGAGCATATTGGTAAGGGATGTAGCATATCCATAAGAGTTAGAGAGGAT
>QMXD01000128.1 GCA_003661965.1 Candidatus Hecatellales archaeon
TATTCCATTTTGATATCCCAAGATCGAGAGCCCTGGTAGTATAGCCCGGTCTAGTATAGGCGGCTGTCGCCCGCCCGACCCGGGTTCAAATCCCGGCCAGGGCGCCAACAATTAACATGATTCCTCTCTCCCTTCTATTTTGAATGCTATCCTTCCAAGTTCTATTCCAGCAAAAAGAAGCATGGCACCTAAAACGGAAAAGGGGAACACCTTAAAGATTTTTCGGCTGAATCAGCGAGGCTAGGCTATTCCCAGCCAAGCGTGTTAAGCATTATCTCTCCAATCTTTTGCTTTAACCTTTCTAAATTTTTGAAGTATTCTCCTTTTAGCGGTTTGCATTTCGAGAGTTTTGTTTCTCCTTGGAGTAGGCTTACGGCAAAGGCTGAACATGTTTGGTATCCGCATTCACCGCAATTGGTTTTAGGAAGAGAGTTGTAGATGTCCATCCATGAAAGTTTGGCTGCGGCTTCGATTGTTTCTTTGCTTGGTTTCCCATACTTCAAATATGATCGGTAAGCTTTGTTTATTATGTCGATTATTTTCTGTAAAATCTCCTCGGCTTCTTGTTTATCACGTGTGTTTGTTACGGCTATTTTTCCGTTTGGAAAGAAGGTTATCATCCGATTGAACGCTCGAAGGGTGAGTGTGTTCTCCTTAACCGAATAATTCGTCTTTCCAGGCGGAAACATTAAGAAAATTATTGGAATTACATCCGCTATTTCCCTGTCGGCTTGCGCGGTGAACCGAATATAGCCAGGAGTCGTAAAGCAGGGCAATATCTCTTTAATTTCAACCTTCTTAACTAGAATAGGTTTTTCCTTGACCTTCTTTCTTTTTTCCGCTTCTTTCATAATCTTAAATATGTCGACCTCTCCCAAATTCTTCACCTTCCCCTTTAGGCTATATGCTCGATGATAATTTTTGAGAGCGATAGGGTTAAATCCGGAGTAACCGCATCAATAACCCTAAAGATTCTTGGGTCAGTAACCGAATAGTAGCGTCTATTTCCTTCTTTTCTAACCTTGACTAAGCCTGTGCTTTTTAAAATTTTTAAATGGCGAGAAACAAGTGGTTGGGCGATTCCGACGTATGGAATAATCTCACAGACGCATTTTTCTCCATTTCTTAGAAACTCTATTATCTCTAACCTTACCGGGTCTGCGAGCGCCTTGAAAATCTTTGCTTTGAATTTCATCGCTTTCTTATCTAGAGGCATAAATAAAAATAGTTTATAACAATATTTAAATATTATGATATTCATTTCTAACACTCTGGTGAAGCTCCGTGAAAGAAGTAAAAGTTGAAGTAATAGGCGTAGATCCTCCATGCATGAGATGTCAATCAGCAAGAAAGGCCGTCGAGAAAGCGGCTGAAAAGCTCCGAGCTGAAGAAATAAACGTGAAAATTGAAAAGGCAAATGTAACGTCTAAGGAGGTCATAGGTAAATACGGCGTGTTGGTTTCTCCAGCCATAGCGATAAATGGAACAGTAAAAATTATGGGAAGAGTTCCCTCCGAAGACGAAATTGAAAGTCTCTTAAGAGAAGCTGCAAGATAGGCGTCAAAATTGAACGGAAAGATAGTGCGAATGATAAGGACTGCTCTGCTGCTAGCCTTCGTTTTCCTAGTGATAAGTCTACTTGTATACAGCCGTATAAAGGCTTATTCGCTTGCGCCGACCATGAAGCCAGAAGACTTCTCAAAATATGCATGGTATGAAATTCCGATTTATTATCTTTGGGACTATTTCAGCCACGCTTGGATATGCTTACTCTTTGCATTCACAGCCGCAGGGCTAGTTTATGAGTTTTCACCGAAAGAGGCAATAACCAAATACATGGGAAGCAGCAAAGTGCTAGGATACGCTATCGGTGCGGGTTTCGCCCCTCTCTTCACGGTTTGCTCATGCACCATGGTTCCATTATTTGCTGGCATCCTCTACACCGGAGCTGGAATAGGCCCTGCCATAACGTTTCTGCTAATGGCGCCGGCAGCCAACATACTAACCATACTCATAACCGGCGAATTCATATCTTGGGAAATAGCCGGCGTACGCATACTAGTATCGTTGATAACAGCCGTTCTAGCCGGAATCATAATTTCAAAGACCCTTTGGGGAAGAAACGTCGAAAAAGAATACCAAATCGCCCAAAATCCGGCTGACGACCAACAAACCGTAGAAATAGTTAAGCCTCCCTTAGATGAGAGATTGATCTCAGCCCTAAAATTCGGAGGATATCTTGCAAAACAAATACTGCCCTACTTTCTGATAGGACTCGTTGCCGTAAGCTATGTAAATGCCTATCTCCCTCAAGAAATAGTTGAAGGCTACTTTACAGGCTTTACAGGCGTGCTACTCGCATCGGTTATAGGCGGCCCGCTCTATACTCCAACTCTCGTTGAAGTCGTGCTTGGAAGAGCGCTGCTTGACTTGGGCATGTCTAAAGACGCGCTATTGTCGTGGCTTATGGGCCAACCCTACGACATTCCAAACATGGTTGCAATATCGAGAGTCGTGAGATGGAAGGTTGTATTAACTTATGCTTTAATAGCTTGGAGCTGCAGCGTAACATTCGGGCTGTTATACGGATTTGCCTCCGGCTCGCTTTAGGAGGAATGAAAAGATGGCTAAGCAATACGCCCCTTGGTATCCCACAATATTTCCGGATCGTTGCGATGGATGCGAAGGGCGTGAGGCTCCTCGCTGCATACAGTTCTGTCCAAATGACGTCTTTGAAATCCGCGATGGGAAAGCTATAGTTGCAAGGCCCTATAACTGCGTTTACGGCTGCACTGCATGCGAGCCGGTCTGTCCACGAAAGGCCATAACCTTTCCGCAGAGACAGACCATAACGGCTGTAACTTCAACTATGAAGGACAAAGGATTGCTTCATAAAGTGAAATGTAAAAAGTGTGGAAAGATATTTTGGACAAATCGGGATACCGACTTATGCTTTGA
>QMXD01000129.1 GCA_003661965.1 Candidatus Hecatellales archaeon
GGGTTTTTAGTCCCATACAAAATTGAAGCTGATCTATAGTATGCATGTAAAGCTTAAGTATCCACTATTGTCAAATCTATATTTTGGAGTTAGAGTTAGAGGCTAAAGGGTGGAAGAGTTGAGAGATGTAGCCATTATTGGTGTTGGTATGACTAAATTTGGAAAAAGCGATAAAAGCGTCGTGGAACTTTTCGCCGAAGCAGCAAACCAAGCAATGGAAGATGCAGGAATTGTAGGGAAAGATGTAGAAGCTCTGTTTGTCGGCAACTGTTTTGGAGGCTTCTATGAAGGCTTCATGAACATGGCCCCCCATCTCGCATGGGAAATAGGTGCAAAAACGGCTCCAGCCTTCCGCCTTGAGGGAGCATGTGCAAGCGCCACTTATGCATTTATCTTAGCATGGAACTGGGTGGCCTCGGGTATGGTGGATATTGCAATTGCAGGTGGAACAGAACGTTCAATGCTTCCAGGAACGCCTTATGCAACAAGAACTTTTGCGATGGGTGCGGAAAAATTTGAAAGTGATTGCGGTATGACTTTCCCAGGAGTATTTGCAACCTGCGCCATGCTATACTCAAAAACCTATGATATCCCTTTGGAAAAGCTGAGAGAAATGATGGCTTACGTGTCCATAAAAAACCATAAGCATGGTGCCCTTAACCCAAAAGCCCAGTTCTACAAAAAATATGGTGAATTGAAGGTTGAGGATGTTATAAATTCAAGAATGATCGCTTATCCACTTACCCTCCTAGACTGTTGTCCTTTTTCAGATGGAGCTTCAGCCGTGGTTCTCTGCTCTGCAGATATAGCACGTAGGTTTACTGATGAGCCAATCTATGTTTTGGGTGTTGGTGCTGCTTCAGGTGGCGGTCTTCATAGGCAGGAAGATTATATAAAACCCATAGCGAGAGTTACCTCAGCCCGAAAAGCATTCAAAATGGCTGGTCTTAGCCCCGACGATATTCAGTATTTTGAGGGTCATGACTGTTTTACCATAGCTGAAATAATCCTGCTGGAGGCATGCGGATTTTTCGAGTGGGGGAAGGCTGCGAAAGCTACGATGGAGGGGGAAACAGAAATAGGCGGTAAGATTCCAACGAACATGTCTGGAGGCCTCATAGGTAAGGGTCATCCTGTTGGTTGTACTGGAACTGCTCAAGTTTATGCTTGTGTTGAACAGATGCTTGGCAAGGCTGTAAAGGGAAACCAGGTGACACCCCCACCTGAAATAGCTATGACGGATAATCTTGGTGGAGATTTTGCTTCTTTAGGTCATATTATACTTGGTAGGTCAAAACGTAGTAAGTATAGGAGGTAAACCGTGGATGGTTGGAAGAGAAATTGAGGAAGTATTGAATGAAATGGAGAAGGAATACAAGTATCCACTCAAATATGTTGAATGGTTTGAAGCCTTAAAAAAAGGGAAACTGTTGGGGTTAAAATGTGAAGACTGCGGCAGAGTAACATGTCCACCATTCTCCGTATGCCAAAAATGCGGCTCAAAAAAACTTAAACCCATAGAGCTTAATGGTAAGGGTGAAATAATGACATTCACGGTTATCCACACTGCACCTGAAGGTTTTAACCCACCCTACATTGTTTGCTATGTGAAAATGAATGAGGGCCCATGGATACCTGGACGTCTAGACTTGAACGTTGAAGCGGCGGAAAAGGAAGGTGTTAAACTTCTTGGTAGAAAAGTTGAACTTAAGGGAGGAGCAATACTCCCCGGTGATAGGCATACAGGTAACGTAGAGCGGGTTGTTCCACTTTTTAAGCTTGCAGAATAACCAAGATTTTTTCTAAGAATAAAAACTATTTAAGAATAATATAGCCTAATCAAACAAGCCTTAAATTACCACACTAAACAAAACAAACTAAAAAGTCACAGAACCCTGTAACATAATCCTTAAAAAAGAATTGAAAAATTGGAGGAAAAATTTAAAAGTTAAAACACTATTGTTGGAAGATTAATTGCTCCATGTTAGGTTACTTTTCAAAAGTATAGTCAAATCCAAGAATGTACGGACATAGTAAACGATTTTTTCCGTTCCTCGTTTTATAATAACCAGCTATTTGAATGTTATATTTGCCTATAGTTCCGTGAAGCTCATATTGCTGTCCTTCATTCCACTTAGCCTTTTTCTTTGCATCATTTATAGCTATGACAATTTCTATTTGACAAGGTATCATGCTTCTAATATCTACATTTGTTAACTTAGGGGAAGCTTTTTGATTACCTCTTTGAGGGTGTGAGTGAAAATACCCCACATACTGAAGATGTAACACTTTGGGTAAAATTTCCTGTACTTCTCTCTCGACCAGTTTGGTTCAACTTCTGTAGGTTTTCTTTTAGCCGTCTGATAAGGAATTGCATACTCTACAACAATTCTCTTCCGAAGATTGTATCCAAGTAAAGCGCCCATGTATTCCTTCTTATAAACCTCAACAGCCGAGAGCACCATCCCAATGAAAGCTTTATCAGAAAGAAAAATATCCGTCAACATTAATCACTAAACTAAACTACTTCTATTTTAAATCTTAAAAATTTGTTTTATTCACCAAAGCTGAAAAACTCATTTATAGACTTACACTTACAATTTATTATCCTAAATTTGGAATTTGGAACAATAACTACTTTATAGAACACCTAGTTTTAGGGGAAAGAGGAAACAATAATAAACCATTCAAAAAAGGTAGGGCGTCGAACTCGAGGATTCACATCCCGGCCAGGACGACAAGTTTTTCTTCTTTTCCTGTTGTTCTAGGATGCCTAAGGTTTTGTTGGTTGCTGAGGCTTTGAAGGGTAGGTATTCTGAGAAAACTTTGAAGACTTTTGTTGAGTCGATGAAGACTCTGGATAGGTACTGTGATATCGATAATCCTGTGGATGTTCTACGCTATATTGAGGAGAAAGTTCCTAGAGCAAAGAAGAACTATTGGGACTTCTATAGGA
>QMXD01000130.1 GCA_003661965.1 Candidatus Hecatellales archaeon
GATGGGTAAAAGTCTTGGTTTAGAGGTTTTTCCCGTTGAAAATCCTAGGCTTACTGTAAAAAACTCTGACATTTTAATTACCGCAACAAACTCTAAAAAGCCTGTTTTAGATGGGAGATGGTTGGAGGAGGGTGTCCATATAAACTCTATAGGTGCTCATACCCCAACCACAAGAGAGCTTGACAATTTTACGGTGAAAAAGGCTAAGATTGTTGTTGATTCTAGGGAGGCAGCCTTAAAAGAGGCTGGAGACCTAGTTATACCCATAAGCAAGAAGGTTATTTCTAAAAGGAAGATTTACGCTGAGCTTGGAGAGATAGTTTTGGGGAGAAAAAAGGGTAGGGTTTCTGAGGATGAGATAACCCTTTTTAAGTCTGTGGGTTTAGCTTTTCAGGATGCTGTTGTTGCTAAAATAGTCTACGAGAAGGCGAAAAAACATGGGTTAGGTGTTGAAGTAGGTAAATAGCTTTTAGCTAGAAAAATGAAAAATATAAGCCTTTAAATATCCTGCTTGCTTACAGTTGCTACTCTAATTTAAAGTAGCGTCGAAAGAATATATTCTACTGCTAAAAGAAGTGTAAATAAAACAAACAGTAATATTGTCCTCTCCATCACAAGAATAAGCTCCTTAGACTTACTATACTTTTTCTTGGCAGTAACCATGTTTTTGTATGCCAATGGGAAAGTTAAAAATGTTAGTAGAGTTATATAGGGAAGCAACCGTAATAAAACTCCTAAAACCAGGATTAGGTATGGTGCTATAAGCAGAAAAACGTATATATTAACAGCTTTTTCTTTCCCCATTCTTACAACCAAATTATTTTTTCCTGCCTTTTTATCAGCATGATAGTCTGGAAACTCATTTATCCAGATTACAGCCGTTATAAGCAAACCCGAAACAAGCGATGGGAGAATAATCATTTTAAATGGGAGGCTTGCAAGCTGAACATAACAGCTTCCAAAGGTTATAAGCGGACCATAGGTTAACCCTATCAAGATTTCACCTAAACCCCTGTAAGCCCATTTAAAAGGTGGAGAAGTATAAAATGCACCCATAAAAAAGCCTACCAATGCTAAAGAAAACACAAGCAATCCTCTCACTAACGTTAGATAAAAAGCCACCACAAATGTGAGTATCCAAGAGACAATACCAACCCTAAACACAGAAAACGGTTTAATTAAACCTTCAGGAAGCACACGGCTTCCAGCATTAAACGGAGTTATATCCTCGTTTTTAACAGCCAAATCAACACCACTCTTAAAGTCAAAATATTCGTTAAAGGTGTAACAACCCACCATCGCAAATATAACACCAAGAAGTGTCAACAAAAAATATGGTAAACTAAACATTCTAACCAAATACCAAGAAACCGCCACCCCTAAAATGACTGGTGGAATACCAGCTAACCAAAACTTAGCTCTTACAACCCTAACCCATGCATCCAACCCAGCCATCCTAACCACCATTACTACCTCGAAATTTACAGGCTAAAACAGTAACAACAAATCCCAAAAAATACTCTTTAAACGTTAAGATTCTAAAGTTTTTAGATATCATCCGTTTTAGCTGAGGGTTTGATGGTAGCCTAAGATAGGTTTGGTAAATATACCTCCAAGGATTTTCATATCCAATTTTAAGTTTAAACCCTACAATTAAAGGTGCAACAATAAACCAGTAAAGCCTATAAATAAACCTTAAAAACCTGTTTTTTGGTTTCCCAACTTCAAGAATCAACATTAAACCATTAGGCTTTAAAAGCTTCTCTATCTGTGGTAAAGTTTTTTCTAGGTTTAACGCATCCCTAAGTGAAAAGCTAAAAACAGCAAGGTTTACAGTTTCAGGTTTTAAAGGTGGATATTCAAAAACCCCTCTCACCAAGTAAAGGTTAGCTTTTAGGTTTTTAAGCTCCTCACACGCCTTTTTAAGCATTTTAGTTGATGGGTCAAGTCCAATCACAACCTCCGACCTAACCCTTTTTAAAATGGTTTTAGTCATTTCTCCGGGACCAATACCCCCATCAAAAAGAACCTCCACCCTTGTAACTTTTTCTGCTGCCAGATTTACAGCCTTCTCCCTAAACTTTTGAATGGTTCCAAGTGAGGCAACCCTACTTCCTTCCTCATAGATTGGTGTAGCCTTTTCTAAGGCTTCAATAAGAATTTTCCATGAAAAACTATCCACACCCATAAGACATTCTAACCATAATTTATGAAAGTTAAAGCTGAAACTTCTTTTTAGTCTTAAGTAGTATTTAATAAATATTTTTTAAGGGAAAACTATAATGAGAAGCGGGTTTAAAACTAGCAGCCTTCTTAGACGAAAAACTCCACCCACACTTATCATGAGACAGGCTGCCACCGCATTAGCTTTTAAAACCGCTACAGGATGGAAGTTTGAGGATAGATGGCTTAAGTCTCTAGGTAAGATGTTAAAGGTTGCTGCAGGTGCAAAAGCAGCGGGATGTTTTGGCTATGAACCTCATCCAGTATTGGAGGTGACTGGACGTTGTAACCTAAAATGTCCCCACTGTGAGGTTAGAGGTGGAGAGGTTGAAAAGGATCCACCTTTAACACATGTTTACAGGATGATTGATTCTATTGCAACCGTACCAGAATTTAGAATGCTGGTTTTAACGGGTGGAGAACCACTACTTAGACAAGACATTTACAAGATAATTAAATATGCAAAGAATAGTGGTTTTGAGGTAACAATAGCAACAAACGGAACCCTAATATCCAGAGAAACCGCTAAAAAGCTTTCCTCACTTGACATTACAGGTGTTGCTGTAAGCCTAGACTTTATAGAACCCGAACTTCACGATAAGTTTCGTGGAGTATCTGGAACATGGGAAAAGGTAATGGAGGGGATGAAAAATGCTGTGGAGGAAGGATTATATCTACAGGTAAATATAGCCCTATCAAAACTAAACCTTCA
>QMXD01000131.1 GCA_003661965.1 Candidatus Hecatellales archaeon
CCCATTTGACCTGAACACCAGCAACCTTGACCTTTTCAACGTTTTCTTTCGTATCCTTCAAATATTGAGGATTTCCATTAACGGCATCCACCTGAATATTCAGAACACCTGGCGAAGGCTCATTCAGAACAGGTTCCACTCCTAGAATGCTTTTGATAATGCTTGATATGACACTTTTCACTCCTGTTACTCCCTGAATTGAGGCGAGAATGCGTTTTCTGAAATTCTCATCGCTTTCCCCAGAAAGTCGCTTCACTCTTGCCAAAAGTCCTATACGATCTAAAGCCTTTCCTGTTGCTGTTTCGATGAACAGAGATGAAAGCTGACTGTCTATGTAATTGTTCAACCTTTGAATTTCACTCTCAATTGCCTCGACAATAGCGTTCATAATCTCGCTTTCCTCGTACAGAAAGTTAGGAAGGTGATCTTTCAGCATTTTAAATCACCGTCCCCGTCACGGTTCCGGCGATGATCTTTTCATTTGCAGAGACAGTTTTGTCGTTAGATGTTCCGTCTATAAGAACGTTTTTCACATTGTCAACACCCTCAACACTCATCACAACTGCGATTATCTCAGCGATCTGTGCAGGGGCTCCTATGTCGAGATTGTTTAGGTAATCAACTACAGCCTGTTTAGCGTTACTTAGAACCGTTTCGGGATCATAATCAGGTTCAACGTAAAGATCGAAACTCACATCTGTAGGGACATTCGTGACGGTTTGAAGTGTGACGTGAATTCCTGCTCCCTTGTAATCTCCTAGAACCTGCAAAACAGCATC
This sequence comes from Candidatus Hecatellales archaeon, assembly GCA_003661965.1. Classification (GTDB taxonomy): domain Archaea; phylum Thermoproteota; class Bathyarchaeia; order Hecatellales; family Hecatellaceae; genus EX4484-218. The sequence goes on from QMXD01000131.1 coordinate 780, forward strand.
TAAAACCGTCTGATCAACAGCTCCGCTAGGACCAGCAACTGTGATGACAACAGTTCCAGGGGTTTCTCCATCTTCAACAGTCACGCTTGTTACGCCTTCGACAGAGAGACAGGCGCTCTCTAGGGCAGTCTTTGTAGCCCTTTTCAGGCTTTCAAGATAAAGGGGAATTCTTGCCCTGTATTCATCATCGCTTTCAGGATCTGCTCCCCCTGTGAAGGGTTCAGGGTTAGTTACGTGTTCGATACCCATTACAGGGGTTTCAAAAATCAAAATCGAATTTGCTGGGACGTTGTATTTCTCTCCTACTTCTACTGCCTCAGCTGGAACATCTACATAAGTTTGTCCTGCTTCTAAAGTAGCATCCTGTGCCGTCACGAAGGAAAGATAGGTTCTATCTGCCTGTAGAGGAGTTCTGCATCTTGTTCCTTTAGGGATGAAGTAATCTCTTGTAGCAGGTTCTGTTCTGCTGAATCTCAGTGTTCCTGTTGCCTTTGTTCCCTGTTTTCGAACACATCCTACTAGAGCGCCTATTTTGTCTAGGTATTCACCTGTTGCGGTATCGATGAAAGCTTGATTCACAGTTTCATCTACCTTTGCGTAAAGACTTTCAAGCTCAGCAGCAACAGCTTCAAAAGTAGCTGAAATTACACCAGGTTCATCTATAGCTGTGAGTTTCTTTTGACGAGAAAGAAACGTCTGCTTCAGGTTTGTGTATATTTCCTGCTTTGTCATACTTCGATCACCTGCCCTTCGTAAGTTATGCGAACGATATCTTTTTGTGTATCGATTTCTATTTCAAATTCAGACAGATCGTAGCCGGCGTTTTTTAGGTTCACTCTGAGTTCTGCAACATATCTCAGAATATCCTGTCTGTAATCTGTCGCTTTTGCGATGTAATGTATCTGATTCAATTTGTCATCTGTCACCGCCAGATCCCTGAAACGCGTTGCGATAGGAAGTTTTACATCCATCTAGATCACCCCCACAATGAAGGGGTCATACTGAAAGGCTATTACAACACGCCTTCCAACAAGTTCATTAGCGTCTTTATAGATATCATCGGGTGGAAAAGAATAAGTCGCTTCCTCAAAATTACTGCTTGCTCCTGATTCATTATTTGTCACCGCCGTAGTACCATCGATAGTTTCTTGACCGTGTTCAGGACAGATAGTCCAGTGACTCTTAGAAACAGTAAACATATTCTTCGTGATGAAAGGGTATGTGTACTCTCTCGGAAGAGGCACCTTAAGCTTTCTTCGAAGTTGAGGAACCCATACAACCACTCTTGCTTTTGAAAATGTGGAAGGATCCCAGCGGTTGTAATTTTCAAGTTTCTCGACAATTCCAAGGTACAGGGGAAGTGTATAATTTCGATTCTTCTGTGCTAATTTCTTTAGGAAGTCCACGCTGTCACCTCCGTTGTATGCTCAGTTGCAGTAAGCAAATGCCTTACTTCAGCCACTTTGTATTGCTTGTCACCGACGACAACAACATCGAGAGGCGAGATGTTTTTGAAAAAGGTTCTAAAGCGAAATTGATTCATGTTTCGCTTGATCTCTTCTGCTCTGTACTGGGCGGCTTTTTTGAGATCGTTTCGGGAGATTATCTCGAAATTAAGATCCTCAGGGCGAATAACATCTATGAGATGAGGCGAGATTTCTTTCACTACGACTTCTTCTCTTGCAAGTTCGTACGAATCGTCTTCCTTTATTGTTGCTATTGCAACAACTTTGCTGTAAAAATCATCTCCTCCTTCTTTTGTTTCCTGATCTATCTCAATTTCTTCCTCTTTGAGCTCTATTGTTTTGCCGGTTGTTTTAGGATAGTTCTCAGAAAAATAAATCGTATCGTCTTTCACATAAACAACCTTCCCCCATTTCTCTGCGATCTCTTCGAAGATATCCCAAGCCGTTTTGCCATACGAATCAGGATCTGTGTGAAGCTCACTCAAAATATCCCCTTGAGCCTTAAACCCGGGTGCAAGCTGAGAAACTATCGCTGATATTGGAGTTTGTTCTTCAAACACAAGCGGGCATTCGGTTCGAGATAGAAAGACAGAAGGTACAACGAGCCTGTATTCTGTCGTTATCTTTCTGCGCCGAATCTCATACACAAAACCTGTAAAAAGATCGATATCATACACAGACACCGTCGC
>QMXD01000132.1 GCA_003661965.1 Candidatus Hecatellales archaeon
GTTTATAACCTTATAAACGATTTCAAAAAAATTTTAGTTACACATTTCTCGTCCGTTTGCTGTCCAAGATGCGGCGCATTAATATCACCCAATGCTACCCACTGCGAATACTGTGAAGCACCTTCTCCCCGCGTCATGACGGAGAAACTGGTTGAAAAAATGGAAACATATCTATCTTCTTTTTTACCAGCAGTACAATTAAAAGAAGCTATTAAAGAGCTCAAAAAACTAATTCCCGATATAAAGAATCAGGCAGAACGGTTATCAAATGAAATTGAAGAAAACCTGAGGGAAATCCTCGTTAAAAAATTGGATATTGTGTGGAAAGAAGCTAGAGAAAATGTTGCAGCAAGATTAATGCAGGTGGAAGATGACATAACCCAACTCATGTACAGCATCTATAACAATTTGCGTACAAATCCGCTAAAGGAAATACGTTTTGCATTAACGCCACAAACTGACCCAAAAGAAGTAGCTAACATTGCCACAACAGCCGAACAAAACTGGAATCTCACTAAAATCGGAGTCTCTGAAAGCATAATAGCGGAAATGGAAACATCTGCATCAATGAGGAAAACAGGGGACTTCTTATATCGAGCTGGAAAGTTTAACGAGGCATTAAAATGGTATGCCCGAGCTTTAACAGCAATAATGTATCCTCAAAGTTCCCCCCAAAATAGTGAAACCACGCCAAGATATGCAATCGGAGAATACATTCCGTTTGGGGCGCTAAAACTCGAAAATTACGATGTTAATTTCGATGGAAAACAAGAGTTAATATACATTCCTAGCCGCGAAATTGGCGGGCTAAACATTTTAGGCGCAGTCATTAACAAAGGAGGCTACCAATGGCCAGAAACAAGATTAAAAGGAATAATCATTCCCCTTCTTGGCGTGTTTCCAGACAATAAGATTTTATTTGCAAATTGGGAAAATCCAAGACTATATGATGCTAAAATAGTGACTAACGACGGAGAACCATTAACCATAAAACGCAGTTCCGAAACAATAACAGTAATTCCCTCATATGATTTCTTATGTGGAGATGTTGATGGAGACGAAGAAACGGAGATTGTCGCTTTAACCTATCCAGCAGGCATAGCCATATACAAATATAATGGAGAATGTTTGGAGGAAGTATATAAGAGAGTAACTGGGAAAATATGCGCTGGAATATTGGCTGATATAAACGGCGATGGGAAAAATGAAATAATAATTGTAAGTAGCAATGGGCAAATAACTGCGGTATCGCTTGAAACACCTTCAAAGACCCTAATATCGGAAGGAACAATTACTGACCCTATAACCTGTGTAATAAGTGTCGGAAGAATTCTCAACGAGGATGCAGATGAAATTTACATAACATCACAACGAGAAGGCATCCTACAGCTTACATTGCATCAAGATAAATTGTCCATCGTAAGAATTTCCAGTGAATCTCCAATTAGTCTAACAATAGCAAAGACTCGTAAAGAGAGCAAACCGCACCTAATCACACTAAATTATTCTCTGAATGGATTAAATCTATCTTTCTTTTCAGTTGAAGAAGTACTTGGAGTTGCTTCCATTTCAAAACTCTTTGAAATCCCCTTATATCTTCCAGAACCCATAGAAATCAAAAGAGGAAAGAATCTCTGCAGTGGAGATATAAGAACGTCTAGAAACATTGCAAAAAGCCTAGATATAGATAATGACAGCGTAGATGAGTTCTTCTTTGCATTCGAAAAAACACTAATCGGAATCGATCTCAAATTTTAGAGGTGTCTACTATGTGTATAGAATTTGAAAAAGAACCCAAGAAAAAATACGTAGCATCAAGCACAAGTGAAGAGGTACTGGTATATTATAAAAGAATAGATAAAAATGATCCAAATCACTTTATAGTCAAAGGAGACGAAATAGCATATATTATATGTCCAGATGGGCAGGAAATTCCAGTAACTGATCCGGGGACATATAAAACCCTTATAAAGCCCGTTGACGTTATCTGGATAAGGAAAATCCCTACCGACATAAAAGTGGGTGTGCCAAAAGAAGCAACAGAAATAGGCATTGGATTCCACGCAGTAATAAGACTACATCCAACAAACCCCTCTCTCATCGTACAATCGGTCAAGCGGAAAAATCTAGGCATAGGTGAAGTGAGGGATGTTTTACGAAATATAGCGCGAGAAGCGTTTCAAGCACTAATAAATAATATGCATGGGAATATCGAAGAATACCGTAGACTATTTAACAAAAAATTAAACGAGCTTCTTGCTGCTACAAATTTAGCTGGATTCACAGCTGTAACATCCTATATAGGCTTCTCATACATGTGTAAACCAACAGAACTATTAGAGGCGGGACCTCCATGAGTATGTGCCTTAGAAAAACATTAGAAGCCTTCATAAGACATAAACGCAGCACAATAAACGAATGGATATTGGAACTAAAAAGACAAGCATTAATAAATCTAGATACAACAACAGCAAACATGTTAACAGAACTTGAAAACCAAGTAGGGACACTTATGCCATTAAAAACACGTTACAGTCCAAATGAATATATAACTGCGTTAAGATCACATGCCCTCATCTTAAGTTACTTAAGCGAACTATTGGAAACAGCCAAAAACATACTACCTCCGGACATGATTAGAGAGGTAATGTTAAGGATGATTTCACTTGTTAAAGGGGGTTTGTCACTAGATTTCGGTGGAATGGCAATACAATGTAAAAATTTACTGCAAGGTCTACAGGAACTTGGTAACCAAATATTTGCTGAAGGAACAAGAAAATATCTGGTAACAATAATAGAGTCTTGCGGATTTGAAGAACTTTCTAAGGAGGGAGAATTTCTACTCAGAGAAAGTATCGCATCCCTAATACAAAGCATAGAAAAACCATACATCACAATAGAAGAAATATGTATGAAAATGGGA
>QMXD01000133.1 GCA_003661965.1 Candidatus Hecatellales archaeon
CGAAGCAGCAAAAGCTGTCGGAGCAGGCAGTTTCCATATAATCTTTAGGCATATTCTACCAAACGTAATTTCACTAGCCTACATCGCATTAGCTACATCGGTTCCCTCAGCAATAATTTCAGAGGCAGCATTAAGCTGGCTAGGATTCTACGATCCAACAGTAATGACCTGGGGGCGAATGCTACACGACTCTCAGCAGCCAGGAGGAATAGAGAAGTGGTGGTGGATAGTTCCACCTGGACTATGCATTGCACTGGTTTCACTTTCATTCATACTAATAGGGCAAGCAATGGATGAAATTCTCAATCCAAAACTTAGAAAAAGATACTGAAAACCAAATCTTAAATATTTCAAGGAAATAGAAATTACCTCACCCAAATATGTAGATCGAGGGAACTGGATGACCAAACTATCCAAACTTTCAATTTTACTAATATTTGTTCAAATAATAACTTGCCTTAACTTCCCACAAACATTTGCAAATACAAATGGAAACCTAGTGGTATCCTCAGAGACTCAAAAATACGAAAATGTTCACCTCTTTATCAACGGAAGCATAATTATAGAAGGAAATGCGTCGGTAGAATTCTTGAACTCCATAATAGTTATAATCCAGTCCTACGAGGAACAATTTAATATAACCCTCAAAGAAAGGTCAACTTTAAAGATAATAAACAGCACTGTAACATCAAATTATTCCTTTAATATTTACGGAACCGATGAGTCAACAATTTGTATAGACAATTCAGATGTAAGAAGAGGTAAGGCTGTACTAAAGGATCATGCGAAGATTTCAATTAACAATTCAAGAATAAAGGGAATAGAAAGTAATACAACACAAAAAATATGGATAAACAATTCAGAAATGGAGGAGATAACAAACATTAACTCAGAAATAGCCGCTAACGAATCAAAAATTGCCATACTCAAGACATATGGAAGCTCACTTACTGTTTTATCAAATTTCTCGCAGGTAAGTCAAGTAACAATGAACGATTCCTCCAGTTTAACTTTAGACAATTGCTTTGGATACGTTGATTCAGTTAAACTGTATGGACATTCAAAATTTATAGTATATAAATCTAAGATAGTTAGACTAACTGCTAGAGACAACTCTACTATAACCTTCGATAATTCTAAACTTAAATCAGTCCCAGGCAAACCGGCAGCAGATTTCAGGACATTAGATTACGTGAAGGCAATAATAGTTAATGATTCCGCCCTTGAAGAATTAACTGCTACAATGAGTTCAAAAGTTTACATAAAACAGTCATCAGTCACTGAGCTTGACATTAGAGGAAAAGCTACAGTAAGGGCTGAAAATTGTACAGAAGTTAACAGCCTAATAATTATTAATGTTAACGATGAAGCGAATGTCTCCATAGCAAGATCTGATATAAAAAAGATGACTGTAGAGGGAGCTGCAGAAGTAAAATTAGAAGGAGTAAAATGCACAGGAGTAGGCAATTACATATTATCTAAAAGCGGAAATCCAAAGATTGAGATAGAAAACAGTAGTATAGACCTAATTTATGCAGCAGAAAGAGCTGAAATTGAAATATCTAATTCCATGTTAAAAGACATTATCGGTGAGAATTCTACAAAAATCCAGATTTCAAATTCAATTATTCATGGAAAAACGAATATTTACGAAAACTGTGAAGTGGAAATTTCACTTTCTAAAGTTGATGGAGTATTATCTGCCGCGGGAGCTTCTATTTTGATTGCTAGAAACTCGAACTTAACACTGGTTGAAAATTATGAAAAATCATCCAGTTACATTAATAATTGCGTAATAGATATGTGCGAGGCTGCTGATAACGCTCTAATAGTAGTTAGAGAATCAACTTTGGGGAGTCTAAAACTTAAGGCGCGAGGTGTTTCTTCAAGCTTAATTGGACTGAAAAGAGGTTTTATTAATTACTGGAATTTCTTGCAGAATGGGTCGATTGAAATAATTGAAAGAATTGGTTATGCTCCTAACGTAACTTTGTATCAAATAGAAATAGGTGGGTTTGACTTATCTTTCTCAGGAAAATCGAAAGTTTTGATTCAAGACTGTTTATTGAATCATCTAGGGATTCTGGGAAGAACCGAGCTGAATTTGACATCCAGTGAGCTGCTTGATATTTACATAAGTGGTGCATCAAAGGTTATCTGGAAAGAACCGAAAATAAGAGTCACGGACCAGAATAACAATCCCATTTCTGGCGTAAATGTTACAATTATGAATGAGAATGGAACAGTTATCGCTTCAGGCGTTACTGACGCTAATGGAACAGTTTACTTCGATGGATCCCTAGAAATAGTTGCTAAGAACGCACCGTTCCTTGAGATTGAGTTAAGTTATAACGGTAAAGTCTCATATACAGACATTTTTGAAGGGTTAAGCGGCCATATTGTTTTATCTCGAGAACGTTGGCAATTTTGGCAATTGCTTATTGTATTGATAGCCGCGGTGTTAGTAACTATAATAGGAATAATTGTATATAAGAGAAGGCGAAAAGCGAAGCATCTGAAATAATTTTATCTTTTTTCAAAAGTGGCTATTAATTCTTGGATATAAACCCAAAAATCTCTTTCAAGTTTTTCAAGTTCTTCTTTAAGCTGTAATCCTCGAAGGATGAGTATACCCCCACCAAAAAGGGTGGTCAATGATCCAAGAATAATACGTTTTCTCACACTTTCCTCCCAGATAAAATCAATTGTGAAATTATTGGATGTCCCCTCAATTCTCACAGCACATATCGGACCACTAACTTCGTTTCTTTTTACCATTATTGTTATTCTATTCTCGCTTTCTAATTTTTCAGTTATATATCCTTTATTTTTGAAAAAGGCTTCAGTATATGTGGCTAGTAACGATAAATCCACATTTTTATGCGAATAATCGACCCTC
>QMXD01000134.1 GCA_003661965.1 Candidatus Hecatellales archaeon
CCTGCGGGTTAACTGTCCCAATCCCTACCCGATTTTCATTAGCATTAACCACTAAAGTGGAAGAATCAACAGTTAAACCGCCGGCAAAGGTTGAAGTTGCTGTGGCAGAAGAGGTGTCTACCGCAAAAATATTATTGCCAGAACCGTCCTGGACTACCAAGGCCGTGGTTGAGGCATAGTTGAGCAACAGCCCAGCTGTTGAATAAATATTGCCGTCAAGCGTAATGCCGGAAATGCCAGTCAGGACACCAGTGGCTGAAATGTCCCAGTCAGAAGAGTTAATAGCAACTGTGTCGCCGCCGTCTCCTAAAGTGACAGCGCCATTGACTGTTAATGAGCCGTCAAAAGTAGCAGCTGTATTAACAGTTAAATTATCAATATTAGTGGTGGTCGCATTCATTGTGCCGCCGCCGCCAAACCTCATATCTCCAGTGACTTCCATATCACCAATAATTTTCAATGGACTATGAGCATAAATTGTGTCTACTTGCAAATCCTTGCCTGCTGCTATTTCTACATTTTCATTAAATGTTGTTGTTGCTGTATCAGTGCCAAGGTCAATGGTCATATCACCATCACTGGCAACTGAAAAGTTAGCATAAGCATTGTTTGTTAAATCATTAGTTAAAATTAGTTGGTTGCTTGATGAAGTGGCGTAGATTTGACCAACAACGCTTAAGGCGTGGTCTGGAGTTGTTGTCCCGATACCGACGTTGCCAGAGGATTTAAGAATTAAATCATTATTTACCAATTGAGTTCCATAGATAGTGTTGATACCTGAATCTGAAATTTCTGCAGTCCAGCTTCCAGAAATATAATTTCCTACTAGATAATTATTACTATTGGATCCAACATCACTGATATTTATTCCATATCGATCATTACCTAAAATTCGATTAGAAGAAATAATGTTACTATAAGAGGAAGAACGTAAATAAATTCCATCAACACTGACAGAAACTCCATAATCATTATCTTCTATTACATTTCCCACAATAGTATTAGAGTAAGAGTTATATAATTCAATTCCATGACTGTTTCTTCGGTAGATTGTATTATTACTGACAGTATTTTCTCTAGCAGCAGCTCCTAAATATATTTGACTGTTAGTGTTATAGTAAATTACGTTATTATCCACGGTATTTAAATTGGAATTATTATACAGTTCGATACCATAATCATTGTTATAAATAGAATTACCTGTTATAGAATTTCGATGAGAATAATTTAGATAAATTCCAGCAGAAGAATTATCCTTTACTTTGTTATTAGAAATATTGTTGTAAAAGCTAGAAGATACTAAAGCAATTCCTTGGTTGTTAGATTCTAAGTAACTATTTATAATATTGTTATAAGTACTGCCTGAAAGATAAACTCCATTATCTTCCACATCATACACCCAAACATTCTCTACTTTAGAATAATCAACATTGTAAAACCAGATACCATAGCAGGTGCCAGTGTTATTGGCGTCATTACCATCTATTTTGAGATTAGAGATCTTTATGTTTGTGTTACCATTGGTATGGTCTGAGTTAGTAAGGACTGTGCTGTTAGCACCATCAGCAAGGTAAAGAATGGTTGAAGATGCTCCTGCTCCTTCGATGGTAATAAAAGAAGGAATAGTTACTGTGGCATCAATAGAATAAGTTCCTTCTGGGAGGAAGACTTTTCCTCCTTCAGAAGGCAAAGCGTCAATAGCAGCTTGAATACCAGCTGAAGTTTGAGGATAATGAATGCCGTCAACTACGACTACTTTATTAAGTTTTGAAATTGTAGTCGTGGCAAGTTCTGTGTGGCCAGTTACAGCAAAGCCGCCAGTTGAGATGGTTGAGGTGGCAGTGGTGGTTGAGACAGCAAAAGTTCCAGTAATTTCTAAATCTCCTTGAACTGTGTCTACTACAAAGACATTACTACCTGAACCGTCTTGGACAGTTAAAGCAGTAGTTGAAGCAATATTCATTAAAAGTCCACCTGAGGCAGTAAAGCCAGATAAGAAGGTGCCAGAAGAGTTTTGTAAAGTTATCATGTTTCTGGTTGAAGTAGCTACAGTAAGTTGTCCGGTAAAGACATCTGTGGTAGAGGCAGTACCCATCACTTCTAATTTATAATTAGGTGAGGTGGTGCCGATGCCGACGTTGCCAGAAGGCGTAATTATCATTTTTGTTTGAGGTAGATCATCGGCGTAGTTTACATATACAAATCTCAAATTATCATCAGAGTCATCTCCCCAATACACCATTAAATCTCTATCGTTAGCTGTTGAAGGATCGCCGTCTCTATCAAACTGTGAAATTCCACCCCAATCGCCTCCTATATATCCTGTATATATTGATAAACCAGTAAGTTGAGATTCGGTAATGGTATTATCACTTTCAAAGAAATCATTGATTTGTAATTTTGAAGTAGGCGCCCCTATCCCGATGCCGACATTACCACCTTTTCTCAACACAAGACTACTTCCCCCTCCGTCATCCTCCCAATAAAAATCCATGTAACTACCTTTATTAGCCATCTGCCACCGATTTGTATAGCTTCCTGGAGAACCCGTCCATAAAAGAATGCCTGGATGACTGCTGGGGGTTGAATACTCTATTTTTCCGACGTCAGCACTACCAGAATTTAAATGCCACTCTGCCATACCAGTTCCTCTCAATCGATACCGCAAGGTTCCTCCACTATCAACTACTTTAATGTGTTGATTTGTACCATCAGTGCCAGCAATCGAACTTTTAATATACAACGGGCTATCCGGCTCCGCCGTCCCAATCCCCACTCTATTATTCACAGGATCAACATACAAAGTATCAATATCAACAACTAAGTAATCAGCAATAGTGGTTGTGGAATAAGTGCCAGAAGAAGGAGCTTGAACTGAAAAGAG
>QMXD01000135.1 GCA_003661965.1 Candidatus Hecatellales archaeon
CTATACTCCACAGGAAGAGATGGTTAGGAAGGTACTTCTAGAACTAGGTCTAAGAGAAGGTATAGACTTTGTACACAACTGTAGAGTTAAGAATGGTAGATCATACTATTGGATAGACTTCATGTTGCATACTAGAAGACTAGCTATAGAAGTAGATCCCTCTGTATGGCATAGAAAGAGAAGCAGAATGTCTTTAGATACCCCATCTGATCCTAGAGATGATGACTGGATCGAAATAGATCAATCTGCTCCTCCTATAGTGTGGAACAGAGGGATCTCAGATCAGAGAAAAGAAGAGTTCTTAGTATCTAATGGATTCAGAGTAATACATTTATCAGATAGTGAGTTGAAGTCTATAGATAGGATCAAGGAGGTGATAGAAGGATGCCTCTAGAAGTAGGATCAGAATTGATCGTTAAGACTCTACCTAGTAAGAATCCAATATCCAGAGTAATAGCTTATGCTCCAGATAATAGAGTTATCTTACTTGACTGCTTCGATCAGACTCTTCTAGACCTGAAACCAGGTATGATAGTCAGGATCAAGATCAAGAAGGCTAAAGAAACATACTATGTAGCTAGAGTAGAAGAGATAGTTAGAGAAGTAACCTATAGAGGATACAGAGTGGTAGGTAGGATAGCTAGACTAGAGGATAAACTCTGTATACTTCTACCAGAGAATATTCTACCAGACGAAATAGAGGATCTAGTTGACTCTGATGTAGAAGTCTTCTTTGAACCTCTAGAAGAAGAGGAAGACAAAGAGACTATAGAGCATAAGAAAGATCAAGAGTACTATCAATACTCTACTCCATCCTCTTTTTCTATCGTAGACTACTACTAGGCTAGAGTATACTGCTAGGAAAATAGCTAGATAGGATACAGCCTCTACTAGAGGAGGAGTACCTATCAATTTTATACCTATATTACTAGCTATGATCCCTATCAAAGCAAATATGATCTTAGATAGAGTAGAGACGATTCTGTTGAAGTTAGACTCTAGAGAAGAGTTCAAGGAGTCTAGTTTTGCCTCGATCCTAGCTAATTTCTCGTGTATACTCTGATCAGCCATACTCACTCTATACTCTCAGATAGACTGGATTTAAAGTTTAGGATCTGGAGCTAGGATAGAGTTAAATACTACTAACTCTAAAGTATAGAGTAATTTAGTTCAGTAGGAGGTGATTGAGTTGGAATTCATAGAATTGAAAACAGACCATTCAGCTAGAAGTCTGAATGAAAGGAGGTTAGAAGTATGAGTATTCAAGAGAAAGTATACAACTGGTTAAAGTCTAAAGAACCATTGAATGTTGCATTCCACAGATGGAGAGAGTTAGTCTCTCTCTGGTGGATAGATGCAGATGGAGTATACAGTTGTGCTTTGATATCTGAGATATTTGAGATCAAGAACATCTACAGTCCAGATAGATTTGGAGACTATAGCTTCTTCTCTACTGGAGACAAGATAGAGAAGGTAGATCTAAGTCTAGATCTAGGTCAACCATTAGATGACAAGTTTGAAGGAGTGAGTATAGATCACCATGTGCATGAAGCACCATATTATACTCTGATCTGGGATCGATATCCTACGGCTGTAATAGTGTATCTAACCTTCAAAGACAAGATCCCTAGAGACAAGTACTGGTATGTAGCAGGTGGAGCAGTAGGAGATGGTCAACCTGAAGTCATACCCGATGAGATCTGGGAAGCACATCCTAGTCTACTAGATGAGTTCTGTAGTATATATCAATCTGGAGGACAAGTAAGACTCTATCCTATGCCTCTATATAGACATCTATCATCTCCAGTAAATGCTCTATGTAGAATAGGTGGAGCTATAGAAGCTGTAAACATAGTTAGAGAATGTAAGAGACCAGAAGATCTAATTAGACATCCTACTCTACAAGATGCTCAAAGAAAACTAGCTAACGAAGAGAGATCTATACTGTCTAACTTCAAACCCAGATGTATTAGAGGATCAGTCTACTTAATGGTGATAGAATCTGAGTATTATATAGCTGGTAGAATAGCTAGTAAACTGAAAAGTTCTAAAGGATTCAAGACCTTCATAGTGATCAACTTAACTAAAAGAGAGATGAGTATAAGAGGAGATCTAGCTGGATACATAGGTAGGAGATTGAAGAAGAGAAATATCTACTGTGGAGGACATCCTGGATACTTTGGAGGAGAGATCAAATCTGAAGACGACATAGATGTTATAATAGCTACTGTTAGAGAGATGTTTGGAGGCTAAATCTTGAGTAGACTCTTGAAGACTGGTAAGATAGTTGTCTACATTACTTTTGGAGGTATTCTTCTCTACTCTACAGTATTACTCTCTCTACTTTGCTTGAGATCTAAAGAAGCTCTGAGTTCAGTTCTACTAGTTGTAAATATTCTTCTATCTCTTAAGATCCTAGCTAAGATCACTAGGAGTTGAAAGCATGAGTCTAAAAGAGAGTCTAATAGATCAGCTCCTTAGAGATGAAGAATTCAGACTCTTCCTTAAATCACACTACGTAGTTGAAGTAGAGACATCCTATATACCACTATTGTCTGGAGACAAGTTGTACTTCGAATCTGATCTAGTAGTAGTTAGGAAGAAATTGAATATTCTAGATAAGCTGAAGTACTATCTTCTAGATCTGAAGTTGTTTCTAAGAGGTGATCGATCTGTCTCTAAGGAGAGCAAAGGATCTGAAAGTAAGACAGATTGACTACTGCCTATGGGAGGTAGAGTCAGATAGATCTGTTGAACTGGTCAGGATGGAGAATGGAAAGTTCAAGTGTAGCTGTCCATACTACAATAGAAGAGCTAGACTCTGCAGTCATATACTAGCTACGATAAACTTATTAACTCAAAATACTGAAA
>QMXD01000136.1 GCA_003661965.1 Candidatus Hecatellales archaeon
CCCCCTACTTGCAAACTTAGATTTGGCTTTTTCATCCTTAAACCTTTTCTACTATTTTTTGGGGTTTGTTGGTGTTTTTACATCTGTTGGTGGTGCAAACGCTCTTAACTGTTATCTTGATAGAGATATAGACCTTTTAATGTTTAGAACTAGGAAAAGACCTCTCCCCCTAGGAAAAATAAAACCTAACCATGCACTATTTTTTAGTTTAACCCTTCTAGGTTTTGCTTTTACTCTCTCTGTTATAGCATGTTTAACCTTAAGCCCTATTCCCATGGTTTTACTGTTTGTTGGTGTGTTATGCTATATTTTACTTTACACGGTTGTGGCTAAAAGAAGGAGTAGGTTAAACGTTTTTCTTGTTTCCCCAGCAAACGCATGTCCTGTTTGGCTTGGATGGTTTTTAGCCTTTAAATCCATAAACCTCCACGGTTTTATTCTGGGGGTGCTTGCAGCCTTATGGGGTCCCCTCCACCTATGGATTATAGCCTACATATATTCTCAAGACTATAGGAGAGCTGGGATACCTATGCTTCCTGTTTTGGTTGAACGTAAAAAAAGCGTTTTAACTATTTTTGGTGTGACTATGCTTCTGGTTTTAGCCTCTTATATTCCCTATTTTTTAGGTTTTAATAGGTTTGTTTATCTAGCCACAATAACAGTCTTAAACCTTTTAATGGTTTATTTTGCTGTCAAGTTTCTTCTAGACCCTAAAGGTAGGAATGGTTGGAAGCTTTTTAAGTTAACAGCACCCTACATAATCCTTATTCTTTTCATGTCAACCATAGACTTTAGGTTTACAGTTTTTTCAGCCTAAAGTCTGAGAGGGGAAACTTAAAAACCTAAACATTTAAAATTTAGGATTAAAATTCAATATCTAATCCTAGTGGGGATAGATTCTGGGTGTAAAGCTTAACATGAAAAAGGAGGATTTAGCTTAATGGAAGAACCTAGAATTGGTGTTTTTATTTGTAGGTGTGGTGGAAACATTTCAAATTGGGTTGATGTTGAGGCTGTTGCTGAGGCTGTAAAAGGAGAGGAAAACGTTGTTTTTACAACTGTTGACACCTATATGTGTTCAGCACCATCCCAAAAGATGATTCAAGATAAGATTAAAGAGTATAATCTTAATAGGGTTGTTGTAGCCTCATGTAGTCCAAAAGTTCATGAGGCAACCTTTAGAAGATGTGTTGCTGAAGCAGGATTAAACCCATACTATTTTGAACATGTAAACATTAGAGAACAATGTTCATGGGCTCACATGAAAGATGACATAAAAGAAAACACTAGGAAAGCTATAGACCATGTTCGTGGAGGAATTTTTAGAGCAAGATATCTTGAACCTTTAGAGGAGAGGAGGGAAAAAGCCCATAAATCTGTCCTTATCATTGGCGGAGGGATTGCTGGAATATCCGCTGCTTTAACACTTGCAGATTCAGGCTACCAAGTTCATATGGTTGAAAAAGAGCCTACCATAGGCGGACATATGGCCATGTATGGAAGGGTTTTCCCCACAATGGATTGTGCGCAATGTATACTTACACCAAGAATGGCTGATTGTGCAGTAATCCAAACATCAAACTTTACACTTACTCTGAGGTTATGGAGGCAACAGGCTCTCCTGGAAACTTTCGTGTTAAAGTTTTAATGAAGCCAAGATATATTGACCCTGAAAAATGTCGTGGTTGTGGATCATGTGCAGAAAAATGTCCATGGACTAAACCTTCAGAGTTTGACCTTGGATTAGGCTTGAGAAAAGCCGTCTATAGACCCTTCCCCCAAGCTGTTCCAAACATTTATCTTATAGACCCTGAAATTTGTGCATATATCAAGACTGGGAAGTGTGGTATATGTCAGCAGGTTTGTCCAACAGGTGCAATAAACTTCGAGGATAAAGAAAAAATTGTTGAGGTTGATGTTGGAGCAATAATTGTTGCTACAGGCTTCGACCTTATAGATATCGAGAATAGGTATCCCGAACTTGGATATGGAAGATACCGTGAGGTTGTTACAGCCCTACAGGTTGAAAGACTTTTATCTTCAACAGGTCCAACTAAAGGATACTTAAAGGTTCCCGGAGACCCCAGAAAACCTATGGAATGGAGAGATGCGAAAAAGATAGCCTATATTTCATGTGTTGGTTCTAGAGACCCGCATAGAGGTGTACCTTATTGCAGTAAGGTTTGTTGTATGTATACGCTTAAACATGCTAAGCTTATTAAGGAGCTCTTCCCTGATGTTGAGATTTGGTATTACTATATCGATGTTAGGGCTGCTGGTAGAGGTTATGAAGAGTTTTACGAGGAGGTTCAGAAAGCTGGATTAAACCTTGTTAGAGGTAAGGCTGCTGAAGTTTATAAGGCTGAAAACAATGGAAGACTTATTGTTAGGGCTGAAGATACCTTGCTTGGAATGGTTTTTGAAAACGATTTTGATATGGTTGTTTTGTGTCCCGCTCTTATCCCAGGTAAAGGATTAACTGATATTGTTCAAAAGTTGAAGATTCCTATTAGTGTAGACGGTTTTATAACTGAGAAACATCCGAAGCTTAATCCTGTAAGCACCTTAAAGGAAGGTATATATGTTTGTGGTTGTTCTGTTGCACCAAAAGATATTAGAGATAGTGTTTCTGAGGCTTGGGGTGCCGCAGCAAAGGTTAACGAGTTTCTTGGTGAGGGAGAGGTAAAGATAAAACCTGAAAAGGTTCAGGTTAACCTAGACCTATGTAATGGTTGTGGTAGGTGTGTTGAAGTCTGCCCTGTTGAGGCGATAAGGCTTGAGAATGGTAAGGCTGTGGTTGATGTTTATGCTTGTAATGGTTGTGGTGCATGCATCCCGGAATGTGAAACTGGAGC
>QMXD01000137.1 GCA_003661965.1 Candidatus Hecatellales archaeon
AAGCAAAGTCCAATCCTCACCCAAAAAAGACAAAATTTGTGCTATTGAAGCAGCCACCATACGGTTTTGAGCCCTCAAAGCAGTTACACAACCAACAAAAAAAACTACACTAGCCCTATCCTTCACAGGAACACTCCTCAACCTTGCACGTCTAACCCAAAAAGTCCTCATATCCAAACCTGCACCATAAGGATCCTTAGCATTTTTTAGAGAGTCTCGAAGAGCCTTTAAAGGTTCAGGTGTAAAACCAGCCTTAAAAATCGAAACTCTAAGGTTTGCCCATAAGGAGTGAAGGTCAACATTATAGCTGCATACTTCACTACATCTACCACAAAGGGTGCATGTATAAAGATGGTTAACCCTTTCCCTTAACTCTTTAACATTGATAGGTTTAGGTCCAAAAATCATACGTAAAAAGCTTTTTTGTGCATTGATAAGCTTTAAAGCAAACTCATGTTTTTTTCCAGGGATTAATTCTGGGTCTTTTGTTGCTAGGTAGGTTGGACAGTAGTCTGCACAAATACCACAGGTTGAACATGTGTCACTATAGACTAGGTGTAGTTTTCTAAGGTTGTCTACAGGAACAAAAACTTTTTCCTCACTCATATTTTAAACCCCCAACCTAGCTTTTCTAACTCCAGCAGCAATTACTGAAAAAGGCATTCCACCAATAATGTGAGTGTAGAATGTCCATGGGATACATATAAAGTAGATGTGGGCGATTATCCCATGGATAACAACAAGTATTGGTAGTGGACCTACAAAACCCATGGTTACACCAACAGCACCACCACAAACCAACATAACCAAGTCAAAAACAACATCAAACTTTGATATTGCAGCAACCTTTTGCACAGTTAAACGTCTTATAAGCAGCAAAACAACCTCAACAAGAAATATTATCCCCAAAATATGGATTACGATTGGTGGAAAGGGAAGCCCTGGAATGTTTAAAGGAAGCTTAAAAAGCTGTGGTATAGGTAAAACTAACCCATTAGCAGAAGGAACCTCAGAACCTATCCCAAGCAAATATGAGTGGGCTGCATGATGAACCCCACTCAAAATTATTAAGCCAGCAGAAATATGCATAGGCCAGCTTAAAGCCCATGTTACCTTATCCCTACGAAAAACCCTTCTAAAAAGTAAAACATCTAGGATTAGGTTTTCAACAGCATAACCTACAGCATACCACCAGCTTTTTCTTGGTTTAGGTTTATCTTTTCCGGAAAACCATCTATACCAGAAAAGCCATTCAATATCAAGATAGTAGTCTCCGTTTGGAAGCCTCCCTATCCTTATAGGTCCTCCTGTTGGTGTAAGTGTTCCTGGTAGAAGCCATTTTCCAAAAACAAATATGACTCCAACAACCATTATTGTTAACGTTATTAGAGGCATGATTCCGTAAACAAAGGTTATTAGAAGGTTTGAAAGGTTCATCCTCCACCACAAACCTTCACTATTAAACCTTATTTTAGAGAATTCATGCTTTTGCTATATATTTCTTTTAACTTATAGACTAAAAAAATAAATAGCTATCTAAACGCATTACATAAGATTAAACAGTAGGAGGTTGTTTTAATGGTTGTAGTTGAAGGTTATAATATGCCTGAAGAACTCTACTATGTTCCTGAGGATGGTGTTGGAAACTCTTGGGCTAGGGTTGAACCAGACGGAACGGTAACAGTTGGAATAGACGACTTTTTCCAAAAACAGGCAAAAGCAATAAGGTATGTAGACCTACCGTTTGAAGGTGACACTGTTGAACAGTTAAAAGCTTTTGCAACCCTAGAATCCGAAAAATGGGTTGGAAAAGTTCCTGCTCCTGTTTCAGGTGAGGTTATTGCTGTAAACAACGAGTTGCTTGACAACCCAAAACTTATAAACGAAGACCCTTATGGGAAAGGCTGGTTTGTAAAAATTAAGCCTTCAAACCTTGAGGAAGAGTTAAAAAAGCTTGTTCATGGTGTAGACCAGATTAGGGAGCTTATCCAGAAAAGTATCCAAAAATACCAAAAATAATGTTAATACACGTAAAACCTAAAACTAAATTGGTTAAGGTAATACTGAAATTGCAGAGGTCTGAAAATTGAGGGTTCTATACTGGCAGGGATGTCTTTCAAGAACACGTAACCCTGAACTTGTGGAGGCAAATATTAAGCTAATTAAAAAACTTGGATTCGAAGTTTTTAAACTTGAAAACGAGGGATGTTGTGGAGACCCGTTACTGCTTGCAGGTTTTATGGAAAACGCAAAAGTAAACGCTGAAAAAACAGCTAAAACCATTAATGAAACTGGAGTTGAATTGATTGTTACTGGTTGTCCTGGATGTTACCATTCATTTAAAGAGTATGAAGAACTTGGTGTTAAAATTCCGGAAATTAAACATATAACTCAAATTGTTGCTGAAAATTTGGATAAGTTAAAATTTAAGGTTAAAGAAAAGGAAAAAATTGTTTATCATGACCCTTGTGAACTTGGACGTTGGTGTGGGGTTTACGATGAACCTAGAAAAGTTCTAAATGCTGTTGCTGAAGTTGTTGAACCACTATTAACAAGAGAAGCTGCACGTTGCTGTGGTGGTGGAGGAGGTCTTTTACAGGTTAAGGCTGACTTAAGTATTAGAGTTGCTGAAACAAGAATTGAAAGAGATATTGAACCTACAGGGGTTAAAAAAATAGTTACTGCTTGTCCTGCATGCTATTCAACCTTAAGATTAGGTGCGGGTAAAAGATGGATTGCAACTGGTAGAAAAAAGGGTGAAAGAATAGAGGTTTTTGATTTTGCACCCTACATTTTATCAAAATTGGAGGGATAAATAGTGGTTGTTGAAGTAAATTTTGATAAA
>QMXD01000138.1 GCA_003661965.1 Candidatus Hecatellales archaeon
CTGCCTAATCCTAGCCTCAATAAAGCGGCGAACCTCCTCACCCCACTCCACTCTATACCTACGCATCTTCTCCTTAAGCTCCTCTGGAACTCGAACAGTAAACGTTGACGAAACCGTATTCACCACCGCAATACAATTCGTAGTACAAAAATATAAGCTTAGCTACAAAATAAGAAGATACTAAGAACCTCCCATCAAAACAAGTGAAAGAGAGGAGTCTCGCTGGAAGCTTGTAAGCCTCTCTAAGCTTATGGTAGAGGTTCCTGTGAACTTTAGCGAAGTTTACAATCCTATTCTCAACACACCAGTTTACTACATGCCTAACCGCATCCCTAAAGGCTAGGAGAGTTTGGCTAATGAGGTTGACTGGCTCTGGAGGCACCTCATAGCAAAGCTCAAAGTTACCTTAACCAACCCAAAAGAATAAGCCAAACAAAACCCTAAGAATTCCCCGACAGCCTAAAAACTAAGTTCTCCATTCACAGTAAACTCCTCTTATAGTTGCTACCACACTTCCATCTGCAAACTCGGCTCTAACCATAAGCGTACAGTATTCGCCAACCTTATAGCTTTCAGTTAGTCGATTACCTGTGACTACGAAAAATCTCTCCTGCCTGTATTCAAGAGGATTTTCGGCATTTACTTCTTCAAGCCTAATCCATTCTTCCCCGTCCAGCTTAACCCACAATCCAACCATAGGACTTGAAGCCAAATTTTTCACCTGAAGCCTCAAACAGGGTCCATTTTCATCCTTAACCAGGGAAGCATCAACCTCAACCACGTAGCTTCGGGTTGAAAGCTGAAAAGCCCCGTAGACTGCGAAAAGGACAGTTAAGGCAACAGCCAGACAGAGGGAGATACAGATGAGAACAGCAAGAAGCTGACTCACACACCTCCTACCCATAACACTCACACCGCCCGAGAAAATATTTCCAGAAAAACAAAAAAATATGGAACGCTTTTAAATCTGTGATCTCTCCCTTATATGTGGATATTGATGAATAGAGCGGAAAGGTTGGAATTATTCCGCACAAATTTAGCTAAGATAGAGAAAAAAGAAGAGGCTTTTGTAATTTTTGAACATCCAAAAACACAAAAGTTTATCCAATTTGCGTCACGTAATGGTGAAGAAGGTTTCATTGCAAATGTCCCCATAGTTGATGTTAACAATCTAACAAGAGAAGAGATAGAAAGACTTCGCTCATTAGGAGAAGTCAGTGAGAGCGATATGGGATTCGATGAAATGTTTAAAGAATGCTCCCTAGAGGAGGCGGTGGTTCTTGCAGAACGTTTCTTTAGAGAAGTCTGCCTTTTTTTCAGACGATTATGATGTCAAGGTAGCGGACATAGAAGAAGGTTGTGACCACCAAAGGGGCGAAAAATCCGTAGGCTACAAAAAACGTTAAAACAACAACCAGATAGAGAAGAAGGCAGACAAAAACCGCAAAAATTGGTTTACACACCCTTCTATTCATACACTCAGCACCTATTGGAGAAAATGTTTCCAACAGAAACCTTGACAAAACTTCTCCAGGCTCCACAAGCAACTGCTACCACGGCATCATAAGCCAAGTTTCCATCCACAGCCCGGAACTGAACCCGGATGAAATCAAGCTAGCTACGGAAAATCCCGGCTTCTTAGTAACACGTAACCTCGTCTTTTATAAGAAATCCGCAAGAAAACTCCCCATCTTTAGTGGGGAGATGAATTGCGGTTAAACTTAAATTCTTCAACCCCTTAATTAGATTGGGATGTTCCCGTGCAGAAGGATGTTCAGGTAACAGTTGTAGGAAAAGTTTTCAAGCCTAACAGGCTAAAGGTTTTAGCCTTAAACAGAACCCTAAACAAGTATTTTAGGCTTGTGAAGTGGTATCTCCGCTTTAACTCTAAGTCCAAAAGTGTTCTGCATGAAAACTGTTATGAGGAAGTCAAGAGGCGCTTTAATCTTAATACGGCTTTAATCCAAACTGCTAGGGATAAGGCGGTTGAAGTCTTAAAAAGCTTCGAGAAGAACAAGAAGGATGATAACGTTTTAGAGCTTAAGAAGATATCCATACGCTTCGATAAGAGATGCTATAACTTCTCTAAGACAACTAATGTTCTAACACCATATTGGCTAACACTAAGCCTGAACAGAAGGGAAAGGGTTAACCTCCCAATAATATTCGGAGAAAGACAAAAGCAGAGGATTGAAGGAGCCTTTAGGGGTGAATGGCAGTTCTCAACTGTTGAAATGGTTAAACGCAATGGCGAATGGTATGCTCACTTTGTTCTAACGAAGACTGTAGAGCTACTCGATGAACCAGAAACCGTGATAGCCGTAGATAGGGGTGAGCATAACTTAGCCGTTGCAGTAGCAATATCAAAAGGTAATCCCGACAGGCCTATGAAGGGGCAGTTCTGGCGAGGTGAAGAAATCAAACGGATTAGGGGGCTCTATGGCCACATAAGGAGAAAACTTCAAAAGAAGAATAGAATCGGGAAAGTCAAAAAGCTTAAGGGTAGGGAGAGGCGTAAAGTCAACCAGCAACTCCACCTAATAGCGAATGAGATAGTCGCCTATGCAAAACAGTTCCCTAAACCAATAATAGTCATGGAGGATTTAACTAGAATACGGGAAAACTTCAGGAAGTCTAAGAAGCTAAACAAGCGTTTCCATAGTTTACCGTTCAGAAAGCTTCAAACAATCATAGATTACAAGGCAAAACTCCAAGGCATAGATGTTCAATACCTACCAAAGAAGGAAACCAGAAACACCTCCAAAACCTGCCATAGATGAGTGTATGTTACCCGAGTTAAAGGAAGCATTTTCAAAAGTGCAAAATGCGACATGAAA
>QMXD01000139.1 GCA_003661965.1 Candidatus Hecatellales archaeon
AGCAATTTACTACTTAACCCATGCTATCGCATCAGTTAAGTAGTAAGTGCTGTTATTTCATTCTTCCAGAAAAGGTTTTAATTCAGATGATCAAAATTCTAAACAAACTCAGGAACAAGCAATGCCAAAAAGTCCTGAAACCCCTCATCCTGTTTTTATTATAGCAGATAAGATCATAAAGGAGCTATTGAAACAAAAAAAGAAATCCGTAAGGATTTCGCAAAAATAAACTTAACTTCTTTTGCTGGCTGCCGGGCAGGGATTCGAACCCCGATACCATCCTCCAAAGGGATGTGTCCTACCGTTAGACGACCCGGCAATGCTTATCTTCGATTGATAATTTTTATTACTGCTAATTCTAATGGAATCTGAGGAAGGTAGAAATGCGGACGGACAGTGTAGGCATCCAAAAGTGTACGCAAAATAAATTCAAGTTCTTCTGGTTTGAATCTGTCTTTAGCGGCTTGCAAAAACCGAAATTCATTCTCGCCCAGCAAACCCTTCAATTCCTTCTCCATATTCGGGGCAAGAGCCAAAAGAAGCATTGAGCGAATATCCCGCAAAATAAATTTCAGAAAAAGCCGAGCATCAATTCCGCTATCCACTGCTTTCTTAATAATAGAGAAGGCGCTCTGAGAATCTTTATCAATAAAAGACTGAATCAATCCTTCTACCAATTCCCTGGAAGGAGCGCCGAAAAGCAAACGAACCTGCTGGGCATCAATCTTATCATTGGGCAGGCTAATAATCTGCCCTAATAAATTATGACCATCCCTCAAGGAACCGTCTGCAAAAAAGGCTAAAAGCCCTACTGCTTCATCGTCAATGTTGATATTCTCTTTTTGGGCAATTTCCCGCAGTGATTCGCGGATAATATTTTCAGAAACCTTGCGAAATTCAAAATGCTGACAACGGGAGGCAATGGTTTCCGGCACCTTTTCAAATTCCGTGGTAGCTAAAACAAAAATAGCATGAGATGGCGGTTCTTCCAAGGTTTTCAACAAAGCATTGAATGCCTCGCGCGTAAGCATATGACATTCATCCACCACATAAACCTTATACTTATTTTTTAAAGGACTGAGTCGAATAGCGTCGCGCAAAGCGCGAATCTCATCAATGCCCCGCGAAGAAGCAGCATCAATCTCCACCAAATCAAGAGACTGGCCAGAAGAGATATCCAAACAAGCGTCGCAGGTGTTGCAGGGCTCGCAGACAATGCCGCGGCTATCTGCCTCCGCTTCGCTTCGGCGGATGCCAATTTGGCCAGAATTTTTTTCAAAATTTCCGGCCAAATTGGCACAGTTCACAGCTTTGGCTAAAATTCTGGCCACGGTGGTCTTGCCAGTGCCGCGGGGGCCGGAAAAAAGATAAGCATGAGCCACTCGGTTTAAGCGGATGGCATTAGAAAGAATCCTTACGACATGATCCTGCCCTAAAACTTCTGAAAATCTCTGCGGCCGATATTTACGATATAAAACAACTTCATTCATACATCTGAATTATACACATCTTTATTTCTTAAATACAAGAAACTTCATTCCAATAAAATTCCAAATCAGGGATAGAGATGTGGCAATGACTTTAGCTAGATTTTCCACTAATGCCGGACCCAAGCCGGGAAAGATGGAAGTATGAGTGGTAATACCATACACAATGGAAGTATTTATAAAAAGCCCAATTACAGACACGACAACAAAGCTTAAAAATTCTTTTGGGTTCACTACTCTTCCACCAGCGCGAAAACTCCAATGCTTATTCCAAAAATAACTATTGATTACAGCAATACTAAAAGAAACAGCGTTCATAGCGATGATGCCTTTGCCAGAATAAATTCCAAAAAGCCAGCTCTGAAAATTTAACACTCCGAAGTCAACCGCAGTATTCAAAAAGCCTACCTCAGCAAATTTGACAAACTGAAAAATCCATAAAAACCTGCGGCCAATCCAGCCTGCCACCACTGTCCCTAATAAAAAAATCAAAGGCAGCCCTAATAACAAAACAATTCCTGCGAAAGGAATGCTAATCTGCAGATTTTTGAGAATAGGCAAAATAAAAACACCAGTAAGCAACCCAGCAATGACGGCAAAAATATAATCTCTCTTTATTTTCATATTTACAATATAGCACAAAAAATCAAAAAGGCATAGTGCTTTGCGCTCTATGCCTTTGAAAAAGCTAAAATGCTCCCCTAACCAGTATCACCTTAACCCAGACGCCCTTACGGGAGACTGGACTAAACACGAGCTCCATATCTTTCCCATAGGTAGTTCTTACCCTAAATTTGGCAGGATTGCCTTTGGTGGGCCCGCTTATGATTTTATCACCTTTGACAGTGATGTAGCGGAAACCCGCAGGAGTCTCGTTGATGACATTAAAGGGTATAGGAGACAGGCCCTTAATAAAAAACTCATCACCAACCCTTAAATCAATGCCGGCTCTTACTTTCCTCGCTTTTGGACTAATCCAAACTTTTTTTTCAATAACCTGACATTTTTTTCTGACCCTTCTTTCGCTTCTCCACTCTTGAAATTGAGGATAAATAAGATAGTAGCCGCTAAGAAATATGAGAGCTGCTACCGCCGCAGTCTTGCAAAAATTTAAAAAGCTTTCCCCTTTTTCTGCGGCAACTGCCAGAATGACAATTGCTGTAACTAACGCCAAAGTCAAGCGCCCCTGAGACAAGAATGTTTTCATTTCTGCTGGGAACAAAGAAAAAGCAAGAACAAAAAGTCCTAACCCTGCTAGAATTGTCCTTTGCCAATTCCTCAGCTGAATTTTAGGCAACTGGCCTGGCATAGAAATAGAAGGACGTCGCAAATCTCCTGTCCACC
>QMXD01000140.1 GCA_003661965.1 Candidatus Hecatellales archaeon
AGATGGTGGGAGGGCGGATGGGACAAAGTAATAGAGCTGAACCAGTTCATAAACCAGAACACATTTGACAAAACATCCTGCGCAAGGGCGCAGTACTGGATTGGGTGCAACTACTACGCCAATAGAGACTATGAAAGGGCAATAGAAGAATATGAAACAGTTTTAAGGTTATATTCTGATGCATGGCTTATATGCGCAAAGAGCAGGTTTGAGATAGGGCAAATATATTTATACAAGCTAAACGATTATGAGAGCGCGATTAAATCCTACGCAATGGTGATAAGAGATTATCCTGTATGCGAGGTAAGAGCGCAGGCGCAAAAAAGCATAGCTTATATATACAGGCTTTTAAGAGACTATGAAAGGTCGCACAAAGAATATGAAAAGGTATGGCAATTATACCCTGAATACAAGCTTGAGGCAGCAAAGGCTTTTTATGAGAACGGAGAGCTTTACTTTAAAGAGTCATTCAAGTATTCAAGGGAAGAGAACTTAAGGAAAGCATTGTCAAACTACAAGCTTGCGTATTTATACTGCCCGCTTGAAGAGGAAGAGGTATCAGAATGGGTAATAGAATCAATAATAAGGGCATTCAAATTTTTAGACGGAAATATGGAAAGGGCAAACGCATTCATAAGGTATCAGCGGTATATAAAAGTGAACGATGGAGGGAAGATTTCAATAAGGGATAAGGGGATATATGACCCGTTAAAGGATTTTTAAGTTATGAAGTTAAAAGAGGCAAAGGCAGGAGTAGTTGTAACAACTCTGATAGTGGTTTCATTGATGTTAGTGTCATTCAAATATGAAGAAGGGAAAAAGAGCGGGAATCTGCTTTTTGATGAAAAGATATGCTCATTAAAGCTCAATGTAATTCTTGCGGAAAAGGGCGGCAATAGAGAAGAGATAGAAGAAGAGAGGGAGCTTCTTAAAGACACGTGCAAAGGCATAGCGAACAATATTTTTACGTCCGGGCATGCGAAGAAGAAGGCATTAAGGGTGCTTGCTGAAGTTAAAATGAAGGAAGGGGATATTGAGGGGGCGCTTGAAGTATGTGAAAAGCTTTTAAGAGAGGCTCCGGAAGACAAAGCAAGCTTAAGGGTAAAATCAATTATATTGAGGGAAGGTGCTAAAGAATTAATATCAGAAGGAAGAAGAGAAGAAGGGATGGAAGTATATAAAGGGATATGTGATATGGACATAACGCCTGAGCTCAATGCCTTCAACAAAAGTGTGGTGGGAATAGAATATATGAAGCAAAGAGACTATGATAAAGCAATAGAATGGTTTCAAAAGATACCGTATGAGAATGAACACAACATAAACTGGAAGGCATATTCAATGCTTTTCATTGGAATGTGCTATGAGCTTAAAGGGGAAGAAGAGGAGGCAGAGAAGTTATACAGGGCAATAATAGAAAAACTGCCTGAATCCCAATGGGTGGAGAACGCAAAGGAGAACTTAATAAAACTTAAAAGCAGATGACAAGGAAAATATTTATCATAGCGGTTTTAATTTTGCTGAATGCAAAATTCTCCATAGCACATGAAGATAGAGGTTTTCAATATGGAGGCGAGAGCGGATATCCTGCAAACGGAGGAACATACACTGCAGAGATAATAGCATGGTCATATGATGAAGAAGGGATGCCAAGAGAAGACACATTCAATTTTACCGTAGATGGCGGAAAAGTAAGCATAGTGCCAAACCCGCTTACAATCACAGGCACAGGCAGGGCTACAGTTATTATTTCAACTATAAAAAATACACCGCAGACTGTGACTATTAGTGAGGGTGGAAGTAGTTATAAGGTGTATATTTTTAAACCCAAAATTATAGGATTTAGTATTCCTGAAACTTATGCTCGGCATCCTAATTGTGATATTAAAAAGCATCAATCTACTTGTCAAGTAGAGATTGAACCTAAAGAAGCAGGCAATCAAGCTCTAACGTTTAAGATTATAGGAAATAAATACGGAGCAGAAATAGATGAAGGTACTGGAATTATTACTCCGGGTATAACTCAAAGTGGTCAGATTAAAGCCAGAGTCGAAGTTAAAGATTATCCCAACTGTTACGATGAAAAAACTTTTTTAATTAAAGCAAGGCCTATGGAGGTTAAATCATCTTTTGTGATACCATACATTCCTTACGGGGGTCAATGGACACATACTTTTCAATCTACAGGTGAAAGTTTATTAGGGGAAATGATTACAGAAGAAGTTTTTCAAGGAAACGATCCTTTTAATCTTAATCATCATGTTTCTAAGGGCACATATAATTGGTCATTAAATTCTTCAGGTACCATGACAAACTCTGATACATACTGGATTCATCCAATTTTTATAAATCTCAATTCATTTGATAAATTTCCTCAGATAGAAACCGTTATACAGACATACCATTGGCTATGTCCATTGAGTGGTGAGTGGAGACAAATCACCACTTCTCGTGATATAAATTTTGAACTTTCTGTATCAGAAAGACACGGAATAGCAACCGTAATGATGTATACCCAATATTATGCAGCAGGGGAACCACTTATATTTGATTATGTAGGATTTTCCAAGATCTTCGATGTTCGTTTATTTCCTCGTTCAATAAAAGCTAATGGATTTTCTCGTGCAATAGTAAGAGTAAAAATTATACCAAAGAATAGAAAAATACATTGGAGTATTGAAGGTAATGATTTAGGATGTTCAATTAGACAAATT
Source organism: Candidatus Hecatellales archaeon (assembly GCA_003661965.1). Taxonomy (GTDB): domain Archaea; phylum Thermoproteota; class Bathyarchaeia; order Hecatellales; family Hecatellaceae; genus EX4484-218. The sequence goes on from QMXD01000140.1 coordinate 2,715, forward strand.
AAAAATAATCTCGCTATTGTTACTGCAGGAACACAGGCAGGAGAAATAACAATAAGAGCTACTGATAGCCTCTATTTGAGTAATTATAAAG
>QMXD01000141.1 GCA_003661965.1 Candidatus Hecatellales archaeon
ATACCTATGCTTCCTGTCCTTGTTGAACGTAAAAAAAGTGTTTTAACTATTTTTGTTGTGGCTATGCTTCTGGTTTTAGCCTCTTATATCCCCTATTTTTTAGGTTTTAATGGGTTTGTCTATTTAGCCACAATAACAGTCTTAAACCTTTTAATGGTTTATTTTGCTGTCAAGTTTCTTTTAGACCCTAAAGGTAGGAATGGTTGGAGGCTTTTTAAGTTAACAGCACCCTACATAATCCTCATCCTTTTCATGTCAACCATAGACTTTAGGTTTACAGTTTTCCCAGCCTAAAAGTTTAGGGAGGAAAAACTTAAAACCTAACATTTAAAATTTAGGATTAAAAACTCAATATCTAACCTTGGTGGGGATAGACTCTGAAGTGTAAAGCTTAAGCTAACATAAAAAAAGGGAGGATTTAGCTTAATGGAAGAACCTAGAATTGGAGTTTTTATTTGTAGGTGTGGTGGAAACATTTCTAACTGGGTTGATGTTGAGGCTGTTGCTGAAGCTGTAAAAGGAGAGGAAAACGTTGTTTTTGTAACTGTTGACACCTATATGTGTTCAGCACCATCCCAACAAATGATTAAGAATAAGGTTAAAGAATACAATCTTAACAGGGTTGTTGTAGCCTCATGTAGCCCAAAAGTTCATGAGGCAACCTTTAGAAGGGTTGTTCAGGAGGCAGGATTAAACCCATACTACTTTGAACATGTAAACATTAGGGAGCAATGTTCATGGGCTCACATGAGAGACGACATAAAAGAAAACACTAAAAAGGCTGCAGACCTTGTTCGTGGAGGAATTTTTAGAGCAAGACATCTTGAACCTTTAGAGGAGGGAAGGGAGAAAGCCCATAAATCCGTCCTTATTGTTGGTGGAGGGATTGCTGGAATATCCGCTGCCTTAACACTTGCAGATTCAGGCTACCAGGTTCACATGGTTGAAAAAGAGCCTAGCATAGGTGGACATATGGCTATGTTTGGAAGGGTTTTCCCCACAATGGATTGTGCGCAATGTATACTTACACCAAGAATGGCTGATTGTGCAACAAACCCAAACATCAAACTTTACACCTACTCTGAGGTTATGGAGGTAACAGGCTCCCCTGGAAACTTTCATGTTAAAATTTTGATGAAGCCAAGGTATGTTGACCCTGAAAAATGTCGTGGTTGTGGTGCATGTTCAGAAAAATGTCCATGGTTTAAACCTTCAGAGTTTAACCTTGGATTAGACATGAGAAAAGCCATCTATAGACCTTTCCCACAGGCGGTTCCAAACATTTATGTTATAGACCCTGAAATTTGTGCATATATCAAGACTGGGAAATGTGGTATATGTCAACAGGTTTGTCCAACAGGTGCAATAAACTTTGAGGATAAAGAAAAAATTGTTGAGGTTGATGTTGGAGCAATAATTGTTGCTACAGGCTACGACCTTATAAACATTGAGGAAAGGTATCCTGAACTTGGATATGGAAGATACCGTGAGGTTGTTACAGCCTTACATGTTGAAAGACTTTTATCTTCAACAGGTCCAACAGGAGGATACTTAAAGGTTCCTGGAGACCCTAGAAAACCTAAGGAGTGGAGGGATGCAAAAAAGATAGCCTACATTTCGTGTGTTGGTTCTAGGGATCCCCATAGAGGTGTACCTTATTGTAGTAGGGTTTGTTGTATGTATACGCTTAAACAGGCTAAGCTTATTAAGGAGCTTTTCCCTGAGGTTGAGGTTTGGTATTACTATATTGATATTAGGGCTGCTGGTAGGGGTTATGAGGAGTTTTATGAGGAGGTTCAGAAGGCTGGATTAAACCTTGTTAGGGGTAGGGCTGCTGAAGTTTATAAGGCTAAAAACGATGGGAGGCTTATTGTTAGGGCTGAAGACACCCTGCTTGGGATGGTTTTTGAAAACGATTTTGATATGGTTGTTTTATGTCCTGCTCTTGTCCCAAATAAAGGGTTAACCGATATTGTTCAAAAGTTGAAGATTCCTGTTAGTGTTGACGGCTTTATAACTGAGAGACATCCAAAACTTAACCCTGTAAGCACCCTTAAAGAGGGTGTTTATGTTTGTGGTTGTGCTGTTTCACCAAAAGATATTAGGGATAGTGTTTCTGAGGCTTGGGGTGCTGCAGCAAAAGTTAACGAGTTTCTTGGTGAGGGTGAAGTAAAAATTAAGCCTGAAAAGATTCAGGTTAACCTAGACCTATGTAATGGTTGTGGTAGGTGTGCTGAGGTTTGCCCTGTTGAAGCTATCAGGATTGAGGGTGGGAAGGCTAAGGTTGATGTTTACGCATGTAACGGTTGTGGTGCATGTATACCTGAATGTGAACCTGGAGCCTTAGACCTGAAAAACTCTACTGAAAAACAGCTTTACGCACAAATTGAGGGTGTTTTAAAGGAGAAAACAGATAAACCTGTTATCCTAGCCTTCCTAGACGATGAAACAGCCTACACAACAGCAGACCTTTTAGGCTCAACAAGAGACTTTTATCCAACCTCAATAAGGATTATACGTGTCCCATCCTCGGCAAGAGTAGGCTTAAAACATATTCTTTATGCTTTTGCTAAGGGTGCTGATGGAATTCTTCTTGCTGATGGTGGTGAAGGTTCAGGCTCCTATCCTGATGTTGCAAAAATAACAGGGAAAAGACAACGTGAATATAAGGGGCTTATGAGAAAATATAGGATTGAACCTTTACGGCTACGTAACGCTGAAGTATACATTTCTGCACCAAGGTTTCTAGGTGAGGTTTTCAGGGTTTTTGCAAGCACAATTGAGGAGAGAGGAAAACTTTCAGA
>QMXD01000142.1 GCA_003661965.1 Candidatus Hecatellales archaeon
CAATTATAGGTATCAAAACAACCGTTGATAAAGCACCAACAATATCCAGCTTAAGAAAAACCTCCCCCCAGTTTGGTAAAGGACCAAAAACTTGCGGAACAGCCTTTGGAAAAGACTCCCCAAAACCAAGAAAACCCAAGATAAACCCTAAAACCATTGTTACAACTATACCAATCAAAATACTGCCTAAAACCCTCTTAATAAGCAGATATAATGTCACAACTAAACCAACCAAAACAACTATTACATTTAAACTTGAAAAATTACCGGCAACAACAGGAGCACCAGGAATCCCTGGAAGACTTATACCAGCATTAGCCATCCCTATAAAGAGTAAGAATAAGCCTATTGCCACAGCCCAACTAGCGGAAAGAAAAGGAGGAATAGCCTCGGTAACAGCCTTTCTTACACCAGCTAAGGTTACAACTAGGAATATTAACCCAGCGACAAAAACAGCACCTAAAGCAACACTCCAAGAAACACCTAAAGCTAAAACAACAGCATAGGTAAAAAACGCGTTTTCACCCATATAGGGAGCCATAGCAAAAGGTCTTTTAGTATAGACCCCCGTTAAAATTGTGGCAACAGCAGCAGCCATAATTGTTGCACCATAGCTGGACCTAAAGGCAAACCTGCATTATGAAGAATAACAGGATTAACTATTATTATGTAGGACATAGCAAGAAAAGTTGTTATTCCTGCTACAACCTCAACCTTAACATTTGACATTTTCCCCTCAAAACGTTACACCAAATAGTAGGTTACCTTAGTTGCTGATATAAAAATTGACATTAAAGTAAGCTTAAGGTTTAGGTTAGGAGATTTAAAGCTGTTAACGCAAGAATTTTAGCTGCATTAACAACTTCATCCAGCTCTATATATTCATCGACACAATGACAATGAGAAATGTCTCCAGGACCAAAAACAATAGTAGGGATACCCGCATCATTAATAAGGTTCCTTGCATCACACGCATAAGGTGTACCCCAAGGTTTAGAGTCATAACCACAAACCTTTTTGAGGTTTCTTCTTACAACACTAACAATCTCAGATTTAGACGGAATCTCTGCAGGCTCAAAAAGACAGGTAAGCTCCATTGAAAACCTAAATTTAGGGTCTTTCTTTCTAAGATTCTTTAAAATCTTCTCTATTTCTTTCTCAGCCTCTTTAACGGTTTCACCCGGAATCATTCTTCTATCAACTGTTATCCTACACTGGTCAGGGATAATGTTCTCTTTGAAGCCACCCTCTACAATTGTAACACTACATGTTGAGGCTCCGATTAAAGGATGTTTTTTACGTGCTAACTTTACACTAAGCTTCTCAAGCTCAGTAATTACTTTGCTAGCTTTGCTTATGGCGTTTACACCAAGATTGGGTTGACTTGCATGAGTAGATTTACCTTTTACTGTTATTTTAAACCACGCAACACCTCTTTCAGCAACACCAACCCTAAACTTTCCCTTAAAAACTGTTGGCTCTGTAACTATTCCCCAGTCTCCCCTAATTCCTCTATCAACAACAATATGACGTGTTCCAGGATCTCCAACTTCTTCACCAATAGCAAAAGTTAAAACAAGATTACCCTTAAGCTGAACGTTAGCATCTTTTAATGCTTTAGCCGCAATCATCATAGATGTAAGCCCCCCTTTCATGTCTGCAGCCCCTCTACCATACATTTTTCCATTCACAATCCTTCCCTCATAAGGAGGATATGACCAGTCTTCAAGATTTCCTGGTGGAACATGGTCTAGATGACCGTTTAAAATTAAGGTCGGCCTTCCTTCAGAGCCTTCCAAAAAACCAACAACATCAGGCCTGTTTGGTATTGGTTCAAAAATCTCTGTTTTTAAGCCCCAACTTTTAAGAACCTCGTAAATAAATTCAGCTATAGTTTTTTCTTCACCAGTAGGACTTGGGATTCTTACAAGTTGCTGAAGAAGATTTGTTACATCCTCTTTTCTTATTAGGTTTAAAACCTCAGATTCAAAACTCATTCAACAACTCCTCCAAAAATTTAGCTTTTCAGATAACTATTTGACTGTTGTTAGCTTAAATCGTTTTTGTTAAACAAAACAGTTAAAGCCATCTTAGCAAGCTAACTTGAATCTGATGATAGGTGTGTTTATAGATGGATAGGTTAGAGGTTGAGTTAGCTGGTTTAAAACTTCAAAACCCTGTTATGAACGCCTCAGGAGTTTTAGGTTTAACCTCCTACTCACTTGAAAGATTAGCTAAAACCGGTGTTGGAGCTGTTGTAACAAAATCTTTTGGGTTAAACGTAAGAAACGGAAACCCAAATCCAATAATATTTGAAACAAGCTGTGGGCTTCTAAATTCTGTTGGACTGCCTAACCCAGGTATTGATGAAGTTATAAAGGAGCTAAAGAAAGCCTTAGAAAAAGTAAAAATACCAATTATTGTGAGTGTTTTTGGTTTTAGTCCGGAAGAATATCTTGAAACTGTAAAAAGACTTGAAAAATTAGGCTTTTCAGCTTTTGAGTTGAATGTTTCATGTCCTCATGTTAAGGGTGTTGGGGAAATAGGGCAAAATACTGACGTCCTAGCTGAAACCATTAAAAAAGTTAAGTCTGTAACACATAAACCTGTTTTTGTTAAATTAACGCCAAATGTTTCTAACATTGCTGAGTTAGCTAAAGTTGCCGAGGAGGCTGGTGCAGATGCTGTTACAGCAATAAACACTATTAAAGCTATGATAATAGACATTGAAACAGGAAAACCTGTTTTAGGTGGAAAGATTGGCGGGTTATCAGGTTCAGCTATAAAACCCA
>QMXD01000143.1 GCA_003661965.1 Candidatus Hecatellales archaeon
ATACTCCTCCTTATGTATATCAATTAATTAATGGAGAAAAGGTTGAGTTAGAAGGAAAGTTCAAGCTTTTTAATAAAAACATGCAACCTGCAATTTGCAATTCTTTTAAGTTCGGCTTTGAAATTATAGGGAAGTATAACCGATCCTATCCCCTTATCATTGACCCCACTTTGGAATATTCTACCTTTCTGGGTGGAGGCGATGAAGACATGGGGCGAGGAATCGCGGTGGATAGCACAGGAGTCTATGTTTCGGGATTGACTCAATCCTCTGACTTTCCCACCACAGTAGGAGCATATAAGACCAGTCCTTTTGGGAATTGGGATGTATTTATAACGAAATTAACCCTTGATGGAAGCTCCCTTATATATTCTACTTATTTGGGAGGGAGTGCTGAAGAAGGATATTGGGCAGATACACCGATTGCTATAGATAGTTCTGGAAATGCATATATTACAGGATATACTTGTTCAATCGATTTTCCTACTGCTCCTACTGGAGATGTCTACCAACCTAAACATGCTGATAGTGGTACTACCTGGGATACATTTGTAACAAAGTTAAATGATACCGGGGATGAACTTGTCTATTCAACTTATCTGGGTGGTGTAGGTGGTGAAGCAGGCTTTGGAATTGCAGTGGACGATTCAGGACGCACCTATGTAGCGGGAAGGACCAATTCAGATGATTTTCCTACCAAAAACGCTTACCAAAAAGAACGAAATGATAATGAAGATATCTTTGTAACTAAATTCAATTCTGATGGAAATAACCTTGTTTATTCTACCTACTTAGGCGGATCTAATTATGACCATTGTATGGATGTCGCGGTGGATAGCTTAGGGAATGCCTATGTGACAGGCCATACTATCTCGGACAATTTTCCTACTTTAAATCCCTACCAGGGAAGGAGGATGGGTAGTAGCTATGATAACTTTGTATCAAAATTTGACCCTTCGGGGAATCTTCTTTATTCTACTTATCTTGGAGGAACCGGTTATGATTGGGCGAGATGTATTGCTGTTGATGGTTCAGAAAATGTCTATATTTCAGGAAGAACTATGTCAAGTGATTTTCCAACGGTGAATCCTTATCAAGGAAGCCTGAATGGCACTGTCGATGCCTTCATAACTAAATTTAATTCTACTTGGGATACCCTTATTTTTTCTACTTACTTAGGTGGAACTGCCGATGAACATAGCAATGGAATCGTAGTAGATAGCTCGGGCTGTGTATATATTACTGGCTATACTGCATCAGGTGACTTTCCCACCCAGAACCCATATCAGGGAAATAATGGAGGAGGTGATGATAGTTTTTTAGCTAAGTTTAATGCTTCTGGAGATGTCTTGTTATACTCTACTTATTTGGGAGGAAGTGACGGTGATATAGGCAACGGAGTTACAATAGATAGCTCGGGCTGTGTATATATTACTGGCTATACTGCATCAGGTGACTTTCCCACCCAGAACCCATATCAGGGAACTTATAACGGAAATAATGATGCCTTTGTTGCCAAATTCGGTTTTTTGTCTCCCGGTACGTATTACGTAATGCCTGATGGAGACGATGCTAACGATGGCACTTCGAATACACCAAGTGGTGCCTGGAGGAGCCTACATCATGCTATTTCTGAGATAAATGCTGGATTTTCTGGGAGTTATACTCTCCGAGTAGCTGCAGGGACATATTCTGTACCTAATGAAATAGATAGTCCCCTCACCGTCGCTCAGGATAACTTAGTGGTCCAGGGTGATTCGGGAGGGGGGACGATTGTTGATGGGGCAGGTACTGTTTATTGGAAAAATGGAATTGAAATTAATGCCTCGGGAGTGAGCCTTCTTTATTTGGAAATATGTAATTTTAACATGAATGGAATAAAAATAAACTCTGGCTCAGGAAACTTGATTGATAATTGTGAGGTACATGAAAATGAAAATGGAATTTATATAAGTTCTTCAAGTAGTAATAATACTATCCGAAATGATACCGAGATATATCGTAATGGAGGGGCAGGAATAGTTATTGACAATAGTAGTGGAAACAGAGTTTATCAGTGCCTTGGATCCATTTATGATAACGATTTGTGTGGAGTGGATATTGAAGGATTATCATCTACCAATAATGAAATATATAATAATCGAATATATTGGACCGGAGATCCTGGATGGAAGCAGCAATATGGAATTTATTTATCACATGTGGGATCTGGCAACTCTATTCACAATAACGAGATTTATGGACATTCATCTTTTGATTATGCTGGTATTAAGGTCGAGGACTGCAGTCCAAGTATTGAAAAAAATAGGGTTTATGACAACTTCGTTGGCATTGATGTAGATGCGAGTACGGACGAGGCATCTCCCTATATATGCAATAATTTTATTTACGATACTGGCTCCACCATCCAAGACTACGGTATTTATCTTTCAACTTCAGGCTATGGTTATGGAATTTCATCCCAAATTTACCACAATACAATTAAAGGCGGTGTAAAAAGCGGAATCTGGATGGGCGATGATTCATTAATTAGTCCGGAAATAAAATATAACATAATAGTTAATTTCGGCGAATATGGCATTTACTGTGATGGCGCTGGTAGTGCTTCTCCTACCATTGAATATAATGATGTATGGGGAAATACCCCAGGAGGATATTTTCAGTGTAGTGGTTCCAGTGATATCTCCTCTGATCCTTCTTTTGAAACCGATGATGAGCTGAGTAGTAATTCTCCTTGTATAGATCAAATACCTTCTGGAGATCCAGTA
>QMXD01000144.1 GCA_003661965.1 Candidatus Hecatellales archaeon
AGATAGGGTCTATATACTTTTCCTAAATATTATATATAGCAGTTTTTTACTCTATAGAAAATTCTTATCCAAGAAACTCTCGAAGTTTTAGGTAGCTTTCAAAAGGTTTACTTGTAGCCTCAACTATTATGAAACCGCTAAAACCGTTTTCTTTAAGCTTTTTAACAACACCCCTCCAATCTATTTTACCCTCATCCAAGCCTAGATGGGAGTCAGCTTCACCCATGTTGTCGTGTAGGTGGATGTGGCTAATCCTATCCTTAAACCTTTCAAGGTAAAGGTTTAGCTGACCGGTAAGATATGCATGGGCAACATCTAAAACAAGTCCAAGCTTAACCTCACCCATCAACCCAAAAAACCTTTCAAAATCCTCAACCCTTGTAAGAGAGTTAAGCCCTCTTGGAAGGTTTTCTATTGCTATGGGTAAACCTAAATCTTCAGCATGTTTGGTTAAAGCCTCCACAGATTTAAGGTTTAGTTTTTCTGTTGTTTTAAGGTTGAATAGGTCGTAGAAGCCTGGATGTATAACATACATTTTAGCTTCAAGCTCTCCAGCAAACACCATAGACTTTTTAATGATTTTTAGGGTAACCCTTCTAATTTGAGGATTTATTGAGGCTATGTTTATGTCACAAAAAGGTGAATGAACACTATACTCAAAAGAAAAAGACTCTTTCAACTCTTTTAGGGTTTTAACCCTTAACCTGTTAAGCCTAAGCCTACACTCATCAACAACCTCCCAAACCCTACACTCACCACCAAACCTTTCAAGAGTTTTAACAGCATTCTTAAACGGTTTGGTTGTTAGGTAGAGGGTTGATAAGCCAGCCTTCATCTAAACCACAAACCATCCCCTAACCCTGCTGACTTGAAGGAGAAAGCCAATCAATAAGCTTTTTAGGGTCTTCACACTCAATCTCAACCTCTATCGGACCCAAAGGAGACTCACCATAGGGTTCGCATAGGGAGGCATGACCAGCATAAGCAACCTGCTTATTCAACCAAAACTTAAGCCTATTCCCATCAATCCTCCCATAAAGAAAGATTCGAACAGCATCCCTAACCTGATCCTGCCTTAAAATATTTTTCATTTTTTGGAGGCTCTCCATCTTTTCAGACCAAAAAATTAGGGTTTGAATTTCATCCTCCTTTTCTAGTTTAAAGTTTAGGGATGAGAAAAGGTTTTCTATTGCTGTTTTTACTTTTCCAGCATCCTCGGTAGGATAAATTTTTGCTTCACCTTTAAGATAAAACTTCACGGCTTATCTCCTCCAAAAACTTTTTCACCTTAACCTTAAACTCTTTTTTTGAGCCTACATTTTCTATTATACGGTCTGCTAAGGCTATAGTTTCCCCAACACCAATTTTAAGTTCACGTAGGTCTCTCTCCCTAAACTTTTCAATCGTTGTAACATCGTCACTTCTAAGCCTTCTTGTAAGCCTTTCAAACCTAACCTTTTCAGGTGCATGAACAGCTATAAGCCTAAAATCCCTAAAACTTTTTTTAAACTCCTCAATCTCTTTAAGGCTACGAACACCATCAATAAAAACTATGGGGTTATCTATCCCCCTAACAGCCTCAACCGTAAGCTTTGCAATAGCATCCTCACCCTTCTCCCTCCTAATCTCAACCATAAGCCTACCAAGATTTTCAGCTGTAGGCTCTAAACCTCTTTTTTCAGCCTCCATCCTAACAAAGTCACCCATAACAACAACAGGAAAACCCATCTCCCTAGCAATCCTTGTAAACGTCGACTTACCTGAACCTGGTAAACCTGTAACCCCAACAACAATTTTTTTCTTAGCCAGTTTTATCTTAACCTCTCCATAAGCCACCCTAAAACTACTTGAAAGGTTAACAAGAAAAATATAAGAGGTTTACCGTAATAGAAAATGAGGTTAAGGAGAAAAAAGGTAAAAATGGTTAGAAATGTTAGGTATAAGAGAGGGTTAAACGTAGCCTACAAAATTTGGGGTAAAAAATTTGTTGATGAAACCTTAAAAGACCTAAGAAAAATAAACAAAGACCTTGAAAAATACCTTGTAGAATATGCTTTCGGAGAAATTTATGGTAGAAAAAGGCTGGATGAAAAAACAAGAATCCTATGCACAATCACAGCACTTGCAACCCTAGGAAAAGAAACCCAGCTAAAATGGCATATTTTAGGTGGATTAAAAAACGGAATCCCAAAAGAAACAATAATCGAAACCCTTATCCACACCTCAGTTTACGCTGGTTTTCCAGCAGCATGGAACGCTCTTAGAGTAGCTCAACAAGCCTTTAAAGAGTATGAGGAGGAAAAGGAAAAATGAGTGAAAAAATTAGAAGCTTTATTTCTATAGATATAACAGACCAAAACCTACTCGACAAAATAGTTGGAATTCAGAGGAGTCTTTTAGAGACTGGGGCTGACCTAAAAACTGTTGAACCTGAAAACCTACATTTAACCCTAAGATTTTTGGGTGAGATTCCAAGGTCAACCCTAGAACTTGTAAGGGGGGAGCTTAAATCTCTTAGGTTTAACAGGTTTAAGCTAAACCTTTACGGTTTGGGGGCGTTTCCAAACCTACGTAGGATAAACGTTGTTTGGATTGGTGTTAGGGAGGGGAAGGAAAACCTTAAAGAGGTTGCTAAAAAGGTTGAGTTTATGCTTAAAAAGCTTGGTTTTCCACCAGACCCTAAAGGTTTTAGCCCCCACCTAACGATTGCAAGAGTGAGAACAGGGAAAAACAGGGATAGGCTTATAGATTTTAT
>QMXD01000145.1 GCA_003661965.1 Candidatus Hecatellales archaeon
ACTTCAAAAAATGGTAGCGAGTTCGACAACAACTCAGCTGAATATCTTGCAAAAATTGAGGTAAAAGATAGGATAGAGGATTTAGAAAGCAAATATGGAAGTTATGAATGCATTGTTAAGCCTCGTGAGAATTACACCTTGGTGATATTTCAGCCAGAAAATATGGAATATAATAACTCATACGAAGTCGTTTTGGTTTATGTGAAGAATGAGGGAATCATTAAAGTTGAAACTGAAACTGTAACTCCAGGCATAATTACGCCAGAATCCCCAAAACCAATTCAAATAAATGGAATAAAGATTGTTAAAGTGAATGAGCGTGGAGATGTTAAGGTTAATTACCAGAGAATCATTGATCTGGCTTTAATGGATTCCGAGGTAAGGGAAATAGTTGAATTTCTGGAAAGGAGGTATGGCAAGGTATACCCAAAAGTTGAGGCGTTTAATCCATATAGCGACACTTCTGCTATGGTTCATTTTTCAATCGATATAGATCCACAAAAAATAGAGAAAATCAAGAAAGAACCAGTTGCATTTCCAACTGAACCACGAGGCTTTTTCTGCTGGGTAAATCTTACTACCGGGAAAGTTGAGAAAATCATTAGAGCCTACAAGGCTGATAGGTTAATTGATATTGTGTTGACAGATAAAGTGGCAAGAAGTAAACTTGAAACTCTAAAAGAAAAACATGGAAACGTATCTGTTGTATTTGCTATGTCACCCGATGAACCAGACATAGTTGAGCTGATATTTAGACCAGACTACAATCCGCACGAGGAAAGGACAGAGGAATTATACGGCATTCTTTGTGTAGTTGACATGGAAACGAAAAAAGTGGTAAAAATCAAAGAGTTTAACATATCTCCAATTTCTGTTCCTACACCATCGCAAAACTCTTTATTGGAGCCAAAGCTACGATTGTATCTGAACAACGATAAAGAAGAATTTGTTCATGAATTTGTTCAGGGTGAAAGAATCAGAATTTTTCTTGAGAATATCGGTAACGAGACGATACCCCTTCCAAATCCTCCTTGGGAAGTAATAGTATTGCCGATGATTGATGCGGAAATTGAAAGCAAATTACATTGCAGTCCAGAAGAGAGTGTATATGCTAAATTCCCGAAAATCTATCCTGATATGTATAATATATCGAATGCTCTTATCTACAAGCCTAAAGTAGAGCAAACTGCCGTATTAATTCATCCAAATGAGACGTTGACATGGACGTGGGATCAGAGATTGAATGATGGTGGCCTTCTTAAGCCAGGGCACTATCAAGTGGTGTTAAGAGGACTGGATGTTAAGTGTGTGGAACAGACAATTTTTTATGTTTTACCAAAGCAGTAGTTTGTTGGGTTGCAAAAATTATCAGCGTTTGCGAGCTTCGCCTAACAGCGGGTATGCGGTTCGCTTCGCTCACCCAAACCCTTACTAGCTTCGCATACCCGCTGTTGTCCGAAATTCACTCCGCTCCGCCTAAAAATTATTTAAAAATAAAAGGAGACACTGAAACCTAGCTATTGCAAAACTAGTTTCAAACTGGTTTCAAATACATGATTTTTATGGTGTTTCATCCTACTTTCGTATGGTGAGCAAAAATGAAAGGTGGAATGAAAAAGAGGTTGGCTCTGCTTAGCATCCTGCTGGTTGCAGGATTTGCAATGGCAGGCATAGCAACAGCCTTTGGAGCAAGTAACTTAGTGAAGTTTGCAGGAAAGGAAATCAGTGCAGTGGCAATGAACGACCAGCTAAAAATATACGAAGACGGCAAATTGGTAAAGGAAATTACATTGCCAGAAGGAGAATATACTATAGAGACATCAGGATATAAAATAGTATTTCGGAAGATGACTAAGGAGGAGATTGAAAAAGCACAGGCAGAACATGAAAAGAAGATGGAAAAGTGGATTGAAATAGCCAATAAAGACAGCAGAATACAGGAATTAACCAATGGAAAAGGCATAAGAAAAGACAATGTGATTACTGCAGCAAGTAGTAAAGACGAAGTGGTTCTAGGAGTTGATATAGGAGGAAAGTGGTATAAAATTACAATAGATTTGAATAATGAGACAGTAAAATCTATTGAGGAGCACGAAAGTCCAAGCGTAAGCATGTGTTACGGACCAGAAGGACCAATAAATTGCAGTAAGTTGCCATTGCATGGACCACATTCACCAAAGTAAATTTTCTTTTATTTTTTATTTTTTACGTATGGAAGGTGAAAAGATGGAAGGTAAAAAAATAGGTGGAAAAACGGCATTCATGGCAGCTTTATTTGTTGCTTCAGCATTCATTTTAGGATTAAAGCTATTGAATCCAACACCAATCCAAATAGTTGTAGAAGGTCAGAGTGTATCTATTACTCAACTCCCGGGATTTTTCACGCTTGGGGATGTTATAATTATTGTAATAGCTTCTATTATCCTCGGTGTCAGCGGAACGTATTTGCTTCTCCTTGATTTAATTGAAAAACCTGCTGGCAAACTGGTGCTTGAGGAAAGAAAAAAGAAATGGGAGGAGATAGCAAAAACATTGAAGGAAGATGAGCAAAAGATATATCAAGCGATAATTGAGGCTGGTGGAATTATAGAACAAAGCGAACTTCCAGAAAAAACAGGAATTTCCAAAGCGAGCGTTAGTAGGACTCTGGATTTGCTTGAAAGCAAGGGTTTGGTTGAGAGGAGAAGGAGGGGGATGGGAAATATTGTTTTGCTGAAATAAATAAAATCGAACATAATCAAAAA
>QMXD01000146.1 GCA_003661965.1 Candidatus Hecatellales archaeon
AAATATAAGTATACTGATGAAGACTTGAGTAAGCTAAAGAATTTTATTCATAAACTACATAATAAAGAAATTTACGTAATGTTTAACAACATATACATGGCATTAGATGCTAAGCGATTTAAGGTAATTCTCGGCAAATCCTAACCTCTTAATAACCTCACGAAGAACTTCCTTTACAAACATTTTTTTCAGCGCGCTCATACGTAAAATAGTTCCTCTATACACCTCCATGATTTTATTCTCAACTTCATGTAGCCTTTCATCACTTACAAGATCTATCTTATTAATAACAACAATAACTTCTTTACCCTTAAACATATGTATGACACTTTTCAGCAAATTTAACTGCTGACCGAGTGAATAGTAGGCCCCTTCATAAGGATCAATTAAGAATATTACTAAATTAGCTAAATACTTTAGTGCTAAAATTGCTCTTCTCTCAATAGGGTTTAGCTTATTTAATGGTCTGTCCAATATGCCCGGAGTATCGATTATCTGAATTCTTGAAATCCCTAGGTCTATGTGCCCTAATATTATTTCCTTAGTTGTAAATGGAAATGGCGAAATCTCAGGCTTAGCTGTTGAAATTAACCTAACAAATGTTGATTTACCTACTTGAGGCATGCCAGCAACTACAACCTTTGGAGTATCTACTTCTATACAAGGAAGTTTACTAAGTTCCTTAACGGCGTTATTAAGACGTTCAAAATCGTGTCTTAATCTCCTCAATACGGACATCGTTCTCCCAACAAATTCTCTTGCCATTTTTCTAGCTTCAACCGCATCAACACTAGCCTTAATTCTTAAACGGTACTCTCTCCATAACTTCCTTAGAACAGCTTGCATACCTCGGATTTTACCTACGACATCTCCATAATTCTCTATGTTTGCTAGCTTCAACATCTCTACATAATAATGACTAAGCTCACTCTCTCTAGGTAAGGCATTAATTAGCCTCTCCAATTCACTGTTAACAACATTATATATTTTATCTACTCTAACTATACACTTCACCATACCGCGCTTCTTAACTGATTTAGGTAATGTGACTGGCTCCCTAAATTTTCTTAAGATTCTCTTCCTAAGCTCCTGAAATTCAGGTACTTTTAAGTTCCTTAAAATATCCCCTAAACACTCTTTCTTGACCATATAACTTCACCGCTCTTTTTTACAGCAATAACTCTATGAATCGGAATTACTGTTTCTCCGTTTATAATCAATCTGTCCTTCTTTATGATGACATTCTCACCTAGAACTATTTCCTTAAGGCCGGATGGCGATACCCTATCAATTACTACAATAGTATACTTCATAAGATCATCCTTACTCCACTTAATCTTACTTAATATACCAGCTATTGTATTGTTCTTCACCAGTAATCCGACCTTAGCTTTCTTGATGTATTAAACCTTTAAATTCTTTCTAGCGCTTCTCTAGCGGTGGCAAAAGTGGCTTACGAAAGGTTAGTGACAGGAGCTACAGCTATAGGATTAAGAACTAAGGGTGCCGTTATTTTAGCTGCAGAGAAACGTGTGTCATATGGCGGTTTCATAATGAGTAGGGCTGGTAGGAAGGTCTTTCTCATAAAGGACCGATACGGTGTTGCATTTGCCGGGCTATTTGCTGATATTCAAACATTAAAGAGATTAATGAATGTTGAAATTCACTCATATGAGATAGAAAACGGCAGGCCAATTACTGTGAGGTCTGCCGCTCGCTTACTCTCTGTAATTCTATATCAATATAAGCTCATGCCATTTCTATCTGAAGTAATTTTTGGAGGCATAGATAGCGAGGGTGTTCACTTATATGTAATGGACTCTCTTGGCTCGCTTATTGAGGACGATTACGCGGCAATAGGTACTGGCGCGCCAGTAGCTATAGGTATAATTGAGAGTAGGTACAAGAAGGATATGAAAGTAGAGGATGCTGAACAACTTGCCATAGATGCTGTTAAGGCAGCTATTAGCAGGGATGCTGTATCAGGTGATGGAGTTGATGTCATAGCAATAACACATGATAAGTCATGGAAGAAGAGCATAGCCATAAAATGAGCTGTACCTACTCATGGGATAGATCTTGGGAGTAAGGACTAGCTACTTTAGTGCTGCAAGAGCTACTGCACTCCAGAAAATCCTAGCTAAGAAAGTAATTCTCAACAGACAAATAGGTAAATTAAATTCTGTCGCAGGATTAGACTTAGCTTATATAGGTAGGACTGGCATAGCTGTAGCTACACTTCTAAAATATCCGGAATTGTCGCTTAAGGAATACGCCATTGTAATAGGTGAAGTTGATATTCCATATGTGCCTGGACTTTTGGCCTTCAGGGAAGCTCCTCTAATGTTTAAAGCATACGAAAAATTAGGTGCTGATGCTGACTTAATAATTGTTGATGGTCACGGTATCACGCACCCAAGAAGTATGGGTATTGCATCACATATAGGCTTAGTCCTTGACAGACCTTCAATAGGTGCCGCTAAGAAAATACTTACAGGAAAAATCGTTACAAAAAATAATAAAGAATACCTGTTAGTGAACAATGTTATTGGAGCATTAATTCTTAGGCCATCCGGAAGCAGGAGAGCTATATTTTTAAGTATAGGACATAAGATTTCAATAGCTGAACTTGAACGCATAGCTCTAACATTATTTAAGAACAAACACTATCTCCCTGAACCCACCTACATAG
>QMXD01000147.1 GCA_003661965.1 Candidatus Hecatellales archaeon
CCAGCTAAGGTTTTGGTGTATGATGCCCCACCAATTAGGAAGGGATTCTCCATAGATGACTTTATGCCGTATGTAAGGGCGGCGCTGGACAGGTGGAGAAAGCACAAAGAGAAATTGAAAGAACTAGGAAGAAAATCCGTACTTTTTATAATGGCTGATGAAATATCGAATGCAGAAGCAATTTATGAGAGGCTGCTTGAAGAGCCAGATTTAGATTCATCCAATATGATGCTTATTCATTCAAATCTTGACGAGTGGAAAACAAAACTGAAACAAAAAGGAAAAGAAATAGTTTCAATAATCAATGTGAATGGTGAAGAGAAAGAAATTGACAAAGAGCTTGCCGTTGAACTTGTAAGAGGTCTTGATGATCCTGAAAATCCAATAGAAGCTATCTCTAGTGTCATGATGCTTAATGAAGGTTGGGATGTTCGCTCAGTCACAGTCATTTTAGGATTGAGGTCTTATGCTTCGGAAAGGGAAATCCTTCCAGAGCAGGTTATCGGAAGAGGTTTAAGGAAGCTCTTTCCAGAAGAAGGTGTTGATGTTGAGAAGTGGGTTAACATCTTGGAGGTTGTTGGTCCACCTAACCTTTTAAAAGTTCTTGATAATCTTGAACAACTCGAGGGTATAAAGATTCCGGAAGCTCCGAAGGAATTTTTCATATCATTTAATCCAAGAGCAGATGCGCCGGAAGAATTAAGGTTTGATATACCAAAAGCAGAATTCCTCTCTTTCAATGAAAATATAGATATTGAAGCGCTAGTCAAAGAGATATTCTCAAAACTACCTTCAAATGTTTTCGAACTATCTGAAGTTGAGGAGTTTGAAAGAAAGTATGAATATGAAGTTATTGATTTGAGAGGGCAAACCTTAGATGAAGGACAGATTGAAGCACCATTGTATGATATTCCTATTATTCAATTAACTCGGTTAGCAAGAGAATTGCAGGAAGAAATTCCTTTGCCAAATTCCTTTAATTTACTTCTTGATGCTCTTGAGAAGTATATTTCAGAGAGACTCTTTAACAACTCTGTCGAATTAAATCATAGTGTGCTGAAATTTCTGTCCGTGAAAGGCTGGTACTCTCAGATCAAAAAAGAGATTATAAACCTTGCTAAACCACTGATAAGGAATCCAGTGTTTTCAACAAATGTAGAATTAAAACACATTATTAATGTAGAAGAACTTGATAGTTTTCCTTGGACTAAAGAATTTGCAGATTCTGAAAAGAGTCTATTTGTAAGAATTACTTATGAGGATGATACAGAGATAAGAATTCCATCCTCTCCTGTAGATAACAATATGGAAGTCGACTTCGTAAACTTCCTAACAAAAGCAAAAGATGTAATCTCATTTATAAAGAATATTCCCCATATTGTGGGATTGAAAATAACCTACTACGACTCAAGAGAAAGGAAATGGAGAAAGTTTTACCCCGATTTTATAGTAAAAACTGAGGACAGATTCTACATTGTGGAAACAAAAGGGAGAGAAGAGATTCAAGTACCTGATAAAAACATCGCTGCTCAAAAGTGGTGCGAAGCTGTAAGCAAAGGAACTGGTAAGAAATGGATGTATCTATATCTAAGAGACGGCGATTGGAATGGAAAAGAAAACCTAAAAAATTGTGATAGAACAGGCGTGTAGAAAACTCTTTTCCATTTATGAAAGAACCCTTAGAATTGAAATAATCTTATTCTTATTCGCAGATCGAAGAATATTGTCAAAGTTTATTTGATCCAGTAATATAGCTAGATGTCCTCTAGGTGTTAATCCGTATATAGGCGTTTTTCTTTCAATTCCGCTAAAGCCTACTATGTCAATAAAATCTTCTCTTTCTAAAGCTTGTACACGACGATATATTACGGAATAACGAGTATGATGATAGTCTTTCATCATCCTTATTTTTCTTCGAAGTTCAGAAATGGTTAATGGACCATGTTGAGCGAGAACCTTAAGTATGACTCTGTTAAGTCTAGCTTTTGTCCCTCTAAAGACTGAAAGCCAGACCTTGCCGACTTCTGCCATGGCAAAGCCCTATCTTGATTCCATCTGAGAAAAAAGCCGTAGAAAATCAATCGTAACAGATCCTCGAAATGTTTCTATAAAAGGCTGAACTTCACAACTTATCTCCAGTCCGTCAATTTCCTATTCATTTCTTTACCACGACTGCTAAAACCGAAAACGCCCAGTATAGTCTCAGCCACATCTAAGGCTAGCTTAACGTATCTCTCTCTGTCATAATATACATGTTTATTGAGCGGAAGTGAAGCTACTCTTCTGTAAGGGTTGTTGTGACCAGCATTTATATATAAAAACCTCACACATCCACCATCCTCCGTGCTTTTGCCCTTCCATTCCGATTGCTTTGCCGTTACAACATGTGGAAGCAGACTACGGTATTCACCAGCCGGCTTTCTGAGAACCTTTCTTACAACGAGTCCTAAAGGATCAACCTTCCCTCTCTTAATCTTTTTACATGTTTCCTCTACGAAGCAGCAAGCTTTCCGGAACTGTTTAGTCTTCACTTCTTCAATGCTTTCAGCGTCGAATAGTATCTCCATCAATCTCTCCTGAAATTCCTTCAGAAATGTTGGAGTGTCATGTCTTCTAAGGTCGATGCCTCGATAGTATAACTCGCCAGTTGTTAGC
>QMXD01000148.1 GCA_003661965.1 Candidatus Hecatellales archaeon
AAGAATAGACATGGAGATGTGGGATTTAGCAGTATTTTCGGGATACTCGGGCTTAATAACCGTTGAACACATACTTCCAGTATCACCTTCCGAAGACAGCGAATGGATACGCAAATTTGACGAAAATGCGAGAAAGAAATGGACAAATAAGCTAGGGAATCTTGTTCTATTAAGTGGTCCCAAAAATTCTAAAGCAAGTAACTATGATTTTGAAAGGAAGAAAGATGCATACTTTAAGGAAAAATGCACACCATTTAGACTGACACAGGAAATCTTCAAATATAAAGAGTGGAACTTAGCAACTTTACAACAGAGACATGAAGACTTAATTAGTAAAGTAGAATCCATTTACCTTCCTGAGAAATCATTTAGCATTAACAATTTCCTCTAGGCTAAAAAAATCTTCCAAACTTAAGTTATGCAATTTTATTAAGAAGCAGGATGTATTTTTAACTATGGATGACTATCAAGTTAGGCGTTTACTTATAGATTTTAAGAATTCTCAGCATTATAGGCAGAATAATCCTCGTAGGATGGAGAGGTATCGTCAGAATCTTAATTGGGTAAACCCAACAATAGTAAGGGATCTATCTGGTGAGGAGCTAAGACAGAAGTTTATAGAGTATTATGTTGATGGAGGAGGGAGACAATCACTCAATCAAATATGGAGAGATAGGATAGTTAGGGATGTTGAAAAATTCAGAAGCACACTCCTCTACCTTTTAGATGAGAGTATTCCGGTTGAGGAGAGATTCTTTAATGTTGTTAGTAGTGAGGGGAAAATGCATATTGACGGTTTTGGTAAGGCTCTAGCCTCAGGACTTCTAATGGATTCTGACCTGCAAAAATATTGCACGTGGAATAATAAAACTGAGATGGGGTTTAGCGTATTAGGTTGGAAAGCTCCATACGAGAGTAGCGACCATGTCGGCGTTAAATATATCAAGGTTTTAAAGCAACTAAAAAGGTTGAGGGACAAAATTGGTGAAGGATTAGACCTAAACTTTATTGAAGTAGACCATTTCCTACATTGGATAGCTGCAGAAGATGAAGGAAAGGAAGCCGTCAAAAGAGTAAGCGGTAAAGAAGTTAGCATAGATTTAGAAGCACCGGAAGAGAGGCTCATTCAGCAGATAATCGAACAAAATTTTGATAATGTCTTTAGACAGTTAAATTTAAAGCTCTACGATGAAGATCCAGAGCAAACCGGAGCACAGTACAATACTCCTGTTGGGAGAATAGATTTCTTAGCTGTGGAAAAGGACACGAATGACTTTGTTGTAATAGAGTTAAAGGTTGGTAAAGCAAGTGATAATGCAATAGGACAAATATTAAGGTATATGGGGTATGTTAAGGAGAATCTAGCAGGAAACAAAAACGTTAAGGGAATAATTCTTGCAGAAGACATTGACGATAAGGCAAGATACGCATTAAGCCTCACACCATCAATAGAATTCAAAAAATTCAAGCTAAACATACAATTAACAGATTAATTTTAGATTAAGAATCTTCATCTAAGCCACGTTTGTCAAAGATTAGCTTTTAGTATGTTTTGTGTGTTTTCTGTTTAAGTTATAGATTTTCTAATTCCCTCTTCTCCCATTTCCTCCTACATTTTTTCATCCAGGTCTCCTGTAGTGACTTCAAAGAAACTGAATAATTTTGAACTCTGAAGCTATGTTGAGGCCGTCAATGACTCTAATATCGCCTAGCGGGTTATCCTTCACTACCCATTGAACAAATATGAAAGGTAAAAACCTTCGTAATTATTCTTTATGAGGCAGTATGAAGCTGAGAATTCACCTAAATAGCCTTTACAAATGTTTTTAATGCTAAATCTGTAAAGTCTATTAACGGGGAGCAGTATCATAAGAACTTAAGAACTCATGTAAACCTTATGGTTTGTTTTGTTCCTAAAAAATGTGTGTAAATCATTTAACAACATTGTTTTTCAGAAAACCTCTACACTAAACCCGAAACCGAAAAGATAATTAATTTTAATTGTGGCTAGAAGACTTGACCACTATTCTAAAAGGTATATTTATTGTGGATTATATTATTAATAGTCACCCTGAACGTTCCTGAACCTTAAAACTGTTAAGAGAATTTAACATTAACCTCCAATTTTGCATAATTAAAAGCCTAAAAATGGAATTTAGTGTGCTTCTTTAAGAATCTGTCTATAATTTTTTTCAATGTTAGCTTCTAATATTTCCCATGTAAGTTTACCCTTAAGTTTTAGAATTGAGGCTATAGAGGCTCCTCCAGCTCCAACTCCCTCCTTAACAACCCCATATTCGTAAGCCCTTAAACCCTTATACCTAGACCTACCAAAATTCAGGTTTGCAGCTAATATGGGAATTTTGGCTATTTGGTTAATCAAGCCTTTTAGGTCTGAAGCCTTATCCTCAACAATCCATCTAGTTGTTCCTATGGCTAAATTCTTTAGTATTTCAGGTTTTAAGGCTTTAACTATCGCCAATATAGCAGCCATTTGGGTGCCTCCAGCCATCAATACTTTTCTTGCTTCTGCAGCTCCAAGGATTAACCCAGAAAAAGCAGCCATCATAGGGTCTCCAAGGGTAGCTATCGCCTTAAATGGCTTATCTTTAAGGCTTCCAAAATAA
>QMXD01000149.1 GCA_003661965.1 Candidatus Hecatellales archaeon
CTCCAAGAACGATCACTCGTTGAGCCTCGGATAAACGGAGAATTCCATCACGCCGGGGAATCAGAACGATTGCTTTGAGCCTCAACAGACGTTCACCATACATTTCCATGGCATTTTGCTGCAGGATTCTGAATGTTTAAGATCCGTTGAAAGTTCATGATCCTGAAAGGTCCCAGGTGCTGCATGTACATTTCATGTCTCCTCATCGCCAGCCTTGAGAAGATTTGTGATCGCCGTTCGGGCGCACTCCAGAAAGCAGCGTTGGATCACTTTGGGGATCTCGCCGAGCCGTTGATCGATGATCTCCTCAATCGCCTTGTGCTGCAAGTAATAATGTGCGAGGAACCGAACAGTCTCGCTGTGACCCCTACCGCCTATCCGCCATTCACGCCGCTTAATCTCATCAAGAAGCCGCTCAAGATCCCTATCGATCTCAATCCTCATGAATCTCCGCCTCATGAATTCTTGACGATATCTTTCGCTGGGCGGAAGGCCATACGGCCTCCTTAAATCCAGCAGAAGCATCAGAATGAGAAATATCAGCAGCGCTATGGGCACGCATGTTCAGAGCTCCTCGATGATAATCATCAGTCCGGATCCAAGATCGATACGATGTCTGCCGCTGAAGAAGCATCGGAATATCCGAAGTCCCAGGATCTTTGCGAGCACAAGGATAAGAGCCTGACGGAACTTCAATCTTTAACCCACCTCTGAAAAATTAATCCGCGTTCAGACAGCCACTTGAGAATCCAGGGAATTCTGCTCCTCGGCCCGATCAGGTTAAGTATGACTGCTTTTCCGGATGTGGAATTGAATAACGCCTTCATCCCTCATTTTCTCCATCAAAGAAGACCAGAACAGGCTCTATGGCGCATAATTGTATGCGGTAATCGGTGATTGCGCCGCTGTCCGCAGCCTGCTGAAGCGCATGATCCAATTGATTAATAACTCTCAGAGGGGCACTTGGAGCAGCACTGAGCTTGACTACGATCTTAAACATCAGCTTACGCTCCATGCTCCTTCACAGGCTCCTTCTCGATCTTGACTCTGTAGGGTCCAATTCCGGCTTCAAGGATCTCCTTGGGAATTAAACCATGCTTCTCCAGGATGTTGAGCAGGCAGGCTTTGAGTTCGGCTCGGATCATCTTATAGCATCGATCACAAAGCTCCATAGGCTCCGGAAGATCACATGCAATCATGTATCTGCGAATCCCCGATTCCCCGCAGACCCTGCATGGACCCCTTTTCGAAGGCCCCCTGTAGATCTTCGGCTCCTTCCTTGATTTCACCGGAATGACCTGAACGATCTTTTCAGTCACGCTCAAGCGCTCTCAGCCTCCTTTGATTTTATTTGTTCTATCTGCCGGCGGATCGATTCTCTGATGAATTCTGCTCTGCTGGCCCATTTACGGTGGGCCTTTAAGAGCTGATCTATTTCTTCTATCAAGTCTCCTGGTATGCTTACGGAGACCCAATTCTTTTCAGTCATTTATTTCTCAACCTCCTTTTACTTGATGGATACGGTATAAGGTATGGATACGGTAAATTTAAGATTTGCGGGATGCATACGGTAATGGTTCGAAAGAAAAGCTCACAATCTTTATCTACTTTACCGCACACATAACGTATGAAATAAGATGCCACAAAAAGGATGGAAATCAGTTTCTCTCCCAGAAGAGATGATTAAAGAGATCGAAAGAATCATACATGACCATCCAGAGCTCGGCTTTAAAACCGTAGGATCATTCGTCACCGCAGCCGTCAGAAAAATGATCGATGAATACGGTCCACGTCTTGAACATTTCAACGTCTACGAGGATCACGTGACCATAATCGACCGAAGTAGAAAGACCATCGTGAATGTCTATTTCAGAAATAAACCATGGTGTGATTTCTGCGAGAAGCATGACTGCGAACATATCAGATATGCGCTCAGCATACCGAAGGTTGTGAAAATTCTCAGAGAGCACGGATGGATCATAAGGGATGGAAGAGTTATCAAAGAACCATTTTAAACGATTTTCTTGAGGATCTCCTCTGCCGCTTGGAGGGTTCGTTTCTTCAGGTCTTTGATCCATGCCGGGTTGAAGTAGTTCCGCATGAAGACGCTTGTGCTGACTCGGCCGTGAAGAAAGTCGATTTCAGGCTGTCGTAGATACCGGGTTAAGACGCTTGCATGAAATTCTCGGATATCGCTGAATCTCTGTCTCAGGCCTTTCCGCTTAATTCTGTTCGGAAGAACATATGCTGAGAGAGGCTTGGATCCTGTGATTTTTTCGATGAGTTCCTTCGCTGCAAAGGAGATAAAGGCCTTCTTCGATCGGCGAATGAATATTTCCTTGAATCGGAAATGCTCAAGAACCTCCGCCTCAGCCCTATAGTATTCCTCAAGCCGATTCTCTCCATTCAATCTGATGATCAGATTCCAGCAGTTAACGGCCTCCTCATACCTCAAACCCGTAGCGGCCATGAGATCCAGGAAGACCGCATACTCCGGACATGCAGCCTTCACATTTCTGATCCACTCCAGGATCTCATCCGCATCTACAATCCTGGTCAGCCGCTTGATGATCAGATCGTCTCCATTTCTGCCCGTCCACGTCAACCCATAATTCCGACCAA
>QMXD01000150.1 GCA_003661965.1 Candidatus Hecatellales archaeon
GTATACCTTCCTCAAGTACTCCAGTCCTTCTTCGTGATCCCGCTCTGTAAAGGCTTCTACGCAATCCCTAGGAATCTTCACCTTGTAGCCCCTGAAGAAGGCATCAGCAGCGGTATGTCGAACGCAGATGTTCGTGTGAAGCCCGGTCAGTATGACGGTATCGACGTTTAGAGCCCGAAGCAAAGTATCGAGTCCGGTCTCGAAAAAGGAGCTATACACCCTCTTTTCAAGCACGTAGTCTCCCTCCTTCGGTGAGAGCTCTTCGATCACTTGAGCTCCCTCGCTTCCCTTCATCGCATGTTCTCCCCAGAGCTTCAACTCGAAGTCTTCGGGCAAATGGGCATCTCCTACGTAGATCACAGGGATTCCGAAGGATCTAGCACTTTCGATCAGCTTTCTTAAGTTAGGTATTATTCTAAGGGCTCTCTCACACTTCAGCTTCCCGTGCACGAAGTCCTTAAGCATGTCTATCACTATCACAGCCTCCATATGCCCTCACCTGATTACATCCTCGCTCGATCGCATAATACTGTTATGCCTCCTGAGATCACCTCTCTCGTTCCAAGCCGACTGCGTGACGTGAGGATCGACGAGCTCTTCAAGGAAGACCCCTATGGACTTTCCCTTAGCATCCTTAACCCAATTCACCTCCTGCTATTTCTCCTGAGTAGGCTGCCAGAAGCCGACTTAGCCTGATGTTAGAGGGATATTATCCTGAACGGGAACTAAACGGGAGGGAAAGCCCTTAAGAGAAGAACTCGGACAGATCTCGTAGTTCCACTTTTGCACTAAGAATCGTACTGGGGAGCTTTCTCCCATCTAACCCATCTGAGTTTTTTACGCTAATTTGGAATTCCGAAGCGGGCGTAGCTAGTGGAGTGAGAGGCTACGAAACTTACGGAATGAGCTGGCTCTCCTAGGGCCTTAATCCCTTATGGTCTCGAGGACCCCCATCACGTTCCATATCTTCACCCTAGCGAAGGAGGGCATGTTCGGATCATATAGGATCGGCTCGAGCAAGCTTATGGCATTAGCCGCTCTCACCGCAGGGGTGTAGGTTTCGTCTCTGAGTACGTTAGCCGCATCTAGTGCGGCCCTTCTAATGTTCTTCGGGATGATCGTGGAGTTCCCGATTTCCTCGAGCACCTTAACTACCTCACTAATCTTGTTAAGCTGCTTCTCAGATTTCTTCTTCGCTGACATGACCCCTCCCTCCAAGCCTAAACACTAGGGGGGAGGGCGTGGTCATAAAGGTGTCCCCCCTCTGCATGCTACTGAACCCCCTCGAACAATACTAGCGCCGACCCCTAATCTCCCGTCTAAGGAAAGATCGCCTAAGAGAGTTGATTCCCAAGATAACTCTCCAGACTCGAAGAGGACAACAAAAAACTACCTTGAGACACGCTATCTTGTTGACACTTACGTAGCTTAAGTCGATAAACGTCCATGAGGCTGGCTTGAGGATGAGAGTTTAATACCCTAACTAGACACCTCTTTCAGAGGAAAGAGTGGAAATGTCCAGATTTGGGGGGGACTCGCTGAAGAAGGTAGCTGAGTACTTGAGAAGGGGAGCCAAGTTAACATCGGAACACTGCCCGATCTGCGACAGTCCCTTGGTGAGGATGGAAGGTAAGCTCTTCTGCCCGAACTGCGAGAAGGAGGTAATGATTGCATCATCAGAAGAGGAATTCATAGATCTTAGCGCGAAAAGGGAGTTAATGAACCTTAAGGGGGTGGTGACCTCTAAGCTCAGGGCCTTAACCGAATCGCTGAAGAGGGATGAGAAGGTGATCTCCACGATTAAGGAGTACTTGGAGATCCTAGAGAAGATCGAGAAAATCCTGATCACTAAGGAGGAGAAAGAGGTCAAGGAGGAGAAGCGATCCTCTTAAGTATCTCTCTCAGTATCTCCTCGACCACCTCTTCTAGCCCTCTCTCCGCATCGACCCTGATCAAATAACCTCTTCTCACGAGATCCAGATAGCGTTCGTAGGTCCTCTTCAGCTCTGGGAGGCTCTCCTTAGACGTCTTCCTCCTTCCCGATCTCATTATCCTAGAGATGCAGATCTCTGGGCGGACGTCTAAGAAGAAGCTCAGATGGGGTTTCGGAACGAATTTATTTATCTCCGAAATCCAAGCTTCGTCCTCTTTAGTCTCCGCTTGATACGCTAACGAGGAATATAGGCTTCTGTCCATGAGAACGACGTCGCCCTCTGGCAATCCGACCTCACTGAAGTACCAAGCCCTGTCTGCTGCGAAGAGCAAGGCCTCCACCTTTTTATCCCACTCGGATCCGAACTCCCGGTTTAGGTATTTCCTGATGAATTCCCCTATGGGCCCGTCACTCGGCTCCCTGACCGTCTCAACCCTAATCTTCAGCTCCTTCAACCTCTTTTCAAGTTCCCTAACTACGCTGGTCTTCCCACTTCCATCTATCCCTTCCACTGCAACTAGCAAGCCTTTCCTCAACCCTCTTACCAGATAGAAGTTGCATCTCGCTAACGCTAAAAGCTGAGGTTATGGCCGCGCGGGGGCACACCCCCACGCAGCACCGGGGGTTCACGAGGGCTCCCGCACCTCGCTAGTCCCCGGCGACGTGCGGCTTAAC
>QMXD01000151.1 GCA_003661965.1 Candidatus Hecatellales archaeon
GGAACCCTATAAAAAGAGTTGTATTTTGGAATGTTCTTGCAATATTTCTTAAAGTTACTTCTACTCCCATTTCTCCTCCGATGCCGAAGACTCTTTGATAGTGCCCTGTGGAATTTACTGGTTTAACCGAGAGAATTTTAATTATCCAGTCAACTCTAAATGTTAAAATGTCACAAGCACTTCTGCCTTTATATTCTGCTACTGCATTTACTGTCCATATTCCAATAATCTCTGTATCATTTGCTTGTGGAAATGAAAAATCCAGTGAGGCTATGCCTGATTCGTTAGTTTCTCTAGTTACTTCAAATGTGTAATTATACAGCTTATTTGGTGGTCCCATAATGTTAAATGTTACGGGAACTTTGGCCAGTGGGTGCCCATTATATGTTAAGTTTCCATAAAGCTTGACTACTTCATAGGGTGCAAATGGGTCGCTTGACCGATTTAATCCACACCCATTAAATGGTGTTTTTTGCGTAAAAACGTCTAATATTAGGCTCTTCTCTTCATAAGCACTTACTTCTTGAAAATTTATAGATAATAACTGAGGAACAGCCATAAGCAAAATGGCCGCAAATAGCATAATTGATAGCTTTCTAAGTGTTTTTGGGTACATCTTTAAAATAAAAGGACGACGCGTCTTTAATCAATATTCTTAAATCGAAAATATTACGATAAAACAAGTAAGTACCCGTCAGATAACAAGTAAACAAGAGCGGTAAACTTTAGATTAGTCCATGAGCAAATATAACGCGAAGAAAAGATGAAATTCAAAGTTATAATTCCGATAATTCTTATCGTAGTTTGCATTTGTCTAATTACTATTTTTGTATTTTTCCATGGAAGCCCGAGGATTCCAAAAGCCATAATTGTCGACAATCTTTACTTAGATGAATTGTCACCTAGCGGCGAAAATATTCCATTTGTAAATGAAACTAGAAAATTACTGGAAGATGTCGGCGTTAAAGTTGATTATGTGGGAGTTAGGGACGTAACTTTAGAAGTTTATCAGAATCTTGTTCGGTATAATTTGGTTATTTTACGTGTCCATTCTGGTCTGCTTGTAGGGGAAGAGGCAGTATGCTTTTTTACATCAGAGCCTCTCCGCGAAAATCTAGGCAAATATAGTGAGTGGTTCAGCAAGGGATATCTTGCAAATGCGACTCTTGAGCTGCGTGATGGCACTAAAAAGCATTATATCGGTGTGACACCAGACTTTATCCGCAATTGCTTAAACGGTAAATTTGAAAATTCAACAATTATTGCGATGGGTTGCAACAGTTTAGAGAGTTATAGCATGGCTAGGGCGTTTGTTGATCATAGGAAAGCGTTGGTGTATATAGGCTGGACTCATGATGTGACTGTTGATTACACAGACAATGCAACCCTGGAGCTTCTGAAACGTTTCTTTCAAAAAAATCAAACAGTTAAAGAAGCTATTAAGGGATTAAAGGATTCCGTAACCCAAGCTGTTTTGGAATACTATCCGAACCGCGCAGCAAATTTATGTCCCAAAGAGATAATTGAACAGTTGCTGGAGAAAAAATCTTCATTTATTTCTGACTTTATGGACGTTTTTTCCTGGGTTCTGCTGATTAGTTTGTCGGCTTCAAATTGGTTTGACTCTTGTTATAGAAGATTATTCCGGAAATTTTAAATTCTCAGTTCTACATATGGTTATGTGCCGAAGGGAGAGGGAGTATTTGAAACGATTCATCAAAGTAGTCCTGATTTTTAGTATAATTCTTACTCTATTTTATATGGCGGTTCCCGCTCGGTGCGATCCATCTGCTATTCTAGAAGTTTCTTTGCCGGACGGAACCTACGTTGGATTTAATAATGATCCTTGGCTAAGTGAATGCTGGTTATTGAATGTGTCTGGTTGTTCTCAAACTTTTAGCTTAATGATAAATAATACGAGTCAGGCAAAAAGGTCATATGATACCCACCTAATTATCGCATTAAATGATGCTGGATATCAAAACCTTGAATCTCTTATTATTAATGGCACTGAGGTGCCGAAATCCGCTTTTAGATTTGGAAGCCCTAAACCATATGGCATATGGGATTGGCCAGATGGAGATGTATATCCCACATGGTTTAACGACACAATAATTAATGTTGGAACGGTCCCAAGGAAGGGTTTTGTCACCCTTATTGTATCGGTAACATTTTCAGATGCTAACGGCGTGAGAATGCATTTTGATGCTTACGGAAGCAAAGTGGATCCTCCACCTACAAAAAGTGGTGATATAACTCATAATTCTCTAGGCCAAGATTCAACAGTACTCTTTCAGCCAGGGCCACCGCCTCCGCAGCCTCCACTTGCCAGCTTCATTTATGTTCCGACATACCCCGAAACCTACGAACAAATATTAAATACGCTTGGGATTTTGGTGATGGAACCCCCATAGTTGAAGAAACAGATCCCACCACATTTCACATCTATAGCGAAATCGGAAACTATACGGTAACGTTAAACATCACAGATAGCGAAGGAAGATGGGACACAATTTCAAAGACAGTAACCGTAGTTCCAAGAAGATTCTAC
>QMXD01000152.1 GCA_003661965.1 Candidatus Hecatellales archaeon
ATTCTCCTCTCTGCTGTTTTAACGACTTTTCTAAGCTCCTTTAATGCTTTTTTGCATAGTTCACGGAATACTATTTCATTTTCGCTTAGAACAGCCATTTTAGGCTCTCCAAACTTGAACAGTTCAAGTATTGCTAGCCTTGTTCAGCCTCTTCTTTAGCTTCCTTCTCCTCTTCCATTTCCTCTTCTTGAGTGTATTCCTCAGCTTCCTCTTTAATCTCCTTGAAAATTACGCCTCTAAATTCAGATTCAGCCCATTTTACACATTTTGCAGAAGCCAAAGCAACTATGCGAGCTTTCTCCTCATCTAAGTCTCTAGTTGCCTTGTAAAAGTCAATTAAGGCTCTAATCTGAGTTTCTAAGGCTTTACTTGAGAACTTCTTAGCCTTCTTCCCTACTGCATACCCTAAGCCTTTAAAGGCTAATCTACCCTCAAAGCGAATGCCATAGTAGTCTAAGATTTTCCTGATAACAATATCAAGCAGGCAATTAATCATAAAGCCTAGACAAGTCTTCTGCTTAGTCTCCATTTGAATCTGGAAGCCACGCCTAATTATGGTTTTATCTAACCATTTGAAATAACGTTCTCTAGCCTCTTGCAGAGCATTTTGAACATCCTTATCGGATATAAGCTTCTCCAGAGGCTCCTTTTTTAAAATCTCCTCGTAAGTAATAGGAGCTTCCCTCAAATACTTAATTACATCTTTAATCAGATTAGCTTGAGACATATCAGATATGCCTCAATATGCCTTAAATATGCTCTAATATATAACATTTATTACTAAGCTATTCTCCAATGCTATTACCGATGCTAACAGACATGAAGCTAAGACAAACATGCAATCTCAAAAGATGAAGGTCATCCAAAAGTTGGACTCTAACTAACTTCTCAATACCATAAAGCCCACACTTCACAACTTGGAGAAAATTTTACCCCACACTCAAAGGGTATATATCTCAAACTGTAATCCTCTAAACCCTACAACCACAAAAACCCCAAAAAACCATATGTTCGAGGCAAAGCGAAAAAGCGGAATATATTATCGAGGAATAGCTCAGTATCACATTATACTTAAATTTAAGTATAATGTGATACTGACAGTTGCTCAAGTGGTGTTCCCAGCAATTATTTAATTAGTTGTCCTTGTGGTTGTCTAGATTATTTTTGTTTGGTTGTGGGTTTGTTGTCGGTTGGAGGTTTAAATCTTACGATATACGAAAATAAATACCTTCTGAGGGTGGGGTAAAATTTTTCCTAAGTTGCGTTTGTTTGTATCATGATTCTTAAGAGTGAGGTTTATAGGGTTCTGTTTTTTCAGTAGTTAAGGGAAGGTTAGAGTGAGCTATACTCAAGTTTATGGAAGGACTTATGAGGAATGGGCTGAAGAAAAGGCTAAAAGAATACTTGAGGTTTTAAGAATCTTCTATTTAAAGGGAATACCCTTAGATGTTCAGTATTTTATGAAGAGGCTTTATTGGGAAAGGCTTTTTTATGAAGGAAAGTATAGATGGAAGCAGTTAAGGGTAGATTTACGGATTTTAAGCCTAGTCCATTCATGAAGAATTTTGTTAGGTATCTGCTTGAAAAACTGCTTTCTGAAGGCTATCTTTATATTAAGTGGGAAGTGTCGGCGCAAGATAGGGTTAGAGCCTTAGACACGTCTAGAAGTTTAGAAGTTGAAAGGGTGCGTATAGTCGGGAAGTGGGTTCATAGAAGGGAAGTTGAAATAAAGGAGAAAGTTAGAGCCTTAGAGCCTAGACTTGAAATTTTGAGGACTCCGCTTAAAATATTGGATTTTACGCCGACACTTCACCCTAGAAGGGTAATTGTTGAAGCTAGAGAAGTTCTATATGTTAAAGAACCAGAAAAGCCTTTAATAGTTGAAACTGGAAAACTTCAGCCTACAATAACATACTATATTGTGGTTAAGGAGCTTCTAACCCTAGATTATCTGGTTGACCTATGCACTTGGAAGAACTAGCGCCACAACGCCTATAGACTAGTCTATAGATGTATTGAGGAAGTTTTGGCGCCACAAAATCCATATGGTTTCAGTTAGAGATATTTTATAATTGAGGGTGGGGTAAAATTTTTTCTAGGTTGGAAAGTTTCGGCGCCGACACGTCTATATTGGCTATGGTAAGTTTCGGCGCAAATTCATTAATGACAATTTAAGGGTTTTCTGAAGGTTCAGAGTTTTTTCTCTGCTTCTTTTCCTCTTTAGCTTTTATTTTCTTCTTTTTACGGTTCTTTCTTCTATACCATCCGTAAGCATAGACGCTAAGAGGGTCAGTAGGGTCTGAAAGCCTCTTCTCTAAATTCTCCCTCATCTAGACATTCTCTCCTCTCTATTTGGAATTTTGATGTTCCCTATAAAATTTGATTAGAAAAGAAAGCACATCTGAATATGTTATGTTTGGATTTTGAGTTTTCCCTATAAGCTCTACCTTAATCTTCATTAGCTCTTTATGAACTTCCGACTTAATTTTTATCGGCTTATACATTTTGGTTCATAATATAC
>QMXD01000153.1 GCA_003661965.1 Candidatus Hecatellales archaeon
GCTGGCTTTTCGGAAGTCCGTGAGAAGAAGATAAATAAAAAAAGCGTTGCGGAGCAACGCATCAGAATTAAGACGGCGAAAAGAATTTAGGGAGAGGATAGCTGACAAGCTGGAGACCCGCAATAATACCTTCCGGTGTCAGGTATTTACATTTCCGATTTGTATCCTTTCGGTGTCAGGCATTTACATTTCCGATTTGAAGACATATGTCCTTCCGGTGTCAGGCATTTACATTTCCGATTTGAGGACATATAATATCTGTTAAAAGGTATACCTTCCGGTGTCCCTTCCGGTGTCAGGCATTTACATTTCCGATTTGAAGACATACCCTTCCGGTGTCAGGCATTTACATTTCCGATTTGAAGACATATAATATCTGTTAAGATGAGACCAATTCGGTACGATTTTCCTGGTATGTATCATCATATAATGAATCGTGGAAATAAAGGGGAAGAGATATTCCAGGAAAAAGATGATTATAAATACTACTTAGAAGTTCTTAAAAGAAGCCAGGAAGAATTTGACTTTAATCTGATTTGTTACTGTTTAATGACCAACCACTTACATTTATTAGTACAAACCGGGAGAGTCCACTTATCAAGAATTATGCAGGGCATAAATACGATATATACAAAATATTTCAACAAGAAGTATGGGGTTAAGGGGCATGTATTTCAGGGGAGATACAAGAGCATAATAATCCAGAAAGACCCATATTTAGTTGAGGTAAGCAGATACATCCATTTGAATCCGGTATATGCAAGAGTAGTAAAGCGACCTGAAGATTACAGATGGTCCAGTTATCGGGAATACATAGGGAGGGGAGGGGAAGGAATTATAACAAACAGAATAATACTGGGGATGATATCAGGGGATAAAGGATGGAGTCAGAGCAGATACAAAGAATTTGTAGAAGACAGGCTCAAGGAGAAAGATAGTAGATATCCAGGGAATTTAATCAGGCAGATGATTCTTGGGGAAAAGCTGTTTGCAGAAAAGATATTAAAGTCAAGCAAACAAGAGAGAAGAAAGGAAGGAGTAAGGAAGAAAGAAGGCAAGATATCAAAAGAGAGAATAATCAATTATGTGTGCAAGAGGTATCATTTAGACTCCAGGCAGATGAAAGGGCCAAAGAAGAAGAGAAACCTGGTTAGAACAAGAGAAATTATGATTTACCTTCTTAGGAGGTTGGCCCATCTAAAGAGCAGAGAGATAGGCAGATTGATGGGTATAGCCCCAGCTACAGTATCCAGAAATTGCCTGAAAGCATGGGAAAAGATAAAAAGTGGGGAGCAGGAATACAAAGAAATCATCAGCAGGATTATATCTGAATGAAAAAGGTGAGAGAGAATTACAAATGTAAAATGTGAATGCCTGACACCGTATCTGGACACCGTATCTGATGACACCGTATCTGACATTAGTTTTAACACTGCCAACCGTCTCGTTAAGGCGTTGGTAGCTTTGAAACTGCTTAAAGAAATCACCGGATTTTCTCGGAACAGATTATTTGTTTTGAAAGAGTATCTGGATTTATTCAGGAAATAAAAATATGAAAAAAACAATAGAATAACAGAAATCAAAAAATTAAAAGCCGAGGTTGACTCGGGCATGTTCTGGTTTAGATATGTCAGAGAAACTTCTTCTCAGAAGAGAAATCTTTAAAAACATCCTTCCCTGGTTTTATAAACGTAAGAGGGATTTGCCCTGGCGCCGGAATCCCACCCCTTATTCAGTATGGATTTCAGAGATTATGCTTCAGCAGACCGCAGTCAAGGCAGTTGTTCCCTATTATTTACGGTGGATGAAGAGGTTCCCCTCACTTTCCTCCCTGGCCAGAAGCAGAGAAAGAGACATATTAACGCTCTGGGAGGGACTGGGTTATTACAGCCGTGCCCGGAGCGTCCTTAAAGCATCAAGGATTATTCAGAAGAAGTATAAGGGCAGGATTCCAGATGAGTACAGTACCCTTTCAAGCCTTCCAGGTATTGGGCCTTATACTGCTTCTGCGATTTTAAGTATCGCCTACGGAGAGCCCTGTCCTGTAATAGATGCTAATGTGAAGAGAGTGATTCAGCGGTTTCTGGGATTCAGGAGCAGGGATAGAAAAGGGGAGAAGTCCATAAGGGGATTTCTGGAGCAGGTTATTCCGGTTAAAGAACCAGGGAGTTTTAATGAGGCGCTTATGGAGTTAGGACAGACTGTTTGCCTTGTTGAGTCTCCTCTTTGCCATCATTGCCCCCTGAAAAAGGGGTGCGTATGTTTAAGGAAGAACCTCCAGCAGGTTATTCCAGGTAGAAGAGAGAAGCTCGTAATCAAGAAGAAGACCACCCTTCTTATTTTCCTGCACAGGAAGAAGATATTCCTTATGCCAAAAGAGAAGGGGCTGTTTAAAGGTCTGTGGCTTATTCCCGGGCTCCCCCGGAACGGAAATGGTTCCAGGGGTATAGAATCTTACATCAGAAGGGAGATGGGAGAGGCGTTTTCCCTGTCCACCCGCCTCCCCGAACAGGTTCATCA
>QMXD01000154.1 GCA_003661965.1 Candidatus Hecatellales archaeon
AGCCTATGGAACTCTCTACTTATAGGGGTTTGCCAGCAAAACGCAAGCTTTCTTCAGGGTTGGAGGATGGTTTTAAACCTACACAAACTTTTTGGTGAAAAACTAAACTTTTTTGGGAAAAAGGTTTTCCTCCCCCCAAACCCCAAAACAATAGTCAAGTATAAGGATAGGCTTAGTGAGGCTAGGTTAGGCTATAGAAGCAAAACCATCAAAAAAATAGCTGAAACATTCCTTGGGGAAGCAAACTTTGAAAAGGAGGTTGAAAAAATGGGTGATAGGGAGGCTGTGGAAAAACTTTGCCTAATTAAGGGTGTTGGAGAATATACAGCCAAACTTGCCCTAGTTTTTTTCCAGAGAAGGTATTCGCTTCTACCGATAGATAGGTGGTTGATGAGGCTTGCATCAAAAGCCTACAAAATAAAAAAGCCAGACATGAGAAGGGTGGAAAAATTTCTTTTAAAAAGGTGGAATGGTTGGTGTGGTTTAGCCGTATTTTTTGTAACAATAGTTTTGGATGCTGAACCTATAAGCTTAGCCTTAAAAAGACTTAAAAAAGGTGAAATAACCCCAAAACTTAAAAGCGAAAAACCTACACCCCTAACTATGTGTAAACTTCTCTGGTAGAGGAATTTTCAAGTATTTCTTTTAGGAGAAGATTTAATTCCCCCTTTTTAAGCCTAAAACCATACCTTGAAAGTAGGAGAAGAAGCTCAGCCAAAGTTTTTACGTTAACCTCCCTTTTAGCCTCATAAATAAGCTTTTTAGCTCTCACCCTATCATGGGAAGGTAAAGTTTCAATCTCAGCCTCAACCCTACTAATCATCGGGTAAAATTTCCTAGTTGGCTAAAAAATTAAGGTTTGTAACTAAAAAAGTTTAGCTTAAACTCTAAAAGCCTCTACCAGCAAACCATTCCAGAATAAACTTTAAACTATCGGTTTACATCTAAAATTTATGGTTAAACTTTAACCAAAAAACGTTGTTGGAGGGGGGAGGTTTATGAGTTGGTGGGATGAATGGTGGAAACGTTGGAGAACCCCATTTAGAGACATAGACGAGTTTATGCGTCAATTCGAAAAAATGGTTGAGGAAATGTTTAAAGAGTTTGAAAAAGACTTTTCAAAAAACTTTAGAGAAATAAGACCGTTGGTTTGGGGTTGGTCAGTAACCATAGGTCCTGACGGTAAACCTGTAATCAGAGAGTTTGGAAACGTAAAACGTGAAGGTTTAAAGCCTGGTATAAGGGTTGAACGTGAACCTTTGGTTGATGTTTTTAGTGAGGATGGTGTGGTTAAGGTTGTTGCTGAGCTTCCAGGAGTTGAAAAACAAGACATAAAGCTTCATGCAACCCCAAAAACCCTAACAATCTCCGTGGATACACCTCAAAGAAAATACTATAAGGAGTTGGAGTTGCCAGCAGAAATAGACCCAAAAACAGCTAAAGCTGTCTATAAAAACGGTGTGCTTGAGGTAACCCTAAAAAAGGTTGAAGAAAAACCTAAAGGTGAACCTATAAAGATAGATTAGCCTTATTTTTCCCATAGACTTATATACTGCTAGAAAGCTATGTTTTATGGGTTTAACTATAAGGCAAGTGTTAAGCTGGCTTTGCTGGTTTTTCACTTTGCCTTTTAGTTGAGCCTAAACGGTTTGGAAGGATAAGGGTTTAGTTGCCGAGAAGAATACACGGTAAAAGTTTTAGTAGGAATAGACGTAAACGAAACTTTAAATCTACACGAACCTTTTTTGGAAAACCTTACTCCAAACCCAAGCCTATTTTTGAGGAGGTGAAAGGCTCATTGAAGATAAGCGACCTAGCTGTTGGGATGAGGTCTGTAAACGTTAAAGGAAAAATTGTTGAAATATCTGAACCTAGAGAAGTTTTTTCAAGGTTTACTAATAGGCTTAACAGGGTTGCAACAGCTGTAATCGAAGATGAAAGTGGAAGAATAAACCTCTCCCTATGGAACGAGCAGATAGAAAAGGTAAAGGTTAACGACACCGTTCAAATCAGCAACGGCTATGTTACAGAGTTTAGAGGAATAAAACATCTAAACATTGGAAGATATGGGACACTTGAAATTCTAGAATAAAGCTTTATCCAGTCTAAAAGAAGGAGGGAGGAGGTGAAAACTTTTGAGTGGAAGAAAACCTTTTAGAGGCGGAAGCTTTAAACCATGCCCAGTTGAAGTAGGAAAAGACTATGAGGTAGAAATAAGTGAAACAAGCAGACGTGGAGAGGGAATAGCAAGAATTAAAGGGTTTGTAGTGTTTGTTCCTGAAACAAAACCTGGAGACCATGTAACAATAAGAATAAACAGGATAGGAAGAAGATGTGCAAACGCAACAGTAGTAGGTTAAACAAAGCCTAACAACCAAAAAATTCTACACACCCAAAACGAAAAACTTAATTTTTAGTCAAAAATAAAATTCACCTTGGTGGGACCGTAGTCTAGCAAGGTAGGACGACAACACCCTAGCCACCCCTTGGTCTAGGGTGTAGTTAAGGGCTCCA